>JANQTF010000373.1:19313-30836 GCA_030731845.1 Bacteroidia bacterium | reverse complement strand
GCCACACACAAAACGAGAAGATCGAGCCAGCCAGAAAGGGAAGAAAGGTCCATGGACATAACATTAGTTCCTTGCAAAATGCAAAAAGAATGGCAATTGTATCAAGCATTCAATCAATATCCTGTTCCCGTGGCTTCATTTTGGTCAACAAATCCTATCTTTTGCCCCTCACCCTTATCCAACATGACTATGTCACGATACGAAGACCTTTGTCAGATCTATACCGATCATCAACGCAGCATGAAAACCTACAAGGAATCTGCGGTAGGCTTTGCCGAGCGATTGATTGCTGCGATCACAGAAGATTTCGGCCTCAGCCCCGACAAAATCAGCTACCGCGATGAGCAGGATCGCCGATTCAACGGCCACCCAAGAGCCTACATTCGCCTCAATCAGGACTCCTATTTCCATCTGCGCTTTGGCATCAAACTGGAAGAAGGGCCCCGCAGTTTTCCCAAAGAGGATTTCATCCAGGACGTTCGTTTTAAAAAAATGACGCCTGAAGGCAGTGAATGGCTGCTTGAATTTCCGCAGGGCTTGCGCTTCACCTTGCCAGAAGAATCGCAACCGGATGATTTTCGGCAGGTCAACGATTCTCTCTATAAGCTAATCGGAAATTTCTATCGTTATTACCTCAGGTCTTTCCTCAGCCCCGAGCCAAACATTACGCCCATCGGCTTCAAAACAGAAAGCCTTGGCGAAGAATAATTTCCCTCCTTCATCGACCCATACTGATTACCATCCTCTATGCATTTTCTGCGCTTTTCGACTTTCCTGATTTTCTTCAGTGCGATCGGCACCTTGTCTGCACAATCTGTCGCCTCCCTCCAATTGCACAACCTCGTGAGCCAACATATCGCGGTGGGATTTGAGCAATCCATCGGAGATTATTTTTCGGCCAAACTTACCTTGGGGTTCACCCCCATCAGAACGATTCCTGGCAGTCAGATCGCCCGGTCTTTGATTCTCAATGATCCAGACAATAACAACTTTGGGAATAATGGCACCTATGTCAAATTTGCCGCTACGCCAGAGCTGAGAGGATATCTAGGAAAAAAGGGTGCTCCCGGCGGCTTTTATCTCAATGTGTTTGGCCGCTATGCCTATCACAAGATGACCATTCCATACAGCATTCCTTTTAATCAGGAAACCATCGATACAGAATCGGGCCTAAGGCTCCAGATTTTTGGGGTGGGCGTCGGACTTGGCGCGCAGTTCCTCATCGCCGATGAGAGGATCGCGCTGGATTTCTACGCAGGGGGTGGTGCGAGTTATGCGCCTCTCAAACTTGAAATCGTAGATGAATCCCTCACCGACGCGGGCTACGAAGCCCTTTTCGACGCGCTCTCCGAAGAGCTCAAGGTGAATCTTTCGCCAGATGATCTCCCGGCTTTCCTCACCAACAGGGGCCTCAGCGTAAGAGCCCCGCTGGTATTGCCTCTCCTCCGCGCCGGCCTCGGCATCGGGTTTGTGATCGGCAGTAGGTGAGATGTTGAGAGGGGAGAGATTGAGACCGCTTCGCTGCGAGAGGCGAGACAAGAAAGAAATCACCACAAAGGCACAGAGGGCACGGAGATTCACGAAGCTGCTTTGTTAATCTTTGTGTCCTTATTTTTTTGGGGGATTAAACGCTGACATGATTCGCAAGCCTGTCAGCCTTTTAGCAGATCAGCTCTGACTCTTGTCTGACTTCTCTCATCTGACCCCTGACTCCTCAATTGCTCTCATTCACCTTCTCATAGGTCCCGATGTTGGCGGGGTCGATTTCCTGCATGATCTGGAGGAATTCCTTTTTGTCGTTGATGAAGGCGGCTTGATAGACCTTCACAAGTTCATCTTCTTTGGCGTTTAGAAACGCGCGGGTAATCATGAGGATCGGATCTTGCTGATGCAGCCTTTCGATGTCTTTGAGGGCAGCGGTGATGGCCCTACGGCCCTGGGCTGGCGTGCTCTCCATCATATCAAGTCCCTGACGGTGATATTTATACATCGCCTCATGAAAGGAGCGATAGCGGCTGTTCTGCATATTCTCCACCAACCAATATCGGTTTTGGTTGTCTTCATTGGCTCTCCAACCTGACTCCAGCGCGCTACTTACCGCAAGATTGAGAATTTCCTGGGCCTTGCGCACATAAGGAGCTCCCCCTGAAGGCGAAAAGCTGTCGTAATCCAAGGCCAGCATGATGTAGGCATAATAATTCAACAGCGAGGTGAGGTTGTCGGTAAAGGTGTTCTCGACAAACTGCAGGGGCTGGAACTGGACATAGGTGAAATTGAATTTCTTGTCACTGTGGTTAAACAGCATCGTTTCGTAGGTGGTATTATACACCGGGCGATAAACCTGAAGGTTGAGCTGGCACACAAACTGATCAGGAGCAGGTCGCGACTGCACGATGATGGTCATATTGGCCCTGATTCGCTCCGAGCCCTCAAATTTATCGGTGGACCACTGCTGAAAATTGAGGTAGCGGGAAATGGCCTGCTGCAAGTCGTCAAATACACTTTTATCACTCACGATTCGCGAGGCATCTACCGTGACATTGACGAGTAGCTCCTGTGCAGCGAGTCGTGCCGGGCCAAAGGTCAGCATTCCGGTCAGCAAAAGGGAAAGTATCAGAGATTGTTTCATTGGATTCTGTTTATCAAGAGAGAAGATGCTGCTGAATTCGATCTAAAATAGCCTTGGCGATGGCTTTTTTGGATTGAATCGGGAGTCGATCTTCCTTCCCATGCTTGTCAATGAGGGTAACAACATTGGTATCAACGCCAAAACCAGCTCCAGCGTCTTCCAAGGTATTCAAAACGATCAAATCCAGGTGCTTGCGTTGCAGCTTGTTTCTTGCATTCTCCAGGGCATTGTTGGTTTCGAGGGCAAATCCCACCAAAATCTGATGTGATGGCTTGTGCTCTCCCAGATATGCGAGGATGTCCTGGGTTCGCTTGAGCTCAATGGAGAGCTCTCCATCCTTTTTTTTCATCTTCTGCCCGGCGACCTGAGAAGGGGTGTAATCGGCCACTGCTGCCGCTTTGATGATAACGTCCTGCTGTGCGGATCTGGTACGCACGGTGTCAAACATATCCGCGGCACTTTCCACCCTCAGAAGCTCCAGCCCATCGGGTGCAGGCAGTGCTACTGGCCCAGACACAAGCGTGACGTAGGCCCCAAGGTCGCGGGCGGCTTCTGCGAGGGCGTAGCCCATTTTCCCGCTGGAGTGATTGGTCAGAAAGCGAACGGGATCAAGGGCTTCTCGGGTGGGGCCTGCGGTAATGAGGATTTTCTTGCCTGCGAGGGGTTTTGCCGAAAACATGGCTTCGATCTCAGCAAAGATGTCTTCTGGCTCCATCATTCTCCCCGGGCCTTGAAGGCCTGAGGCGAGAAAGCCACTTCCCACAGGCAACACCTTCACACCGTCGGCGGCGAGTTGAGCGAGATTGGCAGCTGTTCTGGGGTGAATGTACATATCGGCGTCCATGGCGGGAGCTACCATCACGGGGCAGCGCGCAGCGAGATAGACAGCCGTGAGGGCATTGTCGCAGAGGCCGTGTGCCATTTTGGCGAGGGTGTTGGCTGTGGCAGGCGCCACTACCATCAGGTCAGACGCTGTGCCGAGTGCCACGTGCTCGGACCACCCTGCATCCCAAAGGCCACTAAACACAGGCTGCCCGCTGAGGGTGCTCAGGGTGAGCTCTCCCACGAATGTATCCACAGATGAAGTGGTGACGACCTTCACCTCTGCCCCGGCCTTCTTGAGAAGGCGCAGGAGCACCACAGACTTGTAGGCAGCGATGCTGCCCGATAGTGCCAGGATGATTTTTTTACCTTGAAGCATGTAGCAGTATTTCAGAAACAAACATAGCGAGTCTGAGAGACTCGCTATGTGGTAAAATTCAGTATGCTTACTCCTGCAAGGGAGAAGGGAGTCTTACATGTCGTCTTCGTGCGGATCGCGCGAATAGACCTGGTCACTCATAAATTCTTCCAAAGAAGTTTGAGTTGACTTGGGTTTGCGCTCGTAGAAGCGGCTGATCTCGATTTGCTCCTTGTTTTCCATGACTTCCTCGAGGTTGTCATAAGCAGGGGCAAATTCAGCCAGTTTACCAGCAAGTTCTTCTTTGATGTCAAGGGTAATCTGGTTGGCTCTTTTGCCAGCCACCATCAGAGATTTATACAAGTTGCCGGTCTTATCACCAAACAAATGCACATCAATAGGGAGGAAAGACTTCTCAATCATGATAGATGTATTCAGAATCAGATAGCAAATCAACACAATTCAAACGAGGCAAGCAACAAAAGGTTGGATCAGCTTCCGGCAGTTTCAGATGCGATCTTACCCAAAGCCTCTTGAGCTTTTGCAAAAATCTTCTCTGCTTCCTTCATATAGATACTATTGGGGTAAGCAGCGGCAAACTCTTTATAAAGATCGACGGCGTCGAGAAGGCGATTTTTTTGTTTGCCGGGAATACTGATGCCTGCGAGGTCGTAGGCTGATTTAAAGGCCATAAACTCAGCTTCTTCGCGATAGCGGGAGTCAGGAAACTCTGCTGTGAATACGTTGAAGCTGGTGAGCGAAGCTTTATAATTTTCGAGTTGATAGTAGAGTTTAGCGGTTTCAAAGTCTTTGAGGGCCAACTTTTCCCGCATATCCATGATCAGCTTGGTCGCCTCTTCCACCTTTTCGTTGTAGGGATAGGAATTAATATAGAGCTGAAACTGTTCGATGGCTTTGTTGGTGAATTCCTGGTCCCGATAATAGGGGGCAGATTCGATGGAATAGCAATAACCCACCATGAAAGCACACTCAGGCGTGCGTGGTTCGTTGGGGTAAAGTCTGGAAAACTGCTCGAAATAATAGGCGGCAATAATGTTGAACCCACACTTATACTTGGCATAAGCATAGGTGTAGAGCACATCTTTGGCTCTGGGTTGTCCACGATAGGCAGACTGCAACTCTTCGAGCAGGTAGCTGGCCTTGTCGCAATCGCCCTGATTGTAATAATAAAACGCTGCTGAATCCTTTTCAGAAAGCGTCCCCTTACGGGCATATTGGTTATATTTTTTAAGCTCAGGCGCACAGGAGCTGAGTGCAGTCAGCAACATCGCGATGCCAAGCATAAAGGCTAGGTTCGTTTTCATCGGGACAAAGGTAAGCATTTATGTTCCTCGTTTGAAAGTTCAATCTATCTGAAAGGGGCATAGAGAATAATCTGGAACAGAAGGCCCCATAAAAAAAGATACCTACTGGAGCCCAAAGCACCGCATGAAACTGGATTGATCCTCCACCAAAGGCAGATCCATGAGCGAAAGTAGCGGAAAACCTCTGAGAGGTTGCATCGAAGTCCTTACCAAGGCCTTATATTTGGCAGCCAATGCCAACCGCAGGCAACCTTTTTCACTTCCTGCCTCACCTTCTGCCAACCACTTTCCCCAAGCCCACACCGACTCATCGCCCATGAACATCATTGACCGATACATCGTCAAGCAATTTCTCTCCACCTTCCTCTTCATTTTGGGAATGGTGATGGCGATCGCTGTGATGGTAGATGTGGTGGAAAAAATCGATGACTTTGTCGAAAAGAAGCCGCCGGTCATGGGGATCATCATGGACTATTACCTCAATTTTATTCCATACTGGGGCAATCTTCTCTCGCCGATCGTGGTGTTTTTGGCAGTGATTTTCTTCACTTCTCGCATGGCCGGGCGCACTGAGATCATTGCCATTCTGGCGGGTGGAGCCAGTTTTTATCGTCTCATGATGCCCTATCTCGGCACGGGCATTTTTCTCGCTGTGATTGCCTTTGTTCTCAAAGGATTTATTATTCCCACCTCCACCGCCAATCGCGTAGAATTTGAATATGCCTATCTCAAAAAACGGCCATACATCAACGATCGACACATTCACAAAAAAGTAGCCCAGGACAGCTACCTCTACATCGGCTACTACAACAGCAGCCGGGCCGAGGGCACAACCGTAGGGCTCGAACAAGTCAAAGACGAAACCACCATCGTGAAGATGGATGCCCGCAAAATGAATTGGGTAGATAGCCTACAGCTCTGGCAGCTCAAAGATGTGCGCATTCGCACCTTCGATGGCCTCAAGGAGAAACTCAGTTTTCGACCCAAAATCGACACCTCTTTTCTCCTCACCCCAGACGACATCTACGTCAAGGACCAAAAGGCAGAAACCATGACCCTGCCCGAGCTAAGTCATTATATCTCCCTGGAGGAAATGCGGGGATCAGATATTCTCCGAGAGTTATACATTGAGCGGCACAGGCGATTTTCTGATCCTGTGGCCCTCATCATTCTCACCCTGATCGGCTATGCCATGGCCACGCGAAAAACCCGGGGTGGCGTAGCCCTGCAAATCGGAATCGGCCTGGGCATCTGCTTCCTGTATGTGGCCTTGCTTGTGATGGGACAAGCCTTCGTGGACGACGAATTTCCGGCCTTTGTGGGAGTTTGGATGGCCAATTTCCTCTTCCTGCCGGTGGCGGCCTTCACGCTTTTGGTCGTGCCGAAGTAGCCAATTCAGGAAAAGGCTGTATTTTCCGTCTTCATGAACCTGAACACCACCTTTTCCCCTGTCATCGCCGCGATCGGTCGCAGCTCCACGATGTGGGTCACGGCTGCGCTGCTGCTTGTGGCATGGATGCTGGCTTCACGCAGCCTCGGCGATACCGATCAGGGATTTGTGCAGGGCCTGGCCTGGCGCGTGTGGCAGGGCGAACACATCTATCAGGACTTCGACTACGTGCGCCCGCCGCTTACGCCCTGGCTACACAGCATTTGGTTTTTGTTTGGTGATTGCTGGCTGCTCTTCGGGCGAATGTCCATGGTGATCCTGCTCGCCGCTTCGGTGCGCTTCCAATTGTTATTTTTCAAAAAAACTGCTGGGCTGGGCTGGCCACTTGCTGCCGGGATTCTCTGCTTTCTGGTGGCACTGCACACCTTTCCAGCCATGCCCTGGCATACAGTGGATGGGCTATTTTTTGCCTCAGCAGGATTTTTTTTATTGTCAAAAAACAGGCGAATGTGGCGGCTGCTCGGGTGGGTGTGTCTGCTCGGGGCAGCCATGTGCAAGCAATCCTTTTTTCCGGTTCCGATCATGGGTCTGGCATGGCTGCTTCTCGATCGAGGGTGGAATAAAGGCCTGGCAGAAGGGGCGCTGTGGCTCGGAGCCACTGTTGTAGCAGGATTGGCCTGGGCATGGCAGATGCCCGGGAGCCCGGATCTACTGTGGAGCTGGGTAGGCAGCTCAGGATCTTCCGGCGACCTCTGGGAAGTTGGCATCAAGGGATATCTGCTGCCTGTGGGACCCGCTGCGCTTATTCTGCTCCTTCGCTGGGGCCAAAACAGGATTCCCCTCCTTTCGTGGGCAATAATCCTGCTCCTTGCTGGCGCATTGGCTTTCTGGGCCGCCAAAGTCTGGATCACCGGAGCGTCGCAGATGCCGCCCTTCCGCTTGGGGCATGTGTTGTGGTGGGTGGCCGTGGTGGAAGCCTTGAGGCTCACATTCGCCCGAAAAAAAGAGGGGTATGCCTGGCTCGCGCTGTTGGGGCTTGCCTGGTGCACAAGCATCAGCTGGGGATATGCTACGCCCATTCTGGCAGCTACGCCGCTGCTTTGGACATTCTTTCGGCAGGAGTATCATGCTTGGAAAAACGCCATGATTCCCGTGCTGCTGCTGCCTGCATTTGCCCTGGTTGTAGCAGGCTGGCTTTTTCCGTATCGGGAAATCAACGACTTCTCCGGCCCCTCGCAGGAGCTTGCAAGCTACTACCCTGCCCTTCGCTATGTGGCCACCGGGCCAGCGATCAAGGCCGAACTGCTGGAGATTGCCGCGATCCGCGATCGCTACCCCGGTGCATTTACCATCCTACCCAACTGGCCCCTGATTCATGCGCTGTTGGGAGAACAAAACCCGGCCCCAATTGACTGGGCACACAATGCTGAGATGAAATGGGAGGAATTCCCACAGCGATATGTGGAGCCTCTGGGCCACTGCCACATCGTGATTGTGGACAAAGACCAGCTCTCAGAAGCCGACGACTCAGGGAAGTATGGTTCTGCCTTGCTACGCTACGTGCTCGATCATGGCGTGCTGCTAGAGGAGACGAAACATTTTCAGGTCTTTGGTTCAATTGGGAAAACCGAATTATATTGACCACCCATTGACCTTTCAAGCCAACCACCCCTGCTTATGTGCGAAGAATTTGATGCTGTACAACTCGCCTTCTCGGCAGGCTCACTCGATATTCTGAACATCACCCTCTGCGTGATCATGTTTGGGGTGGCACTTAATCTCAACAAAGAAGATTTTGTACGAATCGTGAGGGAACCAAAATCGGCGTTCACTGGCCTGGTGTCCCAATTTTTTCTTCTCCCCTTACTCACACTGGGTCTGGTGTGGGTATTAAAGCCCTGCCCAAGCATGGCGTTGGGAATGTTTTTGGTAGCAAGCTGTCCTGGCGGCAATCTCTCCAACTTCATTTCTTTGCTGGCGAAGGGAAATGTAGCGCTTTCGGTGAGTCTCTCGGCGGTATCCACGCTGCTTTCTATTGTCATGACGCCGTTCAATTTTACGTTTTGGTCACAGTGGTATCCGCCGGCAGCAGAAGAGATGCAGCGCATCGCGATGGATCCCTGGCAGATTTTGACCACCGTTCTACTCATTCTGGGACTTCCCTTGTTTTTGGGGATGTTCTTTTCTCATCGTTTTCCTGCCATGGCAGCCAAGGTAAACAAACCGATCCGGGTCCTTTCCCTGCTATTTTTTGCGGGCTATATTCTAGGCGCACTCATTGCCAATTGGGATGCATTCATGCTGTATATATCGGCTGTGATTCTGCTGGTGGCACTTCACAATGGTGTTGCTTTGCTGGGGGGCTACTTCTTTGCCTGGGTCATGGGACTTGGCATTCGCGAGCGACGCACCATCTCGATCGAAACGGGGATCCAAAACTCCGGCGTGGCATTGGTGCTTATTTTCGGGCCGATATTCGCGGGGCGTGGCGGCATGGCAATCATTGCAGCCTTGTGGGGGATCTGGCACCTCGTGGCAGGCATCAGTCTGGCTACTTTTTGGTCGCGCAGGAAAATATCTACAGCTGTGGAGACAGCCCCTTAGCAGCCATGGGGGAGGAATGCGATCAGATTGTTGTGCATTCAGAGGAAAAACGCACGAGAAATTATTTGAAAAAATCACATTTTTGCACCTATGAAATTCAATTTATACTACGAATTTTTTAGGTCATATAGCCGATTTGGCCTCAAGCAGGCTTTTTGCCGGAAGTTCCAGACGGAAGGGTACAAGGACTATTTGGTTCCTTTGAAACACCATCCCTCCATTCTTACGTGCGACCATCAGAATGCCTTGGTCGATGCTCTCCACCTTGGCGCAGCCTTGAGACGAGAGTATCAGCCCTATTTCTGGACTCGCTCCGATATTTTTGGGAGTTTTTTTGACCCCATACTTCGTAGTTGGAAGCTGCGCCCCATTTACCGGGCTCAGGACAACATCAAGGATGTGGTAAAGGCAAATGAGGAGATTTTTGACGAGATGGTGCAGAAGTTTTCTCAAGGCGATCGTCTCATCATCTTCCCTGAGGGAAACCACAGCCGGGTGAGGCGCTTGCGCCCCCTCAAAAAGGGGTTTGTCCGGATGGCCTTTCAGGCAGAAGAAAGACATAATTTCACCCTGGATATGCTCATTTTCCCTTGTGGGGTCAATTACTCAGAGCATCTCTATCCGGGAGCCGAGGTTTTTGTAAAATTTGGCCCCCCCATCCGATTAGCCGACTATCGGGAATTATATGATCAAAACCCCAACCGGGCGATGATCGACATCCGCCGTGATACCGCAGAAGCGATGAAGAAGCTGATCCACCACATCAGCAACGAGACTTTTTATGAGGTAATCGACTCCGTACGCGACTTTGGCGGAAAATCTCTCCTCCATGCAGAAGGCAAGGAAATCGATGATCTGAGCCTTCGCTTTGTCAAAGAAAAGGAAATCATCGCCTTGCTCGAATCAAAAATTGATGCACAGGACAGCGCATGGGAGCCTTTCGCAGAAACCGTGAAAAGCTATCAGACAATCCTCAACGAGGAGAAGATCACCGATGATGAAGTCCGCAACAAGCCGGCTGCTACCACAGGCCTGCTGCTCCAAGCGCTGCTCTTCCTCATCGGCTTGCCGATCTATGGATTTGGCACATTGTTCAACATCCTTCCCTACGGATTTGCGAACCGCTTTGCGATCAACAAACTCAAAGACGACCATTTCCATAGCTCCATCCGCTTCGCCTTCTCCTTGTTCCTCTATCCTATCTATTGGATAATCCTATGGGCAATCGGGTGGGCGATAACCGGCAGTTTTACAGCCTCCCTCTTGTGGCTCTCTGCGCTCATTGCATCGGCGATTTTTGCGTTGCGGTATTATCGGGCGTGGAAGGATTTTGGAAAAAAATGGCGCTGGAACAGAATTGTCAACAGCAACCAAGCATTAGCAGAAAAAATTCGGGACCTGAGAGGCGCTTGGTGGACCCAACTTAGCAGTTGGTATCAAATGCTGCCAACTGTGAAGCAATAGCCGCGGATCTTGCGAATCTCAGCACGGTAGGGAACAAATCGTTCACCACCTTTCAGCTCTTCTTTTCGTTAGGGAGAGAAATTTGTACCTATGTTCCCGATTCCATTAACCTCAATCACAACTTGTTTTATGAAGCCATTTCGCTCCATGCTGCTCTTAATCGCAGTGATTCTATTTGTAAGCCCATTGATGGCACAGACCCATGTCATCAAAATTACCCCGCTGAAACTGTTGCCAGTGATCAGCAACCTCCAACTCGGGTATGAAGGGGTAATTTCTGATAAAGTAACCCTCGGCGTGGATTTCAAAATTGCCCTTCCAAGTACTGTCTCCGGACAAGAGTTCGATACAGATGATACCACAGACTTTGAAACGGGCCTCCTCAATGAAGCCAGACTTACCGGAATTTCTATCACCCCACAAGTGCGGTTTTACCTGAGCGACAAGGGCGCTCCACAGGGATTTTACCTTAGTCCATGGGTGCGTTATTTCAACTACAAAGTCGCTATTGATGCCCTATGGATGGAGAATCAAGGCAACTCCGACATGACTGGATCGTTTACCTGGTCTGGCTTTGGGCTAGGTGCGAGCTTAGGATGGCAGTGGCTCCTTGGCGAAAGCGTAGTCATCGACTGGAACATGGGCTTGGGCATTACCCCTACCCGCATCGGGGTAGAAGGCAGTGTGGAAGGTCCGCTGGTAACTGACCTGGAAGAGTTTATCAACGACGCAAACGCTGAGCTCAACGGCCGGCCTTTTGTAGAAGGGTTCCTTACTCAAGAAGGTGCCACCGTAGGCGGAAAATCTCCCTCCTTCCCGATTCCTGTCTTGCGCAGCAACCTGTCTATTGGGTATGCTTTCTAATCCCTGATCTCGTCCGATCAAATCAACAAAAAAACAGGCTGCTTCTGATGAGGCAGCCTGTTTTTTT
>JANQTF010000373.1:0-19213 GCA_030731845.1 Bacteroidia bacterium | reverse complement strand
ATAAACAAATTCTTGATTCCGGGCGCTTCCTCTTCCAATTCGCTCCAGTCGCCAGAGATAGACAAATGTCCCAAAGGCCTGCTAAGATCCGCAAAGGAGGTGCGGAGCATCACGATTCTGCGAGCAATGGACTCTTGGTTGCGGGTGGTATTAACAAGCATTCCCTGAAAGGATTTCAGCTCTTCGTTGCCGGCAATTTTCTCAGAGTCCAGGCTAAAGAACAAACACCCCTGAATTTCTCGGGTAGCTGAAGACCACAGCCACACCCAAAGAAGGTGGTCATATCGCATGGCTTTGCCAGACCAGCTCCTGCGTGTATAGGCAGCGGCATCGCCATTGGCCTCAATGGTCACGAAATATCGCCTCACGAGGCCATGGTGCGGGTCAGCGCCCCGATAGTAGAGCACGTAGGTGCCTGCTACAGCGGTGAGCGACTGGCTCGGTGCTACCATGATCTGCTCAGACTGCTCCGGCGAAAGCGACATTCCACCCATAAGATCATCACCGGGGTCGCCCTCAATCACATAGTCGTTTAGAGATTCATCGTACACCACGTGAAAGTCGTCTTTCAAGATCCTTTCCAGTCCCATGAGGACTTCCTTTCGGAGCTCATCGCTACCCCAGGTTTCGTTGTTAAGCAAGCGACTCAAAGTCCCTTGAGTAAGGTTGGCGAGCTCACTTTGGTCGTCAACTTTTTCTTTGAGGCGGTCTGAAAGCACCTGTTGTGTGAGACGGCCATCTTTCCAGGCCAGTCTTAATCGGACGTATGCGGCAGCTAAGCGGTCTCTTTCCCGTTGCATGGGGTACATCGTTGATAGCGAAATGGTCAATCTTCAGATTACTGGTTGAGAAACGACACACGCATTCGCATGGTCTATCTCCTTCCCTTACCAATAATGGACAATAATAATCGAGTATGTCACCCAAAGATAGGGGAAAATAGCTGTATGAGATGTTTCCAGATCGGTGAATTATTGATTTCTGTTCTCCAAACGCTAATCTACATGTTTTTGGGGGATGTTCTCAACCCAGAAATCAGTGGTTTGGGGTAGCTCAGGCCTAGAACTACTCCTTTTTTTTTGAGTTGATTGGGATCAGCACCCCATGGCTCATGTATGATCTCGGTTGGCAAATCTTTCAGCTCTGGAAGCCAGGTACGAAGGTAGGTTCCCTTCACATCATATCTGCGCGACTGGGAGACCACGTGAAAGTATCGGTTTTCTCTCGGATCGTTTCCCACTCCGGCCACATAGTTCCAATTTCCCCAATTGGAACAGGGGTCATAATCCAGCAATTGGCTCTCAAACCATTCTGCCCCCAGGCGCCAGTCGAGGCCCAGGTCTTTGACCAGATAGGAAGCCACATTTTGCCTGCCTCGGTTGGACATGAAGCCCGTGAGGAGAAGCTCACGCATATTCGCATCGACAAACGGAACCCCGGTAAGGCCTTGCTTCCACTTTTCAAACAAGTCCCGATCCAATTTTCCGCGATGTCTCTCTCCTTTTATGCCGCCAGGATGAAACAAGGAATTGCCAAACTTTAGTGCCACAAAGCGAAAGTAGTCTCTCCAGATCAGCTCGAATATGAGCCAGTAGGTGCTGTCATTGGCCACGCGCAGATCTTCATATTTTTTCACCTGCTCATAAATATATCTTGGCGACAAACAGCCCAAAGCCAGCCAAGCGGAGAATTTGGAGGAATAATCGGCTCCCAGCAGGCCGTTGCGGGTTTCCTTGTATTCTTTGAGGGCATTATTTTCCCAGAAGTAGGTCTGTAGCCGCTCTATGCCGGCTTCTTCACCGCCCTCAAATGTCATCACCCCGCGTGGATCCGTGGTCGGTTTCGTCAGGCCTAGCTCCGTCAGTTGTGGAATCTTGCCCCAACTCGTGATGGCAGCCGTAGGAATATGATCTGGCGTGGGAAATGTGGGACGAATCTCCACGAATTTCTCTACCTGCTTTCTGAATTGAGTGAACATATCAGGGAGAGATTGGAGCGGCATCGGCAGGTCGTCTTTGTGATACAGGGTAGAACCCCATATCAGCTCCAGGGTAATACCTGATCGGAATAGGGCCCGCTCCACGCCATTTTCTACCCGAATTTCCTCATCTGTGGCTTCCTGATGTGCAAAAATCCAGGATACTCCGACCTGATGGGCAAGGGCTGGAAGCTCGTCTTCCGGTTTTCCGGTGAGAATGAGCAGGTTGCTGCCCTTGCTTTGGAGGCGCTTACGCAAGTTCTCCAGGCTTTGGAGCAGAAACTGAGCGCGAAATGCACCGGTCTTGGGCAATCCTCCCTCCGTTTTTCCAAAAAGTCGAGGGTCTATGCAATAGACAGGCAGTACCTCGTCTGCCTTGGCAAGGGCCTGGGTCAGGGCTTCATGGTCATGAAGCCGAAGGTCATTTCTATACCAGAGAATGGCTGTTTTCATGTGCTCTTAACCAAATAATGAGGAGAAAGTTGTGCCCAAATTCAATCCCAGCCTCTTGTCGGCATGGTGTGTTGTTTCGACAAGGATTACGCTGGATTTGAAAATGGTCGTTATGCAGCGTACTTTTAATTGAAAATCAGGGATTTACTTCGCTCTACTATGGATCTCAACCCGGTCATTCTCGCTATTCCGGTATTTTTCGGCCTCATGGGTCTGGAATTGGCTTTTGAATTCATCACCCGTAAGCATACCTATCGGCTCAACGATGCGGTGACAAACATTTCCACTGGCACACTTCAGCAGCTATCGGGGGTGTTTCTCCAGATTCTCACCATCGGAATTTATACCGTGGTCTTCGAAAAATGGTCTATCCTGACCCTGCCAGTAAACGGATGGACATTCGCGGCTGTGTTTGTGCTCTATGACCTGGGCTACTATTGGGCGCATAGAATGGCTCACGAGGTGAGCTTGTTTTGGGGCGGCCACGTGGTGCACCACCAAAGCGAGGACTACAACCTATCTGTGGCCTTGCGCCAGAGTTCTACGGCTGTGTTGTGGGCTTTCCCTTTTTATTTGCCACTGGCCATCATGGGCTTTGCTCCCAATCAAATGGTGCTGGCTGCTGGCCTCAACCTTCTCTACCAGTTCTGGATCCATACTGAGCACATCCATAAGCTGCCCCGCTGGGCCGAGGCCGTTCTTAACACCCCTTCACACCACAGGGTGCACCACGGACGCGACCCCAAGTACATCGACAAAAACTACGCGGGAGTCTTCATTGTGTGGGATCGAATGTTTGGCACATTTACCGAGGAGGAGGAGCGCCCGCACTACGGCATCACCACGCCCCTCCAAAGCTGGAACCCCGTGTATGCCAATTTTGCCCATTACCTCGATCTGGGCAAATTGATTGGGCAATCGCGATCGGTAAGCGATGCGGTGAAAATTTTGATGAATAAGCCTGGATGGCGCCCTGAGTATTTGGGCGGTTACATGAAGCCCGAGGAGGTTCCGGCAGATTATCACAAGTTCAACACGGATGCACCATTTCGAGGGGCAAAGCTGTACACGTTTATGCAGTTTTTGGCCGCATCCGGCGGCTATAGTTTATTTTTCTTTACCCAGGCAGGATTTTCACTGGAGGTGAAACTGCTCTACGGTTCCTGGATGATTCTATCCACGCTGATGTTTGGGTTTTTGTTTGAATGGCGCAAGGCCTGGGTCACTGGCCTGGAGTGGATTCGGTTGCTGGCCATTCCGGCTGGCTTGCTTGGCCTCCAATCCATTGGATTGAACCTGCCAAACGCGCTTGTCTGGGCTGCGGGGTTCTTTGCTTTGGCCAGCATTGGTTGGCTCACGCAAATTCTGAAGATGGGCGGTTCTGTCTCAGTAATGACTGAAAAAGCAAGCTAACGCGAAATCGACCCTACTTTCTCACGGCTTTGGCTTCTTTGAGCAAGGCGGTATCTACATTTTCTTCTGTGATCATGGCATAGTTTCCGCCTCCTTTTGCGGCAAGCTCGGCAAGTTCGTCGATTTTATCCTGGGCCAGTTTTCCGAAGGAAAAGACCGACAAGGTGACGTTTTCGCTGCGCCCTGATTCGGCGATGATATACATGTCTTCTACCTCAAAATAGCCATCTGTGGCGAGAATGATGCGGTTGTTGCCACCGGAGATGAAGTGCTGCTTTGCGAGGGAGTATCCTTTTCGGAGGGCAGTTTTGCCTTTGGTGCCCCCGCTGGAGCTAAGGTTGTCAATGGCGGCGAGAATGGCATTCTGCTGAGATGCGGAGACGGCTTCGAGCACCACATTTGCGGTGCCTGAATACACAATGATGGTAATCTGGTCTTCGGGCCTCATGTGGACAAGCATTCGGGAAAAGGCCTCTTTGAGCAGGGGCAGCTTGTCTGACTTGCGCATAGAAGCCGACACGTCGAGCAGTAGGATCAGGTTATTCTCTGCAACACCATCAAATGAATAAGGATTCTCGGCTGGCGGGATCACCACGAGGGGTGGTGTGATGGTGGGCGGCGGAGTAGCCATCGGTGTTTGAGGCCTGGCCTCGATGTGGGTGATGGCAGGTGGTGCAGGCACAGGCTGAACAGGAGTTACTGGCCTGGGGTTGTTGGCTGGCTGCTGAGGCCTGGGCTGGGCTGCGATGGGAGCAGAGGGCTGGCTGTAATTGGAAGAAGGTTTGGCCAACAGGAAATTGGCAGTGATGGTTTCTGGATAAGCCTTTTGGTCAATGGTGATGCGACGAGTTTTTTGCGGATAGCCTGTAGATACCACAAGTTGGTCATAAACACGGCCCACATTGGGCAGCTCAATGCGATAGGCACCCGTGGGGCTGGTATCCACTTTTTTGACAAGTCGCTTGGTGCGGGCATCGAGCAGGAGCACTTGCGCAGGCACTCCGCGCCACGTGGCACTGTCTCTCACCGTGCCCTGAAGCACGTGAGTGATTACGGGAACTTCCGGCCTGATCCGGCTATCAGCCTCGCGCAAATCAGCGAAATAGATGTCTCCATTTCTCACGAAATAGGCCTCCATCCCGTCTCCGGTGAGAATAAAGCCGTAGTCATCGGCTGGGGTATTGAAGGGGGCTCCGATGTTGATGATCTCGCCAAAGGTGCCGTCTGGATTGAGGGTGGTTTTGTAAATGTCGAGCCCGCCTAAGCCACGGTAGCCTTTGGAGGCAAAATAGAGGGTTTTGCCATCTGGGGCGAGGAACACAGAGCGCTCATCTGCCTCGGTTGAAATGGCGAGTTTTTTACAATAGGTCCATCCATACTCGCCTTTTTTAGAGATATAAATGTCCATGGGCGTGTCATAGCCCTGCCCGGCGGCCACAATCATGGTGCGTTCATCAGGGGATATGGTCATACCATCCGTAGCCTGTACCACAGAAAAAAACTCTGTGATCCCGCCTCCTAAGCCCACAGGTCTTGTCCAGATATTTCCCTGCAGTTCGGATACAAAGTATGGACCACCAGTGCGATCCCAGATATAATTCCAGCTTTGAAAATAGACGCGCTTTCCATCGGCAGACACCACGGGTTCGTCCTCGCCATTGGCCGTGTTCACGCCAGAGGGCATCGCTTTGGGTCGCTGCCAGGCGCCATTTACCCGCTCAGAATACCAAATATCTCCGTCATACACCGAATCTCCCTCGAAGGTCATGATCTGCGAACTATTCTCCAACCCGCCTCTTAGCGACATGAAATAGAGGTATTTCCCATCTGGCGTAATAGACAGATTTGTCTCTCGAAAGGGAGAGTTCAGCGCTTTGACAGGCGCAATCCGGATTCTGTCTTGATGATCGAGGATGGTAGCGGCGCGCTGTGCGCTCAATGTACCCCCGATCGTCAAAAAAGCCAGCAGAAACAAAGTCCGATTGGTGGTAGGAAGCAGATGATAGTTCATAGGTCAGGAGCCAGAATTCGATTTCTTTACGAAAAAGCGCGGGAAGTAGGCCGTAAAATTGCAAAAAATCGCAGGTTCTGCCCAATTCTTCCTTCATACGCAGATTGCCCGATTTGTTTATAACGAGTAGAATGGGGATTTCATTCATCCTGATCTGAATGGAGGCTAAATATCTTCCAGATGTTGATCAATCCTGCTCAGGGTATGAAACCTGTTGCGGGGGCAGGAGTCACCCACGATTCGTGCTTGTCGGGAGAATCCTTATTTTCGCAAATGCAAAAACCTATTGATTCCTCTGCCAGTAAGCCCAGCATCGTGGGCGTGATTCCGGCGCGCTATGCCTCCACAAGGTTTCCGGGCAAGCCCCTTGTGGACATTTTGGGAAAAACCATGATCCAGCGGGTGGTGGAACAAGTGAGCCAATGTGCAGCGCTCTCGCGGGTGATTGTG
The DNA here is from genome assembly GCA_030731845.1 of Bacteroidia bacterium. GTDB lineage: Bacteria > Bacteroidota > Bacteroidia > J057 > J057 > JANQTF01. The sequence goes on along the minus strand of JANQTF010000373.1, from coordinate 12,908 downwards.
GCCACAGATGATGAGCGCATCGCCGCACATGTGCGTGAATTTGGCGGGGAAGTGATTCTTACCAAAGACAACCACGAGTCTGGAACCGAGCGCATAGGAGAGGTCGCAGAAAAGGTTGAAGCCGATTATTTCATCAACATTCAAGGCGATGAACCGCTGATCGATCCGGGGCAAATTGCCCAGGTGGCTGATTTGCTGCTTGCCGGAGCAGGTATTGCCACCCTTATTTTTCCACTGGGTGACGAAATCCGCTATTTGGATCCCAATGCGATCAAGGTCGTGATCAATGAGCAGCAGCAGGCGATGTATTTTAGTCGGTCGCCAATACCACATGCGCGAGATGGCCAAGGAGTCCCCAAAGAAGCCTGGCAACATATCGGCATTTATGGCTTCAGAACGGCGATTTTGAAGGAGGTGGTGAGGCTTGCACCTCACATTCTGGAGCAAACCGAAAAACTCGAACAACTTCGCTGGCTGGCTCAGGGATATTCGATTGCCTGTGGAATCACGCAGGAAGCGGGCCACAGCGTGGACCGCCCGGAGGATCTGGAAGCCATTTTTCGCATCCTGCATTCCCGGAAAGGATAATTTCTCTCACAAGAGGATTCCGTCCTTTGACTATTTGGCTCAAAAGAACCAACTTTGCGGTGATCAGAAGCGGGAGGCGAAATCTGAGAAGCCCAACAAGCGATGCCCTGTGGGAAAAACTTGTGCCAGGCTTGTGTCTCTTTTCGTTACTTTCGGCTGCTGACTGAACCTTTAAGCGATCACAATTGGAAGCTGCGACCACCATTCAAACCGTCCTGTTCTGGACATTCTCCGTACTGGGACTGGCAGGAGCCGTAGGGCTTTTGTTCAACAGAAACGCCGTGTATGCTGCGCTTTCATTGGTTCTGAACTTTTTCAGCATCGCAGGGCTCTATTTGTCACTCGGAGCTGAGTTTCTCGCCGCGGTCCAGATTCTGGTTTATGCTGGTGCGATCATGGTGCTGTTCCTCTTCGTGATCATGCTTCTCAATATGCAGGAAGAGAAAGGGGTCTTCACCTTCGACATCCGTCGAGGCGCCGCCTTCATCCTGGGCTTTGCCTTTGTCGCTGAGATGATGGTCGTCCTCAAAGGCTTCTGGAATCATGAGGCGGGTGGTGAATTTACCTACGGAAAGGTAGAACCCATTGGCCGTGCCCTCCTGACCGACTACCTCTTTCCATTTGAAATGATCTCTATCGTGCTCATCGCTGCGCTTATCGGTGCGATTCTCGTGGCTCGTCGTCATACCCATCAGGAAGGATAATTTTCCGCTTCACACTTCAAGATCTTATGGACCTGCTTACGCCGACCATCCTTTCTTATCTCACCGTATCGCTGCTGATGTTTGCCATCGGCACCATCGGTGTGATGACCCGCCGCAACGGCATCGTGGTGTTTATGTGCATCGAGCTGATGCTCAACTCCGTGAACCTCGCCTTGGTGACTTTTTCTCACATGTGGGACAATCCCGCTGGCTCTATGCTGGTGTTTTTTGTGATGTGTGTGGCTGCTGCCGAAGCAGTAGTTGGGCTGGCAATTGTCATCTCCATCTTCCGCAATAAGCAGGACATCGACATCAACCACGTCAACATTTTCAAATGGTAGGCCCTTCCCGGCATTCCTCAATAAATTGAATCACATGGAGGCTCTTCTTCCCCTGGTCATACTTCTACCACTCCTGGGATCTGCGCTTGTAGGACTGGGTGGGTTTCTCGCTCCCGGTTTTCGCAAAAACGAATCGCTCGTGGGCCTGATCGCTACCGCTATGGTGGCCATCCCTTTTTTCATCATCGCTGCTGCCTTCTTTCAGTTTGATGGAACACCGATTCAGATTTCCCTGTTTAGCTGGATGCAGGCCGGAGATCTCAACATCAGCTTCTCTTACGAGATCGATCAGCTTTCTCTGCTCATGGGCATGATCGTGACTGGCGTGGGGTCTTTGATTCACATCTACTCCATCGGCTACATGCACGGCGATGGTGGATACTATAAATTCTTCGGCTATCTCAACCTGTTCATCTTTGCGATGAACAACCTCATCTTCGGCGACAACTTCGTGGTGATGTTTCTTGGCTGGGAAGGCGTGGGACTTTGCTCTTACCTGCTCATCGGGTTCTGGTACAAAGACATGCCCAAGGCCATCGCCGCCCAAAAGGCGTTTATCGCCAACCGAATCGGTGATTTTGCGATGATCATTGCCATGATCATGGTGTTCAACCTCATCGGCAGCCTCAATTTCTCCGACCTCAACGCCGCCGTAGCCGACGGCAGCCTCGGCGATAATGCCATGTGGATCAGCCTGCTGATCTTCATTGCCGCTACTGGTAAGTCTGCGCAGATTCCGCTCTTCGTCTGGTTGCCAGACGCCATGGCAGGCCCGACTCCCGTCTCTGCCCTTATCCACGCCGCTACCATGGTCACCTCGGGGATCTATCTCGTGGCTCGCCTCAATCCTGTGTTCTCTGCTTCCCCCGAAGTCATGACTATCATCGTAATCGTGGCCGCTCTCACCGCTGTGGTTGCTGCTTTGATCGCCATTGCCCAAAACGATATCAAGAAAGTGCTGGCTTATTCCACGGTGTCTCAGCTGGGCTTTATGTTCATGGCACTCGGTGCCGGTGCCTACACCGCCGCGATTTTCCACGTGATGACACACGCTTTCTTCAAAGCTTGTCTCTTCCTCGGTTCCGGCTCGGTGATTCACGCCATGGAGCACATGCACACCGTAGAAGATCCACAGGATATCCGCACCATGGGTGGTCTTCGCAAATACATGCCTGCTACGAGCACCACCTTCTGGATTTCGACCCTGGCCATCTCAGGTATCATTCCGCTGGCTGGCTTTTTCTCGAAAGATGAAATCCTGACGAGCCTTTTCCTGTTTGACGAATCAGCTTTCAGCATTTATAAAATTGTTTGGTTTGTGGCTACGCTTACCGCGGTGCTCACTGCGGTGTACATGACCCGCCTCACGATGCTCACCTTCGAAGGCAAAGAGCGCTTTCCTGATACCAAGCACCCACACGAAAGCCCTGCTTCTATGACGATTCCGTTGTGGATTCTTGCGGCACTTGCCGTAGTGGGTGGTTTCCTGGGCTTGCCCTATCTCATTGGTCATGGCGAGTTTCACCTGCTCAACCACTGGCTTGAGCCTGTAATCACCAATAATCCTGCGATTGAGGAAAACGCCTCTTTCGGCAAGGAGATCTTCCTGATTTTGTTGTCCACGCTTCTCGCCATTGGCGCGGTGTTCTTCACCAGAAATCTCTATCGCAAGCACGGTCTCGCTGCCGATGCCAAGGTGAAAAAAGCCTTCGGTGGTCTCTTCCGTGTGATGGAAGGTAAGTTCTTCCTGGACGAGCTCTACAATGCCATCCTCATCAAGCCATTCATGAGCATCGGCAATCGCGCCCTCAGCTGGTTTGACAACAACATCGTGGACGGTGCCGTGAACGGCTCGGGCACAGTGGTGGCAAACATCGGAGAGTCTTTCCGCAAGCTACAATCCGGCCTTATCTCCAATTACCTGCTCATCATCACCACGGGTGTGGTCGCGATGCTGGGCTATTTGATTTTTGGATAAGCTTTTTTTACCGCCATGACGCCAAGAATTAGGAAACGCTGAGGAGCAAGTCTCCTTGGGAGTTGTGGATGATGGAGGGGGATTTTATCCCTGTCCAAAGAATTAGATTTGCTTGGGGTTTGCTTTCTATCAGGTCAGCAAACAATCACTTCCACTTCTATCGCAATGACCCCCGTGCTGCTCCAACCACATCAACCCACCTGGGGGGAGAACTTCCGAGTAGGGCAAGGCTATTGCTAGATTTCCTTATCGCCTGGCATCATTTTTACACAGACACCCGTCCATCCCCTTCCCCATTTATCTTTTTGCCCTTCCCGCTTGATGGCTGTACCTTGCACAGGTTTCAAACCATTTGACACTTGGTTCGTTCAACCTAGCAAGTTTATGGATTTATGAATATAGGAATTGTGTGCTACCCCACATTTGGCGGTAGTGGAGTGGTAGCTACCGAGCTGGGGATTTCTCTCGCGGCTCGCGGTCACAAAATCCACTTTATCACCTACAATCGCCCGATCAGGCTCGGTTTGTTTTCCGAAAACGTCTTCTTTCACGAAGTGCGCACCAAGGATTACCCACTTTTCGACTTCATTCCCTATGAGTCGGCGCTAGCCAGCATGATGGTTGACGTGGCGAGGTACCACAATCTTGATTTGTTTCACGTCCACTATGCTGTGCCACATGCTTCGGTGGCCTATCTCGCCAAGCAGATCCTCAAGGATGCAGGCATGAACGTGCCCGTGATCACAACCCTCCACGGCACCGATATCACCCTGGTAGGAAAAAATCCAGCCTACGAGCCGGTGGTTCGCTTTTCTATCCAACATAGCGACGGTGTCACGGCGGTGTCCAACTTCCTCAAGGAAGCCACCATCGAAAACTTTGGCGTGGGACAAGACTCCCGCGTGATCTATAATTTTGTAGATACGGAGCGATTCAAGCGGCAGGACAAAGACCATTTCCGGAAAATGGTGACTACCGGAGGGCAAAAAATCCTCGTACACGCCTCCAACTTCCGCAAGGTGAAGCGGATCAAAGACATTATCCTCATCTTTGCCAAGGTGCGCGAGCAGATGCCTGTGAAGTTGCTGATGGTGGGTGATGGACCCGAAAGAACAGGTGCGGAGGAATTGTGCCGGGAACTCAACCTCTGCGACGACATTATTTTTCTTGGGAGCCAAAGCGCCGTAGAAGAGATTTTTTCCATCGGGGATCTCTTTTTGATTCCATCAGAAAATGAGAGCTTTGGACTTTCTGCCCTGGAAGCCATGGCCTGTGGCATGCCCGTGATCGCCTCCAACGCTGGCGGCTTGCCTGAGTTGGTGATCAACGGAGAAGTTGGTTATACCTCTGCCGTGGGCGATGTGGCAGACATGGCCAAAAACGCTCTTTCCCTCCTCCAAGATGAGGAAAAATGGCAACAATTTTCGGAGCGGGCACGAGCTCTCGCCTCTACGTTTAGCCCCGAGTTGATCGTAGATCAATACGAAGCCTATTACAAAGAAATCGTCGGAGCCTTTCAGCCCGTCTCCTGATGATCGTTTAATTCTTATGCACTCATGACATTCCTCTTATGGCTTATTGGTATCTGGCTTGCTGTTACAGTCTTTTTCCGGCTGTTTGGCAAGCGGATCATGGCTTTTGGGATGAAAAAATTGGTGAACAAGCTTCAGCATGAAGCCGAAAGGCAGCAAAAAGCCTACGACGCCAATTTTGGCGCAGGAGACATGCGCGAGCATGTTTACGCCGACGGCGACGTGAAAGTGACCTCGCCCAAACATCACCCTAAGCCCGAGGTCCACCTCGAAGACTTTGCTCAGGACGTAGATTTTGAAGAGGTGAATGACAGATAATATGCTCTTGCTTTTTCCTCCAGCCAAGATCAACCTCGGCCTGCTTATCACCGGAAAGCGGCCCGATGGATACCACCTTCTCGAGACACTGTTTCTCCCCATGCCCGAGCTTCATGACAAAATGGAGCTGCGATTCGCTGGCAAGGCTGGTGATTGTGTGCTCAGCCTGTCTGGCAGGCCACTCGAGGGCGACCCCGAGCAAAATCTCGTGGTGAAAGCCTATCGTGCCCTGGAGCGCCATGTGGGGAGCCTGCCGGGCGTGGCCATTCAGCTCGAAAAGCACATTCCCGCAGGTGCGGGCCTCGGCGGCGGTTCTTCTAATGCCGCCTCGCTCCTGCACGGCATGAACCAACTCTGCGCCCTGGGGCTCGACACCCCTACCCTCTCGGCCCTCGCCGCTCCGTTGGGAGCCGATGTGCCTTTCTTTCTCTACGATAGCCCCATGATAGCCACTGGCATAGGGACCGAGCTCACCCCATTTGAGCTGGCCCTACCCTATCGCATTGAGCTGGTGACCCCACCCATTCATTCCTCCACCATCGCAGCCTACAAAGCCCTCGACTACCGGATCTTTGACCCCGGCAGATCGCTGCGCGACATTCTCGCCAAACCAGCCACAGCCTGGAAGGAAACGCTGCCCAACGATCTGGAGGTTCCGGTCTTTAAACTACACCCGGAGATTTCACGTTACAAAGAAGATTTATATGCCCGGGGAGCGATATACGCCGCTATGTCGGGCTCTGGAAGTGCCTGTTTTGGCTTATTTGAAAGATGAGACACTTGTTCCTTTTTTCTCGCCGAAAAGGCCTAAATTTCCCCTATTCATCGACCAACTCTATACCCATTCTGCTATGTGGAACAGATTTTTTGCCCTGATTGTCACCTGCCTCCTTTTTCCTGCAAGTGTTCAGGCACAATCGGCATATAAAATTGACGTAGAAGTGAAAGGCTTTGCCGCTGATGAGGCCTTTTTGGCTTATTACTATGGCGACAAGCAGTATATCAAAGACACGGTAGCCGTTTCTGATGGCAAGTTTACCTTCACCGCAGACGAGCCTCTCGATGGCGGAATCTACCTCGTGGTATTGCCACCAGATAACCAGTATTTCGAGATCATTGTGGACAAAGATCAGACCTTCAGCCTCAAAACCGATACGGTGGACATGGCCGGCAACATGGTGGTTCAGGGCTCAGAAGACAACAAAATATTTTATGCCGATCTTCATTTTCTGGCCGAGCAGCGCAAAAAAATGGAAAAGCTCTCCACCTCCATGGCGAGCCTGGAAGAGGGATCAGCAGCGAAAATCAAGGTGCAAGAAGAGATCAATACGATCAACGAAGGCGTGAAATCTCACCGCCTCGCCATGGTGGATGCCCATCCCGAGATGCTCTACAGCAAGGTGATTCTCGCCATGAAAGAGCCAGAAATCCCAGCCGATGTGCAAGCCGAGGGACAGGAAGCCACCTTCTACTGGTACCGCGCCCGCTATCTCGAAGGCCTCGATTTTCAGGATGACCGACTCTTGCGCACGCCTGTGATGTGGAACAAAGTCAAAACCTATCTCGACAACCTCACCGTAAAATCTCCCGACTCCATCATCTCCTCCGCCGTGATGATGATCGAAAAAACCAGGGGCAACGATGACCTCTTCCAGTTTATGGTGGTCAATATTCTCAATAAATATGCCCAGTCTAAAGTCATGGGCATGGACGCCGTGTATGTGGCCTTGGTAGAAAAATACTATATGAGCGGTGATGCTTTTTGGGCAGATGAGGAGCAAGTGAACAAAATGGCTGAACGAGCGCTGGCCATTAGCCCAACGATCATCGGCAGGAAGGCGCCCAACTTCCGCATGCAGGACACAAACGGCGACTGGCAATCGCTGCTCGGCGTGGAAGGCAAATACACCATCCTGTATTTCTGGGATTATGACTGCGGTCATTGCAAAAAAATCACCCCGGCCCTGGCCGCTATTTACCCTGATTATATCCAGCACGACGTAAAATTCGTGGCGGTGAGCATCAATGGGGATATAGAAGTATGGAAACAAAAAGTGGCCGAATATGGCCTCACGCCTGCCATTAACCTACAGGACCACCGCCGTCAGTCAGGCTTTGATGGCATGTATGACATTCGCTCTACGCCCAGAATTTTCATTCTCGACGAAAACAAAAATATCGTGGCCAAGCAGATTTCGGTAGATCAGGTACGAGACATTCTGGACCATGAGCTAGGGCTTGAGCCATCAAGCACCGGAGAAAAATTGGACCTCGGCGACGAAGGCGAAGGAGAGGAATAAAAAATTTGCTTGTTAACTTACCCGGATGAAACGAATTGCGATCCTCACGTTTGCAGCGATGGCCACCATGGCCTTTTCAGGCTGCGATTCTTCTAAAGATACTTCTACCACCAAGCAAGCCCCCGTGGTGATGGGAGAGGGGAAGCCCCTTCCACCGCAGGATAGCTCTTATGAGCTATCCTTTGACATCGGCGGATTCAGTGGTGACACAGCGCTGCTTGCCGTGCGATTTGGCAGTAGCAACCGCCTACGCGATACCGCTTTGGTACAAAACGGAAAGTTTGTCTTCAAAGGCGACACCGCTCTCAAAGGGGGGATGTACATGGTCGTGTTGCCACCCGAAAACAATTTCTTTGAGCTCATCATAGACCGGGATCAGCATTTCTCTGTGAAGAGCAATATGCAAGATCTCATTGGCAATGTGAAGGTCGAAGGCTCGGAGGAAAATGAGCTCATGTATCGTGACATTGCCCTGCTCGCTTCTATGCGCCCCAAAGTGGATTCTCTCCGCAAGCTCATGGAGGGCGTGCCGGAAAGCTCTTCCCGTAACAAAGAGCTCCGGGAGCAACTCGCCAACATCGACTCCACCGTGGTGCGTCACCGCAGAAATATTTCGCAGGAATATGGCAACTGGCTATATGGAAAATTTCTGGCTACTATGCTCGAACCCACCATTCCTGACAGTATTACAGAGCAGGAAGCCCAGTTTTTTTGGTATAAAAAACACTATTTCGACAACGTAGATCTCACCGACGACCGCCTCCTGCGCACCGTTGCCCTGGACCAAAAGGTGATGACCTATCTCGATAACCTCACGTTTAAGGACCCTGATTCCATCAATGCCTCAATCAACCTGATTCTCAACAAAGCCGAAGAGAACGACGAAGTGTTCAAATATTTCGTCCCGACCATTCTCAACAAGTACGTAGAGAGCAAAATGATGGGCTATGATGGTGTGTACGTAAACGTCGTGGAGAATTACTACCTCACAGGCAAAGCGTGGTGGGCTGATTCTGCCACCCTAGCCAAAATGGAAGAGCGCGCCCTCGCCCTTTCTCCCAACCTCATAGGCCGACCTGCACCCGATTTCACTACCACCAACCTCAGCGGGAAAAAGGTTAACCTCTACTCTATGCCCGGGGAATGGACCATCCTCTATTTCTGGGATTATGATTGCTCACATTGCAAAACGGTGACCCCCGAGCTCGCTCGTGTCTATGACAAATTCAAAGACAAGGATGTATCCCTCTTCACCGTGAGCATCAACGGCACAGTCGATATCTGGAAAGAGCGAATCAAGGATTATCACTTCACTGCCGGGGTGCACACCGCAGATCCCTCTCGCGCCTCTGGCTTTGATGCCATGTATGACCTTCGCTCTACGCCTCGTGTGTTTGTGCTGGATAAAAACAAGATTATCCGATACAAGCAAATCACCATGGAGCAGCTTGAAGACATTCTCAATCACGAACTTGGTCTCAGCGAAGAATAAATTCCCTCAGACATGAAATCTATCCTCCTTCTCCTAGCCATGCTGGCGAGTGCCCCAGTTTGGGCACAGCCCGGAAGCAAAATCACCGTGCACGTGAAGGACCTCACGGCAGAGAAAGTATATCTCGGGTTTTATATGGGGGATGCTACCCTCATGAAAGACTCTGCCGAGGTGGTACGTGGCACTGCCACTTTTCAGTCTGATACGCTTTTGCCACAGGGCATGTATCTCGTGGTCATGCCACCTGAAATGACCTTCTTCGACCTCTTTCTCGACGAGGACCAGGTATTTTCGATGGAAACTGATCTCAACGACCTTGTGGGAGAGATGGAGGTGAAGGGATCAAAGGTGAATAGCGTCTTTTACAATGACATCCGCTTCCTGCAGGAGCAGCAGGCCCTGATCAGCAGCATGGAAGAAGCGCTCAATTCTACCGAAGACGAAGACAAGCGCAGCACCCTACAGACACAAATCAAAACAGCTCAGACTGCCGTGACCGATCACCGACGGGAGTTGATTGCCAAGGAGCCGGACTTGCTCTACTCCCGATTCCTCAAAGCCGTGAAAGGTCCGGACCTACCAGAAACGCCAGAAGGCGAAGATGAATACTGGCAGTTTTTCTACTTCCGGGCTCATTATTTTGATGAAGTGAATCTCTCGGACCCGGCCATGCTTCGCACCCCGATTGTGGAGAGCAAAGTGATGGATTACATCGAAAAATATACGGTGCAGGACCCTGACTCGCTCATCAAAGCGATCGATCTTGTATTGGAATTGGCGTCTAAGAATGAGGAGACCTTTCAACATTACCTCAGCACCCTCTTCAACCAATATGTGGAGAGCAAGCTCATGGGAGCAGAGCCGGTCATGATACACCTGGCGCAGACCTATTACCTCACAGGAAAAGCGCCCTGGGCCAGTGAAAAATATCTTGATGAACTTCGCACCTATGTGCGCGATCGCGTAGGCACGCTCGTGGGCGACAAAGGCAAAGATTTCACCATCCTTGACCTGAAGGACCAACCCACGAGGCTCTATGACATCAAGGCCCCGCTGATTGTGCTGTATTTCTGGAGCTATGATTGTGCTACCTGCAAAAAAGTGACGCCAAAGCTCGCTGAGCTCATGCCTTCCTACCTGGAGCAAGGCGTGAAGTTGGTGAGCGTTTGCACCAACGGAACCCGGGAGGAGTGGAAAGGAAAAGTAGCCGAATATGGCTTGCCGGGCATTGCCCTCTCCGACCCTTCCCGTCAATCGGGCTTCGACGATGCCTACAACATCATCAGCACGCCGATCATCTATGTGCTCGACAGCGAATTCATCATTCGCTACAAACAAATTTCAGTAGAAGATCTTGGGGCCGTTCTGGATTTTGAGCTCAAGCGCTGATCAAGATCGTTTCAATTTCACGCTACACGTCTCCTCCACGAGTTCTCCGGTCGCCTCAGAACCGCCATAGGCCACGCTGTATTGGATGGTGATTTCCCGATCGCTAATGGTTCCAGAACCAGAGATGTTGTATTGTTCACAATAGCGGGCTTCTTCGAGCTTAAAGGTGGTGGGCGATTCTATCACCGCCTCGACAACGACATCATCGCCATTGGAGCATTTGTAGCCTCCCAGATTCACGATCACGAGAATATTGTCGAATACATTGGAAGGCAGGAGCGTGACTTTATAATTTCCGGTTTTGCAGCCAGACACTTTCGCATCGTAGGTGCCTTTCATCAGTCCGGCGATACGGGTGTTGCACGCGCCATCGGCGTCAGTGGTGAACCCTGGTTCACAGATACAAGTACCATTTTCGCACACCCCATAAGCACCGCAATCTTTGTCTTTGCAGGGGTTTTGCTTGCAGCCAGTACTCAGTAAGGCGATGGCAAACAGATAGGCACAGGAGCGCAGGAGATGATTCATTTCAGCGGGTATTGATTCTGGATAACAAAAGGTACGAATCTCCCCTGGGAAATACCATTATCCTTTCTGCAAAGTTGCGGTGCAATTATCTGTTCGCACAAAGCCATCGGCATCATAGACAACTTTGAAATCAATGGTGAGGAACTCCCCATCGAGCTGCCCGGTTCCAGAAAAAGTATAGACGATATCGCCACAATCTATTTGTTGCTCAGGCATGGTGAGCGTGGTACCTGAGACATCCGCCAACACGGCTAATACGCCAGAAGGACAGGCATAATCGCCCAGATTTGTGATTCTGAGTTTGTTGGCTCCAGATTCCTGAGCGATTCCCACCCGATGCTCTGGTGGCGTGTTCACGCAGCTACCATAATCTGCTTCAAAAATACCCAGATAGCGCTCAAATGTGAATACTTGACAAGAATCGCCCTCAAAGCCCGGCTGACACTCGCAGGTGCCCAGCCCATCGAGGCAGGTGCCGCCGTTGAGGCATACGGTATCTTTGCAAAGATCTTCTTTGCAGGAAGTCACAAGGACGAGAAGCGAAAAGGCGATGGCTAGTATGCGCATGGATTGCAGGTGTTGAAATGGGATATGCTGATGAACGAAATTTTTGCCGTGGGTGTTGGGAGAGGAGGAGGAAGATAAGAAAAAAGCAGGGCTTCCCTTCTGTTTGCTGTTTTGCAGAATGTCTCCTCTCCGACCTGCATCACGTTTTTTGAAAACCATCTGGGGCTGCCGATCGTTGAGATAGCAAATCAAGTTAATAAAGATGAAATCCTGGATCTCCCAATCGGCCTTGGCCCTGTTGCTGCTCACGCAGCTGATTGCCATGCCTGCCTGCAGCCAACCCAAAGACAAGACCACCACTGATGCTACACAGGCTGCCTCAGCCTCAGAAGCTCAAAAAGACCTCAGCGGCCTTCACAAAGCTTATTTTGCCAGTGGCTGCTTTTGGTGTGTAGAGGCTGTGTTCGAATCTGTCGAGGGCGTAGAAGAGGCCGTATCCGGCTACTCCGGTGGCACAGAGGCCAATCCCACCTATCGCCAGGTAAGCTCCGGCGCTACGAGCCACGCAGAAGCCGTACTCGTGTATTACGACTCCACCATCGTAGATTTTCCTACCCTCGTGAAGGTCTATTACGGATCTCATGATCCCACCACCGCCAACCGCCAAGGCCCTGACCGCGGGCCTCAATATCGCTCCATCGCGTTTTACGAAAACGACACGGAGAAGAAAATCATCGAAGACTATATCCAAAGCCTATATGAGTCTGGCGAATACGCTCAAGGCGAAATTGTCACGGAAGTCACCAAATTCGACAAATTCTGGGAGGCAGAGGACTACCACCAAGACTACGAGCGCAACAACCCCGACAATCCCTACATAAGAAGTGTGTCTATTCCACGCCTCAAGAAATTCCAGGCCAAATATCCGGAATTGCTCAAGGGAAGCCATTAGGGAGGTGAGATTCTGAGAGGCGAGAGGCATTCTCAAAGTCCCATGCGCGACGGAAAGTGGGATGGCGAGGGGGTTGGGGCATAGCCGCCCGGTTAAGGTTTATTAGCGTGTAATGATCTCAGAGTTGCAGGATCTGGGAAAGGTGGCAGTCGCTATGCGCCTGCAAATCCCACGAGCATACCTGATTCTACCGAGGTTCGAATCGCTATGCGCTTCGACTTCTAGTCAGAAATAGCAAATTCAAGCTCTCCACACAGGCGCGTAGCGACTGACACCTCG
>JANQTF010000372.1:4126-9506 GCA_030731845.1 Bacteroidia bacterium | reverse complement strand
ATCTCGCCTCTCAATATCTCATTTCACCCCCAACCCCCTCGCCAACTCACAGGCCGACGCACAGGGGGCTTTAAGATCCAATCTCGCCTCTCAACATCTACCATCTCCCGTCTGACTTCTCTTTTCTGACCCCTGACTTCTCACTCCACCTCCTTCGCCAAATCGATCAGAAACGCGTACTCGAGGGCGACTTCCTTGATCGCTTCGAAGCGACCGGAGGCGCCGCCGTGCCCGGCTTCCATGTTGGTGAAGAGATAGAGCTTAGCGTCATTCGTCTTTTTCTCGCGAAGGCGAGCCACCCATTTGGTGGGTTCCCAATACTGCACTTGCGAGTCGTGGAGGCCTGAGGCGACAAAGAGGTGAGGGTAGGCTGTCGGTTTCACATTGTCGTAGGGAGAATAAGACAGCATGTAGTCAAAAGCCTCCTTGTCGTTGGGGTTGCCCCATTCGTCGTATTCTCCTGTGGTGAGGGGAATGCTGTCGTCGAGCATGGTGGTGACCACATCCACAAAAGGAACCTGGGCGATGGCCCCGGCAAAGAGGTCGGGCCTGAGGTTGATCACAGCGCCCACGAGCAGCCCACCGGCACTTCCCCCCATGCAATAGATCCGGTCCTGGCTCGTGTAGCCGATGTGGAGGAGATGCTCGCCGCAGGCGATGAAGTCGGTGAAGGTGTTTTTCTTTTGCATTTGCCTGCCGGTCTCGTACCACACCCGTCCCATTTCGGAGCCCCCGCGGATATGGGCGATGGCAAATACAAAGCCTCGGTTGAGCAAGCTCAGCCGCGAGAGGCTGAAGTAGGGGTCAATGCTCAGGCCATAAGAACCGTAGCCATAGAGCACGAGGGGGGCAGATCCATCGAGTTGGGTGTCGATGTGATAGACCAGCGAAATGGGAACGCGGGTTCCGTCGGCTGCCTCGGCAAAGATGCGCTCTGAGCGGTACTGCTTCGAATCAAATTCGCCTTGAACTTCCTTTTGCCAGACGATGGTTTCCTCGCCCGTTTCGAGATGATGCTCAATGATGCTCGAGGGCGTGGTGAGCGATTCGTAGCTATATCGCAAGATGGGGCGCAGGGCGCTGGGGTTGTAGGAAAGCCCGGTGGTATAGGCGGGGTCGTGAAATGCGAGGTATTCATCGCGGTCACCTTCCTTTCTGGAGAGAATGCGCAGGTGAGTGAGGCCGCCGCGTCGTTCTTCGAGAATCAGCTCATTGGCAAATAGTTCGAAGCCTTCGATGAGGGTATCTTCGCGGTGAGCGATGCGCAGGCTCCAGCCTGTGTGGGTAGGACCGTTGTCGGGGCAGGTGAAGAGCTGAAAGTTGACGGCATTCTCGTTGGAGAGAATGTAGAAGAGGCCGTCGTAGTGGTCGATGCCATATTCATGTCCGCGCTCGCGGGCGCGAAAGATCCTGAAGTCGCCGGTGGGATGGAGCGAATCAAGGATCCACACTTCATCGGTGAGGGTGCTGCCGCAGTGAATCACCATATATTCTCTCGACTTGGTGCGGCTGATGCTGCACCGGAAGGTTTCGTCGGTTTCTTCAAACACGAGGACATCTTCCTCGGGGCTAGTGCCCACCCGATGCCGGAAAATTTTATCGGCGCGGAGGGTCTGCTCGTCCATGGTGGAGTAGAAGAAAGTTTGGTGGTCGAGGGCCCAACTAAGGTTGCCTGTGACCCCGGTGATGGTTTCTTCAAATTCTTCACCGGTCTCGAGATTTCGCACACGCAGATCACAGATCCTACGTCCTTGATAATCGACTGCGTAGGCGAGGAGCTTGTGGTCGGTGCTCACGAGGCTGCCCAATACGGCGCAGTAGGGTTTGCCTTCAGCGAGAAGGTTCACATCAAGGATCACCTCTTCGGGGGCTTCCATGGAGCCTTTTCGGCGAATGTGGATGGGATATTCTTTGCCTTCTTCGTAGCGGGAATAATAGTACCAGTCATCCACGAGGGTTGCAGCACTTTCTTCGCGGGGCTTCATTCGCCCTTTTATTTCCTCAAAGAGTTGCTGTTGTAATTCCTCGGTGTGTGCCATTTCGGCCTTGAGAAATTCGTTTTCCTCATTGAGATAAGAAATCACCTTGGGATCTTCCCGGTCATTCATCCAAAAATACTCATCCAGACGAGTGACGCCATGATTTTCGAGAGAGTGGGGGAGTTTGGGGGCGATTGGGGCAATATTAGACATGTAATTCTGAATAGGTTAATCCGCGAAGGTACACACAGGAGGCCTGCCAAAACAAGATTCGCGTAAGTAAAGGCCCTCAGTTGAATGGCGGAGCGGGTAGGAACTACAAGGGAAGAATATATGGAGGGCAAAAACCTTGGGCTAGCCCCGAATTGAAAAGAAGATTCTCATTTTGGGAAAAATTCATCAGAAGCTGCGGCGCTTGCTGCCTGAAAAAGGAAGATAAACGACGAAAATCAGGGTGCTTCTTACATCAGAGTATTTCGAAAATGGTGGATTTTGGCGTAAGATCGACAAAAAATACGCCTGACTGATTGCGAAAGAAAAATCCTTAATGGCTTGATAATGAAGCGTTGAGCGAATGTGGGTAATGTTCCTGCTTTGAGAAAATGGATGTTCATGCTTGTATGTTTTCTAAGGTGGTTTTTGGCATCGGTGGACCAGACTTTGCCCAGTTGAAGCATCCATCTTCCTTGATCAATACCGTTCTCTACTCATTCTTTATTTATTGTCATCCAATTCGGTCGCCCGGATCTCACAGATTCGGAGGCAGGACTACCTTTTGGTCTATGCACTATTTTACCTGTTGCATCTCCCCTTTTCGCTCTGCACGAAATTGGCTACCCTGGCTGGTTTCTGGTATTTTTCTGCTCGGTTCCACTTCATTACAAGCACAAAGCCCCTGGAAGGTTCTTCATTACACCGAAACCACAGGATACAATCACAACACAAAATCCCAGTCGTTGGCCATGTTCAACAGCTGGGCATCTTCGTACAATTTTACCGTTACCAACGATGACAACGGAGCTGAGTTTAGCTCCCTGGCCAACCTTCAGCAGTACGCAGTAGTCGTTTTCTCCAACACCTCCGGCAACAGCGGTCTCGATGCTACGCAGCGCGCCAATTTTGAAGCCTATATAGCAGGCGGCGGTAGCTACCTCGGGATTCACGCTGCTACCGATACCTATCGGCACAGTAGTGCCAACGGTGGCTCCAAAGGAACCTGGGATTGGTATGCAGAGAATGTGGCCGGTGCTTCGGTTCAGGAAAATCCTAACCACACCAGTAGCAGCCACAACAATACGATGACAAAACAGGCCACAGGTCACCCAACCCTGGCCAATGTGCCTGCTTCCTGGAACAAAACCGAAGAGTACTATTATTGGGAAAATGGATATCTCAATTCCTCCTTCACGGAGTTGCTCCGCGTAGGGCAGACAGGCAGCAACAGCTATGATGCACCGCGCCGTATGGCACACTGTAAAACCCTCCCAGGCGGAGGCAGAGCCTTTTATACAGCACTCGGCCATGCCGCGAGCAATTATACCAGCGATCAGAATTTCAAAAATCTCATTCGCGATGCGCTGGTTTGGTGTGCCAATGTCTCTCAAGGAAGTGGCGGTTCTGGCAATACAGGAACCGGAACTGCGGCCACCGTCACTGGCGATTTGATGACCTGGCATGATGTGGTCATCACTTTTGACGGGCCACAGGCATCTGAAACCGGATCGCCTAACCCTTTTATGGATTACCGCCTCGACGTTACCTTTCAGCAAGGCAACCAAACCTATGTTGTACCTGGCTATTTTGCTGCTGATGGCAACGCCGCCAACTCATCGGCCAGCGCAGGCAACCTCTGGCGCGTGCATTTCCGCCCACCCAGCACAGGCACCTGGACTTATACTGCTTCTTTTCGTCAGGGAACCAATGTGGCAGTAGCTGCAAGCCCGACTGCCGGATCGCCGGTGTCTTTCAATGGCACTTCGGGCACTTTTTCTGTTTCTCCGACCAACAAAACTGCGCCTGACCTTCGCGCCAAGGGTACCCTGGAATATGTAGGAGAAAGATACCTCAGGTTCAAAGGCAGTGGCGAATATTTCGTGAAAGCAGGTGCCGATGCACCAGAAAACTTCCTCGCCTATTATGAATTTGACAATACAGTAGATCAGGGCGGATCAAGCAACAGCCTCACGAGCACAAGCTCCTACACCATCGGTAGCCTCACCTTCAACTTTGCTGGCGACGGTTTGCACCACTACGCCGCTCATGCACAGCATTACAATAATGGAGACCCAACCTGGCAATCAGGAAAAGGGAAAAATATCATTGGCGCCATCAATTACCTATCCTCAACGGGTGCCAACGTCTTTTCCTTCCTTACGATGAACATCAACGGCGATGGCCGCGACGTGTATCCCCATGTGAACTACAACGGTGGAGCCGGATCTCAAGCCGATCGCCTCAAGTATGATGTGTCTAAGTTGGCTCAGTGGGAAGTGGTATTCTCCCACGCCGAGACAAAAGGCATGTACCTGCACTTCAAGCTTTCTGAAACAGAAAACGACGATTTGCTCGATGGGAGCTTTACCATTGGAAACGAGCGCAAGCTCTACTATCGCGAGATGATCGCCCGCTTTGGTCATCACCTGGCACTCAACTGGAACCTGGGCGAAGAGTACGGTGGCTCAAATGGCTCGATCAATCCCTTCAAAGTCTCAGTAGAAGGGTACTGCGAATACATCCGAAGTATAGACCCTTACAATCACCCCATTGTGCTGCACAACTGGGCTGGCAAGGAAAACGTGCGATTCGATCCCCACGCAGGAAATGCCAATGCACTTCACGGTATTTCCCTCCAACAAGACATCAACACCATTCACTCCAAAACCGTGAATTATGTGAATATGTCCCAAAATGCGGGTCACCCCTGGATCGTGGCCAACGATGAGCAGGGCCCTGCCGGAATTGGCATTGATCCTGATGTGCAGAATAACAACAACCAGAATACTGCGAGATCCAACGTGCTTTGGGGCAACCTGATGGGCGGTGGCGCAGGAGTAGAATATTACTTTGGTTATTCCCGCTTCATGGATGACCTGGAGAGCGAAAGCTGGGAGGCCAGGGCAAATATGTGGCAGTACAACAAGCATGCACTGAATTTCTTCAACAACTACATTCAGTTTTGGCTCATGGAGCCATCCGATGCCCTGATCGGCAACAACAACAACTCCAACTCCCGTTTTTGTCTGGCCCAACCCGGCGAAGCCTATGCTATTTATCTGCCCACTGGCAACGCTTCTTTTTCGCTGAATATGGGGTCTTACACAGGATCATTTGATGTGAAATGGTACGACCCTCGCAACGGCGGCGTACTTCAAAACGGAAGCGTGACCTCTGTCTCTGGTGGG
>JANQTF010000372.1:0-4116 GCA_030731845.1 Bacteroidia bacterium | reverse complement strand
GTGGGGGAAATAAAACCCTTGGGAACCCGCCTAACAATGCCACAAGCGACTGGGTCATTCTCGTGACCAAGTCTGGAAGTGGTGGCGGTGGCAATCCTGTGCCGCCTACCGTGAGCCTCACCGCACCTGCCAACAATGCCACCTACACCGTCGGTGCCAATGTGTCGCTCACAGCTACCGCTGCTGATTCAGACGGCAGTATCGCCAAAGTAGAGTTTTTCAGAGGCAACACCCTCATCGGAACAGATACCAACGCTCCCTTTACCGCTACCTGGACCAACGCTGCCGCAGGAACATTCGCCCTCACAGCCAAAGCCACCGACAATGATGGACTCAGCACCATCTCAACAGTTGTGACCATCGTGGTGAATGCGGTGAATGTGCCTGTGCCGCCTACGGTGAGCATCACCGCTCCTGGCAACAATGCCACCTTCACGGTTGGGGCCAATGTGGCCATTGCCGCCTCCGCCGCCGATGCTGACGGCACGGTGTCCAAAGTGGAGTTTTTCCGAGACAACATTCTCATCGCTACCGCCACCGGTCTGCCTTATGTGGCCACCTGGACCAATGCCACCCCTGGTACATTTGCCCTCACAGCCAAAGCCACCGACAACAGCGGCCTTTCTACAACTTCTGCGGCTGTTTCCATCACGGTAAATGCCGCTGGTGGAGGAGGAACAGGAGGCGGAACTTCTTGCCCGGCTCCATTTGAAGAGCAAAATGGCATCGTGGTCATCGAAGCTGAGTCTGTGCCCGCAGTTGGGGACTGGACCCTCAAGAGCGCCATTCCCGGTTACACCGGATCTGGATACTACGTGTGGGATGGCCCTGACTATTTCAATAACCCCGGCAATGGGATTCTGGAGTACAAAGTGAACATCACCACCACTGGAACCTATCTCTTCACCTGGAGAAACGTGATTACCGTGGGTACATCCACCTCAGACTTTAACGACAACTGGCTCCGCTTCCCTGATGCCACTGATTCATGGGGCGAAAAAGGCGGAAACAAAGTATATCCAAAAGGAAGTGGAAAAACACCTAACCCCGCCGGAACAAGTGCCGACAATTGGTTTAAGGTCTATGTGAGTCAAATGGGATGGAGCTGGCAGACCAGAACTTCCGATGGAAACCCACACCAAATCTATGCTCAATTTGATACGCCTGGGATCTATACCATCCAGATTTCGGCCCGCTCCAACGGCCACGGTATCGACCGTCTTGTGATGACTCATACCACGGTAAATACTGCCACTTCTCAGGATTTGAACCAGGCTGAAACCCTGTGTCAGGGTGGAGGAAGCACCCCGGTTGCTCCTCAGGTGAGTCTCACCGCTCCACTCGGAGGCGCTACTTTTACAGCAGGCGCTACCATCAATCTCACAGCTACAGCTTCTGATGCAGATGGCACCGTGACAAAGGTAGATTTCTACCAGGGGGGGCTCACCCTGCTTGGAAGCGACAATACCTCGCCCTATGCCTTCAATTGGCTGAATGTGCCTGCAGGCACCTACACCATCACCGCCAAAGCCACCGACAACGACGGCCTCACTTCTGTGTCCTCGCCTGTGACCATCACTGTGCTGCCCGCCAGCAATCAGGCACCCACCGTGACCCTGACAAGTCCACAGAACGGAGCCAGCTTTAACGTAGGTGCCAACGTGCCCATGACCGCCACCGCTGCGGATGCTGATGGAAATGTGGTGAAAGTAGAATTCTGGGAAGGAACCAACCTGCTGGGAAGCGATAACAACGCTCCCTACGCATTTACCTGGAACTCTCCTCCTGCCGGAACCTACAGCATCAAGGCCGTAGCGATTGACAACGCCAACCTGAGCACAAGCTCTAGCGCCGCGACCATCAAGGTAGTTGGAACTCAGAGCCCGCCTACTGTGGTCATCACAAGCCCCGCCAACAATGCGAATTTCACGGTCGGGGACAATGTGAGCATCAACGCCTCAGCGTCTGACACTGACGGAACCGTGACCAAGGTAGAATTCTACGCCAGCAACATGCTCCTCGGAGCTGACACCGGTGCGCCTTACGGCGTTACCTGGACCAACGTGCCTGCCGGAACCTTCCTGCTCACAGCAGTGGCTACAGACAATCAGGGCCTGCAAACCACCTCAGCACAGGTAGTGATCGTAGTAGATGCCAATTCTGGTGGTGGAGGTGGTAGCGGTGGCCTGAAAAAGCCCGTCGTTACGCTCACCAAGCCACTTGATGGAGCTACTTTCAACCCCGGCGATCAGGTCTTGGTCAATGCCACTGCTACCGATGCAGATGGAACCATCACGGAGGTGAAATTCTATCTCAACGGGGTCCATTATGCCACCCAAAAAGTAGCAGCCTACAATGCCAACCTCAAAAATGTACAGGCAGGTGTCTATCAACTCATGGCCATCGGTTTTGACAACGACGGACTCAGTGACACATCTATTGTGAACTATACCGTAGGAAGCGGTGGCGGAAGTGGTGGTGGAACGACGGGAAAACCTGTGGTCGAAATCATTGACCCGCTTGATGGAAGCAATTTCAATCCAGGTGACAATGTGAGTGTAGAAGCTACCGCAACCGACGCTGATGGCGCTATCACCAAGGTGGATTTCTACCTCAATGGCGTGAAATGGCGTACAGAGAAAGTCGCTCCCTACACCGGATCGATCAACAATGTGCAGCCAGGTCAATATCAGCTGATGGCCATCGGATACGACAACGATGGCAAAACCGATACCTCGATCGTGACCTACACCGTTGGTGGAAGCACAGGAGGGGGAGCGACTCCCCCTGTGGTAGAAATCATCACTCCGGTTGACGGAGCTGTGTACAAAGCCGGGTCTGACATTGCCATCGAAGCCATAGCCTCAGATCCTGATGGTAGCATCGTGAAGGTGGAGTTTTATCTGGATAATACCTTGCTCAAGACGGAGAAATCAGCTCCTTACGAGGCCGATTGGACCAATGCCCAACCCGGAACTTATTTCCTGCGTGCCATTGCCTATGACAATGATGGCCTCACGACTGGCTCAGCCAAAATCACGGTCGTGATTTCAGGTACTACTCCTTATGTGAATGGCGTCGAGTTCGAGGCATTCCCCGACCAGGGAGTTGTGATTCTGTCGTGGTCTGCGATGGAGGAATACCTGGTCGAGACCTATCGCTTGTCGGTGTCTGTTGATTCGCTGATTTTCGAAGATTTGGCGGAAGTGCAAGCAGTTGGGACCAGCAGCACCAAGACCAGCTACGATGAAGTGGACCTCGAGCCCAAGTCAGATGTGATTTGGTACAAACTCGAAGCCATTGGTACGGATGGAAGCATTCTTTCCACCAACATTGTGAAGGTGGATTTGTCGGAGCCCAAGGTTCTGGAGCAATGGATCATCTATCCTAACCCATTGAGCGGCAATCAGCCGATCAATATTTGGGCCTTGCTCACCCAGGACGAAGATGTCACGATAGAAGTGGTGGATGTATTTTCGAAGCCTGTTTTTGGAGGAACATTCTCCTTCTACACGGGCCAAAACAAGCTCACCATTGGGTTGCAAACCCTTAGCCCTGGTATGTACTTCTTCACCCTGAGGTTGACCCAGACAGGAGAAGTCCTGGACACCAAAGTCTTCATCAAGACCCCTTGATGTAGAGAATGTTCAGAATAAAACAAATTGGCCGGAAGGAAACTTCCGGCCAATTTGTTTTTATTGTCCTTCGAGAAAATAGCCTGGGCTGGCTATTTTTTTTATTTTAAGAATCAAAGTATGGTGTTGATCCATTTTTTTTGATTCAAAATATCAGGTGTTTTGTCGTGATGAAATAAAATACTCATTCCCAATCCCTTTGATGCTGTGAACGAGGCTCTTAACGGTTTCCATTTGCGCTGAGATGGGGGGTGATCTTGCCTAAGGCACATATTGTTCAAGCATGGCTGCATCATGTGTGGCTTTCTGTCGGTGTTTCCGCTGATTTTGTATTTATAAAATAGGCCAAGCTATATTATTCGTTTTTCGAAATGAAACACAAATTCTCATTTTGAGAATTTGTGTGTTGAGGCAGTAGTCAGGATTGCACCAAATACTGAATGGATGGTGAATATTTTCACTACATCTAACATATCATTCT
>JANQTF010000371.1 GCA_030731845.1 Bacteroidia bacterium | reverse complement strand
ACGCCGCGATCGCGCAGCAATTTGGCGGTTTCCGCAGATATTGGGAATCGGGTACCGTATTCGATCAGGGTAGCACCCGCCTCCGCAGCTGTGACCATTTCTTCTTCTGTGCCAGTGAGCACAGACACGAGCAGGCCTTTACTTGTGGCCATTTCTATTCCAGCAATCAGCGCTTCATTCGATAGCCTCGCTACTTTTCCACCAAAGCTCGTGAACACCATTTTGATGGTATTTACACGATTATCAGCCAGCTCCTGAATGATTTGTTTCATGTCCTCCACATCCTTCACTTGCCGACAAGCTTCCTGGATCAGGTATTCATTTCCTGCATATTCAGTGACAGCAGGATGGCCGCCCACAGCCGTAATCATAGGCCCGACGATGTAAATATCTGGCCCGGAAAACTGCAAATCTTCCATTTGCTCACGAAGGGCCATGATATTTTTCAGGGCATCGCCGCAAGACCTGACCTGCGTTACACCAGCTTTATGGAAGTTTTGTCTCACTTCCGGACGCTGTTTGGTGAATCGCAGCAATCTCTCAGGATTGGAAAGTCCTTCGTATTCCTTGGTGGGTCGGTAAAACTGCACTTGCAGATCGGTAAGTCCGGGGAGGAGAGTCATCCCGGCGGCATTGATGGTTTTGCTACCAACGGGCAGCTGACAATCTGGCCCCATGCACTGGATTTTCCCATCAACAATTAGCACCTTGGGCGTGCCTGGCAACCAATTTTCTCCGTCAAACACAAGAGCGCCTTCTATGAGATAGGCACTCGTTTCATCCTCTTCATAGAGGTACTGACCACTGTTATACACGACATATAAAATGGCAATGCTAATGCTCGTGAACAAAATAACTGCGACGAGAAATGGTCTTAAGCAGCCTGATCGTGATGAAGCCATAGTAGGTAATTATCAACTTGCGGATTACTGCATTCCCATCAGGCCGAGCCTCAAAGGCTCTGTGGTGAGCACCAAAGCTGTGATGGTAGGCGTTTGGTCGTGGTACACAATTCGGTCAACCATGTCGCGCATATATCCGGAAAAGTACAACTGCTGACTTATATTTGTTCCTTCTGGGATGATTTCGATGAAGTAATTGGGGTGAAATTGAAGATTTTCCGGCACACCTTCCTGATATGGGCGAGGAAGGCCTTTGGCAGAAAAGCGTAGGATCTGACCCTGGACAAGACCCGCTTTGGCACCGCTTTCCCATGGAGTGAGCGCTGCCTGCCAATTCACAGAATCGGTTCGTGAAACGATCTCCTTGAACCCCGTTTCAAAGGCTTCGAGGTAATTGCTCACTGCCAGGTCGGGCCGCATGACCTCAATGACCAAGCCAGAAACACTGTCAGGGATCATCCATTCGAGACCATAGCCAGTTTCCACTTTAACTTCACGGAGCACATCAGAAATATAGATGATGGCACCGTTGTTCACCCCGGATTTTCCGGGGCTGATCCTGCGGGTCATGTCTAAGGCGAAAGCAGTAATTCCCCCTTCTCCGGGGTGCCCGACTGTGACGGCGACAAGGTCGATTCCTGATGTGGCTTCGAGGCCACGAATGGTTTCGGTAAGTCGAAGTTCCTCTTCCTCCGAGAAAAGATTTCCAAGGTCAATCAGATCCCCGGTGAGCACGGTCGTATCTACAACTGATGCCTGGCTCCCTTCTTCACATGAAGAGAGGAAAGCCATCGGCAAACCAAGGCTGGATAGAAATAGAATTGGCCACAAGCGAAGCAATAAATGCGATTGATGGTGCATCCGGTAAAGTAACAAAGAAACGCCCCAAACTTAAAAAGTTGGGGCGTCGAGTTTAGGGAAAAGCACATGAAATCTTCAACAGGAGGGTTAGAAGAATGGTGCTAGACATTTGGTAGATCGAAGTAAAGAAAATTACTCAATAATGCCATAATAAAATATGGAACTAAATCCGCAGCACCCTCATATTTTTTGGCAATGCGCTGCCCGGCGAATAGCATCAGGATGGCAAGGCATGAAAACTGCACGCCCATTTTGAGCAAAATGGTATCATTTGAGAATAGGTAAAATCCAATTCCCAGAAAGGAGGAAAGTCCTGCAAGTATCTCAATCACAGTGATTAGCGTAAGAAGAAAGGGGACATTGCCCACCAATGGCGATTCGCTAAAATGGTCCTTGATCCAGCTTAGATTTCCTTCTCTGTCAAAAACTTTATCTAGTCCTGACTGCAAAAACAACACGGCAAGCATGGCACCCGAAAATACCCTACCTGCTACTATTGGACTCAACCATTCTTCTAAGGGGATCATGAGTTTAGGTTAAAAGAGCACTTACTATTATCTGCTGACCCGGCCTGAGAAAAAGAAAGAGGAATTTTCGATTGTCGCTCTTTCGTATCTAGCGAGGATAAAAAGCCCCATATAATAGGCTAACATCCCAAACAGCATGAGCAGGTTGAGTATCAGTGAATAAGAGATCGTGAGGATGCTTGCCTCCATAAAATAGACCAAAATGCCCAGCGTCTGCAAAAATGCACCAAGCACAAACCATTGATATTTTTTGATTGACTTTCCAATATTGATCAGCAGTATCACAAGTGCCATTCCAGAGGAATACAAAAGGAAATACATTTTTAATCCAGGGTGCTCATATACGATGGCGGAAACAAGTAGCACAACAAAGGCAGTCCCTGTTACCCCAAATATCAGGTCTTTATTCCATTTTCCGATATCAACAGCTTCGTGCACACCAAATAATTGAAACATTCCCGCCAACATGTACATCGCAGCAAGGAATAATTGGCCCGTGAGCTTATCACGGTCGCTCATCGTATTGGACGTAAACTCCAAAATAGCGCCAAGCACACCGCCCAGAAATAGAAAAAGAAAGGCCATTACCCATAACCGAAGCATCGTGCGACTATTCGATGGCCCAAAACGATAGGTCCAAAAGCCCATAGCCAAAGCAACGCCGGCCATAAGCAAGTCCCCAAATCCAGAGGCAGGAAGCTGTAAATTTTGCTCGAACATATTCGTCTATCTTCAGGCCTAAGCTAACCAATGCCACCCTGTCTTCAAAAATTTTCTATCAAGATAATCATTTCCAGCTCCTTGATTTTTCCCAATTTGGAGCTAACTTCTCACGCAATTGACAGGCTGCTTGCTATAAGAATGCCTGCGTTCTCTTTCTAATAACCCCTTTACATAATTACCATGCTAGATAATTGGCCAGAGTTGCCGGAATTCAAGGAGTTTTTCTCCAGTCTTGGTCTCAAGTATTTTGCCTATTATGAGATCCTCACAGGCCTCGGCCGGGTGAACAGTGGCGTCACCAACGAAGGCCCTCCAAAAGAGATTTGGCACAACATTGGGCCCACCGTCATCGTCCTCGACAACCTCCGCGAGCACTTTGGCGTGCCCATCACGATCAACTCAGCTTATCGGTCGCCGAAGTACAACCCCCTCATTGGCGGTGCCAAAACCAGCCAACACATGGGCTTTGTCGCCATTGACATCAACGTGAGAGGCATTCACCCGACTGTGGTCGCAGATCAACTCCTTGCCTGGCAAGCCCAGGACAAGTGGTTTAGCTCTCCTATTGAGCTCAAGCCTGTGGACGTACGGGTTCCCGCAGGCACTGTGCCCCGCACCGATCTCAAGACAAGAGTCAAAGACGGCAAGTTCGAGTTCCTCTACAAAGGTGGTGTGGGCTATTACAGCACCTTCACTCACATGGATACTCGTGGCGTGAAGGTTTCCTGGGACAACCGCAGCAGCGATTCTGAATCCAGATCCCGCAGCCTCTCTCTCGAACCCGTGGAATTGGACTAAGATGTGGAAGGTTAAGAGGGATGAAAGAGGAGGTATGAGGTATGAGGTATGAGGTATGAGGTATGAGGTATGAGGTATGAGGTATGTCGCATAAGCCCTGATTGGTTATCCGCTTTTTGCTGCAACTCCACCTTATACCTCCACTCCCTTATACCTCCACTCCCTTATACCTCTATTTCCTTATACCTTCCACTCCCCCACCCTTTCTAATCTCACTTTTTCTTGTGAACAAAAAGAAATCACCACGAAGACTGCTAGATCACGAAAGAACACCTAATCTCAGTGAATCTCCGTGACCTTAGTGCCTTCGTGGTGAAATATCGAGATTGAAGAAAGAAAATACAGCCCTATACCTCTATACCTTCCCACACCTATACCTGCCCCTAAAACCTGTACACCACCAAGCCGCTTCGCAGCTTTGGCTCAAACCATGTGGTCTTGGGCGGCATGATTTCGCCGCTGTCGGCAATGTCGATCAATTGCTGCATGCTCACAGGATATAAAGCAAAGGCAGCGGCCATTTCGTCACTATCCACCCGCTTCTCCAGTTCGCCAAGTCCCCTGATGCCACCCACAAAGTCGATGCGCTTATCGCGACGCAAGTCGGTGATGTTCAAAATAGGGCTCAGCACCTGCTCTGACAAAATGGTCACATCGAGCACGCCGATCGGGTCGCCATCGTCAAAAGTGCCTTCTTTGGCGATCAACTGATACCAACTTCCGCCCATATAGAGGCCAAAGTGATGCAAAGCCTCGGGCTTATATTGGCCCTCCATCTTTTTGACGACAAAGCTCTGCTCCACATTGAGCAAAAATGCTTCCTCACTCAAGCCATTGAGGTCGGTAACGAGGCGGTTGTAATCAATGATCTTGAGCTGATTGTCGGGAAAATGAACCGCCATGAAGAAGTTGTAGTCTTCTTCGCCTGTGTGATCAGGATTTTCCTGCTTCAATTCTTCTCCAACCAGGGCAGCGGCAGCCGTGCGGTGGTGGCCATCAGCGACGTAGGTAGCAGGCACCTCTTGATCGAATAATTCTATGACTCGCGCAATGACAGACTGATCGTCGATGACCCAAAGCGTGTGCCCTACCCCGTCTTCGGTTGTGAAATCATACTCCGGCACACCCTTGCGAGTGTCGTTGATGATGAGGTCGAGCTCATCCACCTGTGGGAAAGAGAAGAAAACCGGCTCGGCGTTCATTCTCGCTACGCGAACGTGGGTTTTGCGATCCACTTCTTTGTCCGGGCGCGTGAGTTCGTGCTTCTTGATCACCCCTGTGAGATAATCTTCTACGGCAGCGGCGGCCAAAATCCCGGCCTGTATGTGGCCATTCATATTCTGCTGATAGATGTAGAGGCATTCCTGCTCATCTTGCACCATCCATCCTTCAGCAACCATGGTATCGAAATTGGCTTTGCCAGTTTCATATACGATTGGGGCGTAATGGTCCACGTCATCGGGCAAGTCGATCTCGGGTTTTACCACATGGAGAAAAGAGAAAGGATTGCCAGCTGCTTCGGCCTTGGCCTCTTCAGAGTTGAGCACGTCGTAGGGACGGGAGGCTACCTGTGCCGCGATATCGCGGCGAGGGCGCCATCCACGAAAAGATTTAATGATTGCCACGTTGCTTGGTTATTTGTCGCAAAGGTAAGGGCTGTATTCGGGCAGGACAAAAGATCCCAAATAGTTTTTGAATTCATTCCTTCACCGCCACCAAAACGCACCCCGAAAGACGGCTCCTCCCCTACTCCCACTCTTTCATGAGATTCACGAGAGCTGCAACTCCCTCGATCGGCATTGCATTATAAAGGCTGGCGCGCATTCCCCCCACAGAGCGGTGGCCTTTGAGGAAGTAGAGCCGGGCGGCCTCTGCTTTTGCGAGGAACTCCGCTTCTTTGGCTTCATTTTCCATTCTAAAAACCACATTCATCAGCGAGCGATGAGGGGCATCTACCACAGCCTGAAACGCTTGCGACTGATCCAGGAAGTCATAGAGAAGCTTGGCCTTGGCCACATTTTCAGCATGAATAGCAGCCACGCCTCCGAGATTCTCCAGCCATTCAAATACCAGATCGGCGAGGTAAATGCCAAAGGTGGGCGGAGTGTTGAACATGGACTCATTCTCGGCAAAGGTGCGATACTGCATCATGGTGGGCACATAGGCTGCCACATCGCCGATGAGGTCTTCGCGCACGATCACGATGGTGAGACCACTGGGGCCGATATTTTTCTGTGCACCGGCATAGATCAGCCCAAAATCCTCTATCCGATATGGTTGGGAGAGAATGTTGGAGGACATATCGGCCACCAAGGGCACATCGCCAGTATCGGGGATCTGGTGCCAGGTGGTTCCGTAGATGGTATTGTTGGTGGTGAGGTGCACATAATCGGCACCGGGGTTGAGCCAACCAGCTGGCAGGGCAGGGATGTTGGCGTATTTGTCAGATTTAGAGGATGCGACTATTTCGACTTTGCCATATTTGGCGGCCTCTTCGGCGGCCTTGGCAGCCCAGGAACCGGTGTCGATATATTGGGCAAGGCCGCGCTTCATGAGGTTCATAGGCACCATGGCAAACTGGGTCCAGGCGCCCCCTTGGGCAAACAAGACATGGTAATTCGACGGAATCCCCATCAACCTACGGAGACGCGCCTCGCACCTGTGCAAAATGTCGAGGAACTCCTTCGATCGGTGCGAAATCTCCATCACCGACATGCCGCGACCATCAAAATCGAGCAATTCGTGGCGGGCACGCTCAAGCACCTCCTGCGGAAGTACAGCAGGACCAGCAGAGAAATTCCAGGTTTGATTCATCAAAAATAGATTCTGTCGAAAGAGAATGAGGCTGCAAAGATATCAGCCATTGGATTAGGAGCAACGTCTGGAAAACGTCCTTCTACCGTTCATGTTCGAATTATTCCCATGAAATAGACAATAAGGCGAATAAGACAACATCGGTTGGATATTGGGTACGGGCTTTGTTGCTTTGAGCATACTATTCTATTCGTCAGTTCTTCCTAATTTCTACGTACCTTATTGAATCATCGGAGAGCGCATCTGCTTTCCTACCAGTACCTCTATGAGTTTTGATAAATCTAACCCGCTGACCCGAATCTGGGAACTGATTGGCCTCCGGTATAAGTCTCACCCATGGCATGGGGTTCAAATTGGCGATGAAGCCCCCAACATTGTCACCTCCTTTATTGAAGTGGTCCCAAGCGACACTGTCAAGTATGAAGTGGACAAGCGCACCGGCTACTTGAAGGTGGATCGACCACAAAAGTTTTCCAACATTGTGCCGACCCTTTACGGCTTTATTCCTCAGACCTACTGTATGGATAAAGTTGCGGAATATTGTATGGAAAAGACAGGCCGCGAAGGAATTACAGGCGATGGTGACCCACTTGACATCTGTGTGCTCACCGAGCGCGACATTACCCACGGCGACATCCTCGTCCCGGCTATCCCGATCGGTGGCTTTCGCATGATTGATGGAGGCGAAGCCGACGACAAAATCATCGCTGTTCTCAAAGGAGATGAGGTATATCAGGGATGGAAAGACATCACCGATGTGCCAGAAGCCATTGTAAGTCGCCTCAAGCACTACTTCCTCACCTACAAAGAAATGCCTGGATCGAATGCCAAGCGTTGCGAAATCACCCATACCTATGGGAAAGATGAGGCCATTGAAGTCGTGAAACGAAGCATGAAGGACTACCGAATGAAGTTTGGCAAGCTCGAAAACAAGCTCTCGGTGGCTACGCTGCAGATGATCTCATTTGGGCAAAGCTGGCAAGAAGCACTTCAAGAAGCTGATGGAATTGAGGATTAACTGATCCTCGCACCCAGATTCTTCCCCACGCGGAACGATGCCCAGGCTAAAAAAGCTGGAAATCGTTCCGCTTTTTTTGTGGTGGCATCAAAAAAAGTCCTTCTCAATTCATGTAAGAAACTATTTCTGTTCGTCGTATTCCTTTCAACTCCAAAACCTCCTATATTCTCACCAAGACTGGTTAACCCGCCAACAAAACCCATGTTATGAAGACTCAATTCCCCCTGCTTCTTTGCTGGCTACTGCTGGCTCCGCTTGGCATTCTACAAGCCCAAACCACCAAAGGCTTTTCTTACCAGGCAGTTGCACGAAATAGCAACGGTTCCCCCATCGCCAATACCGCGGTCAACCTCCGGTTTCAGATCCGGGAAAACACAGCTAGTGGCCCCATTATGTATCAGGAGACATTCTCTCCCTCCACCAATGACTATGGGCTTTTTAATGCCATCATCGGTAATGGCAATGTAGAGCTAGGAGTTTTTGAATCTATCGAATGGGGGTCAAAAGACTATTTCCTCGTAGTGGAGCTCAATGGTGCAACCGTAGATGCATCCCTACTACAAAGCGTGCCCTACGCTAAAATCGCCACAGATATGTCCATTTCTTCCCTGACCGATGTGAGCATCACTGCGCCAACTTCAGGGCAAGTGCTCAAATGGAATGGCAGCGAATGGGCTCCCGGCAGCGATGATGGCGGCAATTCATACGTGGCTGGTACTGGCATCTCTATTACCGGAAGTACCATCAACAACACCGCTCCCGACCAACCCGTGAGCCTCACAGGCAGCGGTGCCACCTCCATCAGCGGCAGTTATCCCAATTTCACCATCACCTCTACCGACAATGTGAACGACGCCGATGCCAGCCCCACCAACGAACTCCAAACCCTCTCTGTGTCGGGCAGCAACCTAAGTATTTCTGGCGGCAATTCCGTGGCTTTGCCGGCCGCGAGCTACGTAGCTGGCACCGGCATCTCCATTACCGGAAGCACCATCAACAACACCGCTCCCAACCAACCCGTGAGCCTCACAGGCAGCGGTGCCACCTCCATCAGCGGCAGTTATCCCAATTTCACCATCACCTCTACCGACAATGTGAACGACGCCGATGCCAGCCCCACCAACGAACTCCAAACCCTCTCCTTGAGTGGCAACACCCTGAGCCTATCCAATAGCGGTGGAAACGTGAACCTCGCCTCTTTTGCATCGCCCTGGAGCACTTCTGGCTCCAACCTTTTTTACAACTCCGGCAATATAGGGATTGGCGACAACAGCCCGATTGCTACCCTGACCGTCGGCAACGGTGATAAGCTGCAAATCAATGGCGCTGATGGAGACATCGTCTTTTCCGACGACCAGGGAAGCCTGCGATTTGCCAACTCCAGCGGCGCGAATGCACCGATGATGCAGATGTTCCAGTCGGGCACCAACAACAGCACGCGTATGCTCCTTGCGCATTCGCCCTCTTTTCCTACCTGGGGCATTCGCTACAACGACACTGCCGATGCCTTCACCTGGATCGGGGACAATATTCCCGTTTTTCAGGTCCAACTGGCAGGTCAGCAACGAGTAGGCGTAGGCACAGAAAGCCCCGAGGCAAAATTTCATGTCAGTACGAATAGTGCAACAGGATTTGGCCAGCTCAAGCTCACCGAGACGCAGTTTGACTACGCGCGCATTACTATGAATAACAACGTTCATTCGAATTATTGGGATATCGCCGCCCGCACCGATACCAACCTCGCCAATGCAACGCTCAACTTCTTCCACAGCAATGCTGGAGATATTTTTTCGGTCAATGCGCAAGGCCGGATCGGGGTTAACGATGCCACACCTTCCTACACCATGGAGATCAACGGAAATGGAAACACCCGCATTATCAATGCTTATAACGACCTGCCAGCAACCACCAACACGACCTACAACTACGGTCTGAGGATTGGCCTGTCTCAGGCAGCGAATACCGGTTTTCCCCGCTTGTAC
>JANQTF010000370.1 GCA_030731845.1 Bacteroidia bacterium | reverse complement strand
CCTTTCCTTGGAAAAACGGCGTAGCCTCTTCGTAGGCAAGCGGAATGCGCAGGTCACCTTTGGTAGAGAAATAGCCAAAACGACCGTCTTTTTTCACCAGAATCATCCCTTCCTCGGGCAATTGAGCATGATCGAAGTCGGGGGTAATGATCCACTCCCCGCTGTGGTCAATGAATCCATAGCGCGTGCCGAGCTTCACCATCGCCACGGAGTCGCGAAAAGACCATACTTTGCTGTATTCGAGCGAGATAGCAACACTACCATCCTTGCGGATAAAGCCCTCTTCACCGCCCTTACCCACCCTGGCGAGGCCCTGGCTAAAATCACTGGCGACTTCGTATTGTGCCGACACAACCACCTTGCCGGTCGAATCCTGAAACCCAAAATCACCATCCCTAAACCGGATCCTACCTTCTGATGCGGGCCATGTTTCCAATGACTGCTCAGCAGAGATGGCAGTAGCCGAAGAATCAATTTGGGCAGAAAGATGGGCCGACCAAAAGAGCAGGACGAGAAGCGTAGGGTATTTCATTGGCGCTTTGTTTTGTTAAACATACGACACAAGGTTCTAAAAAATAAACGGATTGATTTTCTTGTTTCGCCTTTGGCTTCAATCCACCTTTGCAATTCCAGCCTCAACACGCCATTGCCTACCAGTAATCAGAATATGAAATTTCTCTCCACCCTTGCCCTCCTGCTGTCCTTTTCGCTCGGTCAACTTCAGGCCCAGACCTCGATCAAGGTTATGAATTATAACCTCTTGCTTTTTGGCGATTGCCTCGGGGTCACCACCAGCCAAAAATACCAGTGGCTCGGCACCATCCTCGATGAATATCGGCCTGATATCTTCACCGTGAATGAACTAATTCCGCAAACTGCCTATGCCAACGGCATCAAGGCATTGTCTTTCGACTACAATCCCAATATCTCTTTCTACCCGATCACCAATCAGGCGAACTCCAACATCGTCAATGCGCTTTTTTACGACAAGACCAAGTTTCAGCCAGTGGCCACACAGTCGGTGGTGATTCCCTATTCCCTTCGCGACATCAATGCTTACCGCATGATTTACCTGCCTTCCATCGCCGATGGGGGTAGAGACACGCTGTTTCTCACCTGCATTGTGGCACACCTCAAAGCCGGAGATGGAAGCTCCGAAGCCAGTCAGCGACAAGCCGGGGCGGCAGCCATTGTGAACTTCCTCAAGACGGTGCCCGACGAGGAATACGTGCTCGTCATGGGAGATTTCAACGTGTATTCGCATCAGGAGGCGGCTTATCAGACCCTCGTGAATGGTTCTGACGTGGCAGAGAGACTCGTGGATGTATCTGGCAAAGGAAATGGATGGAATGGTGCAGCCAATGCCATTATTCACACCCAATCCACCCGCTTGAGCAACAGTGGCTGTGGCTCAAGTGGCGGCATGGACGACCGATTCGACTTCATCCTCGCAAGCCAAAGCCTGATTGCAGCTGGTGAGCCCATCCGCATCGACTCGAGCAGCTACAAAGCCTATGGCAATGCAGGTCTCAACTACAATAACGAACTCAGCTGCAGCGGCAACAGCACCGTGCCGCTCTCTGTGTGCCTTGCGCTCAAGCAAATGTCTGATCACCTTCCCGTCGTGGTAGAATTGAAGGTGAATAGCTCTGTGGCCATCGGTCGGGAACTACACACCCAACTCCGCATCACCGCTGAGCAAGGGCTTGTGAATGTGACACTCCCCTACCCCGCCCAATGGACCATGATGGTAGGTGGCATGAACGGGCAGCTCATAACGAGGCAAAATCTCGATCGTGGGATGAACCACGTCGAGCTGGATTTGAGATCGGAAGCTCCTGGCTGGTACTGGATCAGAATGACAGATCAGCAGGGAAAGCTAGCCTGGGCAAAAGTCTGGAAGGAATAACTACCTGCTCAGAGAAAAAGCAAATTGCAATTAAAAATAGCCTTGCCAGAATTTTTAGCTAATTAATTTGGTTTTTTAATTTTGATGTGCCATTATTGTTAGCAAGAAGACGGTCGCTCCGTCTTCCAAAAACAAAACATCGGTAATGTCATGTCAACTTACAATCAAACTCTGGTGTATCGCACACCGGGCAAGGCCCATCATCACCCTCAATCAACCTCTGTCGCACGTCCCCTGCAATCTGGTGCCAAGTACATGGGGCAATACCTCTTGATTGCCACGGCTCTCTTTGTTGGGTACAATTGGAACGACCTAAGCTCACCAGTATCTGGCCTTTTCGAATCGTCGAACACCGAGGCCCACAGCGCTATCGCTGCATCGGACTGGAGTCGGCGAGCGATAAATGTGGTACAAGAAGATGGCTCCCTTTTCTTGATGGAAAAGGCCAGCCTGTTCGTATCAGACACAGAAGCCTTTGAAGGTAAGGTTGTCGAAATCTCTTCTATGCTGGGAATTGCGCCGGAGTGGCTCATGGCCGTCATGTACTCCGAAAGCAAGTTCGACGCCTCGGTCGAAAACCTCAAAGGCAGCGGTGCCACCGGTCTCATCCAATTTATGGATGGCACTGCCCAGGAAATGAACATCAGCCTGGAGCGACTCGCACGCATGAACCACCTCCAACAACTCGAATACGTCTATCTCTACCTCCAAACCGTGCGGGAGCGTTATGGCGATTATCAGGACCTCACCGACCTCTATCTGGCAGTTCTTTACCCCAAAGCCAGAGGACAAAGAAACGGCTATACCCTCTACGCAAAGCCTTCAAAACAGTATGCTCAAAATTCCGGCCTCGATGAAAACAAAGACGGCCGCGTCACCGTCGGGGACATCGAGCAGCGCATGATGCGCCTCTACCCAACAGCCTTTCAGGCCCAACCCAGCTTCTTTTAAGCGATCAAAGAAAACGCTGACAGGGACTAATAAATTGATATTCACCTCTTGATGAACAAAGAGCCAAAGAAAAACGCTGACAGGGTTACAAACCCTGTCAGCGTTTCACAATCTGGTTACAAACCCTGTCAGCGTTTTTACTCCCTGCCGTCGGCCCACAGCCGGGCAATCTCCACAACAGTTTCAGCAGCTTTTTCCATGTCCTGACGAGAAACCCATTCATATTTAGAATGAAAGGCGTGTTCTCCCGCAAAAATATTGGCAGTGGGCAAGCCCATGAACGAAAGCCGACTGCCATCGGTGCCACCTCTGATCGAGCGGCGCTCGGGTGTGAGGCCCACGTTGCGAATGGCCTGCTCGGCATAGGCCACCACTTCGGGGTGCGAATCGAGCACTTCCTTCATGTTGCGGTATTGCTCCTTCTGCACGAGCAGGGCTCGGCTCCCGGGGTGCTCCGCACAGATCTTATCCGCAAGCTGTTGGAGAAAAGCGCCATGACCAGGCAGATTCTTCGCATCAAAATCTCGGAGAATGAAGCTGATGCTCGCTTCCTCTGAAATTCCCTTCATCTCTACCGGATGCACAAACCCTTCGCGGCCCTCGGTTCCTTCTGGCGAAAATTCCAGTGGCAGCGCAGCCAGGATTTTGCCCGCGATTTTGAGCGCATTCTGCAATTTGCCTTTGGCAAATCCTGGGTGTGCACTCACGCCATACACGGTGAGCACAGCACCATCGGCGGAGAATGTCTCATCCTCCAGGGTGCCTAGCTTTTCGCCATCCACCGTGTAGCCGAAGTGTGCGCCAAGTTTTCCCATATCCACTGCATTCACGCCTCGACCGATTTCTTCATCAGGCGTAAAAAGAATCCTGATGGCTCCGTGCGGGATCTCGGGATGTGCCATCAGGTGAGCAGCGGCATCCATGATGGCAGCCACACCGGCTTTGTTATCTGCGCCCAGCAGCGTGGTTCCGGAGGCGGTGATGATGTCGTTGCCGATTTGCGCAGCAAGATCAGGATGCTCCGAGGCTTTGATCACGATGGAAGTATCATCGGGCAGGACAAGATCTTGCCCTGCATAATTCTGATGAACGAGTGGCTTCACGCCTTTTCCCGAGGCATCGGGCGAGGTATCTACATGGGAGCAGAAGCAAACAACAGGAACCTCCCGGTCAATCGTGGCGGGCACGGTGGCATACACGTAGCCATGCTCGTCAAGCTCGGCGTCGAGGATCCCGATGGCCTTCAACTCTTCAACCAACAGGCGGCTGAGGTCTTTCTGTTTTTCTGTAGAAGGCTGAGAAGGAGAATGTGGATCAGACTGCGTGTCGATGGTGACATATCGAAGAAAGCGGCCAAGCGCGCTGTGGTGAAATTCGGGGTGGCTCATGAGATTAATAAAAAAAGCGTTTCCACGAAAAAAATCAAAGCTGGGCGAACATCCTATTGCTCTTTCATTCTCTTGAACAGATGTTGAAAAAGAAGGCATATTCCTCCGTACTTTTTTCTACTTGTATTCCATGATTGAGAATCAGACCGTACCTTTGCGCCATGCATCCAAAAGTCCTGATTATAGATTTCGGTTCACAATACACGCAGTTGATCGCCAGACGCGTACGTGAACAAAATGTGTATTGCGAGATCCAGCCTTACAACAAGGAGATCGAAGCAGATGAATTTCTCAAAGGAATCATTCTATCCGGAGGGCCATGTTCTGTAAATGATGAAGGCGCACCGGACATGGATTTAGCTCCTTGGCTGGCCAATTATCCTGTTTTGGGCATTTGCTACGGTGCACAGCTCATCGCCAAAAAATTTGGCGGCATGGTGGGCACTTCCACCACCCGCGAGTATGGCCGGGCACAGTTTCAGCCACTGCCGGGCAGCCGGCTCTTTCGTGCGCTCGAAGACAGCTCGCAGGTATGGATGAGCCATGGAGACACGATCAAGGTTCTGCCTACTGGCTATGAGCTGGCGGGCTCTACCGATTCGGTAGAAGTAGCTGCCTATCAGCACCCTGAGTTGCCAGTATTTGGCCTCCAATTTCACCCGGAGGTGACCCACTCCATCGAAGGTGCCGAGATGCTGCGCAACTTCCTCTATGACACCTGCGGCTTGGCACCCGACTGGACCCCCGCTGCATTTATTGAGGAAACCGTGGCAGAACTGCAAGCTAGCCTCGGCGAAACAGAACGCGTGATCTGCGGTCTCTCAGGCGGCGTGGATTCCACCGTGGCAGCTACCCTGATCCACAAAGCCATTGGCGATCGCCTGTACTGTATTTTTGTGGATAATGGCGTATTGAGGAAACATGAATACGAGCAAGTGCTTCATCAATACGAGCAACTTGGCCTCAACGTGATCGGGGTGGATGCCACCGATCAGTTTATGGATGCCCTCGCTGGCGTCACCGATCCGGAGACCAAGCGCAAGGCCATTGGCCGGGTGTTTATCGAGGTTTTCCAGCAGGAAGCCAATAAATTGGACGGTATCACGTATTTGGCTCAGGGAACTATTTACCCCGATGTCATTGAAAGTGTGTCCGTGAAAGGTCCATCTGCCACCATCAAATCTCATCACAACGTGGGAGGCTTGCCAGCCACGATGAACCTCAAGGTGGTGGAACCGCTCCGCTCTTTGTTCAAAGACGAAGTGCGCAAAGTGGGATACGACCTGGGGCTGAGCCATCAATTTGTGGGAAGGCATCCCTTTCCGGGCCCAGGCCTGGCTATCAGAATCCTGGGAGATGTGACCCGGGAGAAAGTTGCGCTTCTACAGGAGGTAGATGCCATTTTCATCAACGAATTAAAGGAAAAAGACCTCTATGACGAAGTTTGGCAGGCCTTTGCTGTGCTCCTTCCGATTTACTCGGTCGGCGTGATGGGCGATGAGCGCACCTATGAGCAAGTAGTGGCGCTGCGAGCCGTAGGAAGCCGGGATGGTATGACCGCAGACTGGTCTCACCTGCCCTATGAATTTCTCGCTGGCGTATCCAACAAGATTATCAATCAGGTCAAAGGGGTGAATCGTGTAGTGTATGACATCAGCTCCAAGCCACCTGCCACCATCGAATGGGAATAACCAGATCAACTTATGCGGCATTTGCTGTTCATCATATCCCTCCTTTGTGCATCCATTTCTCTTATTGGCCAGAACGACTCCACCTCAACCTGGGCCATCGACCCACTCGCCAACGAATATCTGGGGGTAGGAAAAAAACTCATGGCCGCGCGGGATTATCGCAAAGCGATCGCAGTGCTAGACTCTGCCATCGGCAGGCCTACACACCCGCAAACCACCTCGGCTGTCTATTTGCGTGGATTGAGCTGGTTTTAT
Source organism: Bacteroidia bacterium (assembly GCA_030731845.1). Lineage (GTDB taxonomy): Bacteria > Bacteroidota > Bacteroidia > J057 > J057 > JANQTF01. Next base: position 25,094 of record JANQTF010000370.1, on the reverse strand, counting down.
TTGGGGGAAGAAGACTCAGCAATGACTTCCTTCCATCGTTTTCTGAAAGCCTATCCACTTTCTACTTACGCCCCCGACGTGCGATTCCATCGGGCTATCCTGCTTCTTGAAGGCAAGCCTGACAATCGCAGGGAAGGAATTGATCAGCTAATCAGTTTGACTCGGCAGGATTCGATTCCTTCGCTTTCTGCGCTTGCCCATACCAAGCTTCGCGAATATTTCTTTACCAGCTGCGACACAGTGTTATTGGTTGGCTTGCTCGAAGAAACCAGAAAAGAAGGGGTTGCGACCTACCTGGAGCCCTACTGCTTTTGCCTGAAAGAAAAGCATGGACAACCGATGGCGGCGATACAGACCTACGAGGCCTACCGCAAAGCAGGAGGAGAAGAGCTCCCCTTTTTGGAGCGACTGTTTGATCCAAGACGGCCAGACAGATATGGACAGAGAAGTGAAATCAAAATTGCCGTTTTTCTACCGCTTTTCTTAGACGAAAGCGTCACGACGAGTAGCGACATTCCTCGCAATAGCAAGATTGCCCTGGAGTTTTGGGAAGGCCTCCAAATGGCCTATGAGGAAATGGAGCCACAGCTACATCGAAAAATCACCCTTCGGGTTTTTGATACGCAGCGAGATAGCCTCGTAGTGGAAAAGCAGATGCAGGAACTAGACCAATGGTATCCAGATCTTGTGATTGGTGCTGTATATAACACCCAGACAGAGATCATCTCACGATGGTCAGAACGCACGGGAACACCCCAAATTGTGCCTTTCTCGCCGAGCGAAACCCTGATTGAAAACAAATCATTCACCTTTCTGGCACATCCGGAAATTGGTGTCCATGGCAAGCAACTCGCTACCTATGGGATAGACAGCCTAGCACTAAAGCGAGTCGTCATCTTTACCAATGGCACCGATGCCACAGAAAGATTGGCTCAGCCCTTTGCGATGAGTTTCAGGCAACAAGGCGGGGAGGTGATTACCCTGGAGTTGGATTCTGTTTTCTCAGAAAAAAGCACCAAGCGCACGATGGCACTTGTACGCTCCTTGCGTCAACAGCGCTTCGACGGCATATTTATCCCTATTTTTGGTGATCAGGAAACAGTGGGGCTCATTCTCAGCCAACTAAGCGTCATGGATATCGACGTACCGGTGCTTGGGTCTCCTCATTCCTGGAAACGATTCACCAACATTGACAGGGACCTTAAAGAACGGTTTCAGCTTACCTTTTCGACTTCCTTTATGTATGACAAGGCAGACACAAACTACCGAAACTACATGAGGCAGCATCTCGAACAATTTCACCTGCCACCGAGCGAATTTCACACACAAGGCTATGATATCGGCAAGTGGGTGCTCCAGGTAACAAATGAATACCCGTTCCAATACCTCTCTTTGGCTGACTACTTCCGCCAGTATCCGAGCTATGACGGTATTCATCAGACTTTTGACCTCAAAGGCACGCAAGGAAATCAAGCTGTGAATCTTGGAAAGTTTGTGGATGGAGATGTGAGAAAGATCAAGACCGGCCCACAATGGATGATTCTCCCTTCAAGCAACGAATAGAAGATCTCTCCTGCCGAATAAGCGGGGGGATTTGCTATCTTGAAGGAAAATCATTTACTCGCAGAGCAAGTATTGAGAGACCATCTGCTACCACTTTCACCCAAGCGAAAAATATGAACCGACTGTTCATCCTCCTTCTATTGCTACCGCTTTTATCCTGCAACCTTCTCAAGCAAGCAACCCTTGCCACTGACCCCAGGACGGATGCCCTGATTCTTGAGGGAAAACAAGCGATGCGGTCCGGCAATTACATGGATGCATGGGATGCATTCGAGATCGCCCGCGAACGAGAGTTCAACCGCTCATCAACAGTGGCCATCTATTTAGCAGGGTTCTCTGCTTATAAGCTTGGGTATGATGACATCGCCAAGAGTCGATTTTCTACCATTGTCACTGAGTTTCCAAAGTCGAGATATGTCGAGGATGCCAACTACCACATGGCTTTGCTCGCGCTCAAAAAGAAAAGTGCACCCAAAGCACAATTTGCTGCGCTATCACAATTGCTCGATTTGCAAAGTGAAGCGCGAGATCCAAACCTCAAAGATCTTGCACTGGCTAAGTGGAGATCATATCTATTCGATACTGCCGACCGAGATTTGCTTGATGTGTACGTAGGCACTGTGCCTGCTCTCTACCAAGCCTACGTAATGGAAGCATTGGTGTATCGGATATTGGAAGAAGATGGCCCCTTGGTGGCAAAATTGCGGCTTGATAACTACAAGCAGGATGGTGGCAAAATGACGACCTGGCTCAACTCCCTCTTTCCCAATACCCTACCACCCAAAGTAGTGGCAGACCCCAGGTGGAAAGACCCCAATCTCATCAAAATAGGTCTGGTTCTTCCTTTTCAACTAGATCAGCGAGGAATGGCTCCGGCTTATTTGCAGGAAATACCAGAAAGCATGGTCCGTCCACTTGAGTTCTATGAAGGCTTTCGAATGGCGGTGGATGAGTACCAGGCCAGTGGTAACAAGCGCGTTTTTTTAAGCGTGATCGATTCACGACGAGACACAATCAGAACAAGACAACTGTACAGCAAGCTTGATTCACAAGGGATTCAAGTACTGGTAGGAGATGTGTACAACGCACAGTCGCGGGTTTTATCTGAGTGGGCTGAAAGCCGAAAGGTTCCCCAAATTGTGCCCCTGAGCCCCTCTGAGGAGCTCGTGGAGAACAAGCGATATACCTTTCTGGCCAACCCAACAGCCATGACACACGGAGCCTCTATGGCAGAATATGCCTTCGAATCCATGGGCCTGCGGCACATGTACATCTTCACCGACAACACCTCCGCTACACAAGAACTCTTGCAAGGATTCCGGACCCGGTTTCAGGCCAAAGGCGGAACCATTGACACCCTGCTATTCAGTCAGAACTTCGACGATGTGGCGCTCAGCCAGATCCCCAAACTTGCCAGGTCGATACCGGCGAATACCCCCAACACGGGTGTTTATATCCCCATCATGGGAAATGAAGAAGCCAGTAGCCTCATTCTCAACATTTTACAAAACCAGGGAAAAAATCTTCCTGTATTGGGTTCGCCTCATTTTCGCAGCAATTACCCCTCGATTACTTCTGATACCAAGGCCAACTTCAATCTGATCTTTAGCACAAGCTATTTGATTGAAGCAGAAGACGAAGCCTACGCTTCTTTTTATCAAAAATACCTCAAAACGTATTACTTTCCCCCTTCAGAGTTTGCCGTGCAAGGATACGATATTGGCAAATATGTCTTGAAACAACTATCCTCCTACAACCCATCGCTCGGCATGGACCTGGCTTCATTTCTGCGTGTTTCTCCAGGTATCGAAAGCCTGCATTTGCCTTATCAATTCAGGTCACAGCAGAGCAATCAACAGGTGAATCTGGGGCAATACACCGAGATGGGCATCTTGAAATTAAAGTAGAAATCAGGCTTTTCATCGGAGGGAAAAGCACACAATGATTGTGGGGGGGCTCAGTAGAAACCCCGAGGCTGTGACTTCGTACTACCTCTGGCTATGGAAGATTTCTCTCGAGGAGTTGATCCTGACAAGTTCTTTCATAAATCATAATTCAATAACCAATTTCTACGAATATGTCTATTAGACTAGGTGATGTCGCACCGGATTTTGATGCGCTCACTACACAAGGTCCTATCAATTTTTATGATTACCTCGGTGATGGATGGGGAATTTTGTTCTCTCATCCAGCCAATTACACCCCCGTGTGCACAACCGAGCTAGGCATGGTGGCTCGCCTCAAGTCGGAGTTTGCCAAGCGAAACACGGCTGTGATTGGTCTCAGTGTGGATCCCATCGATGATTTTGACGGCTGGCTCGACGATATCAAGAATACGCAAGGCGCTGAGGTAAACTTCCCGATCATAGCTGATGCCGACCGCAAGGTGGCCACACTCTACGATATGATTCATCCTAATGCCTCGACCAAAAATACCGTGCGTTCTGTATTTGTGATTGGCCCAGACAAAACGGTGAAACTTACCCTCACCTACCCACCGAGCACAGGTCGTAATTTTGCTGAAATCCTTCGCGTACTCGATTCCTTGCAGCTCACGGCCAACTACAGCGTATCTACGCCTGCCAACTGGGAAGACGGTGATGATGTGATCATCAGCCCTGCGATTCCCAAAGATCAGCTTGAGGCAAAATTTCCTAAGGGGTATGAAGAAGTGCGCCCCTACCTTCGTGTGACGCCTCAACCAAACAAATAAACTCCCGAGGAAATTATCTGCGAGATAGAAAAGCAAAAAGCCATCCTGGAAAATCCGGGATGGCTTTTTGTTGTCTCGATATGGAATGACTATCTCTTCACTTTGTTCACAACAGCTTCGAAAGCTTGTGGGTGATTCATGGCGAGATCGGCGAGGACTTTACGGTTGAGCGTAATGTCACTGGCGCTGAGCTTGCCCATGAAGGTGGAGTAGTTCATATCATACTGGCGAACGCCGGCATTGATACGGGCAATCCAGAGAGCACGAAAAGCGCGCTTGCGGCTCTTACGGTCTCTGTAGGCGTATAGCCAAGATTTTTCTACCTGGTTTTTGGCGACCGTCCAAACGTTTTTCTTACGACCGAAGTAGCCTTTGGCATACTTCATCATTTTTTTACGACGGGCGCGAGAAGCGACTGCATTAACTGAACGTGGCATGACTTAGTGTACTTTTTTCGAGGTGAGTGGAAAAAGAAAACTGGACCTGGGTTAAGCGCTTAACATAGCTGAAACGCGCTTCATGTCTCCGGAGGAGACCAGGCCGTCATGTCGCAGAGCGAGTTTGCGCTTCTTCGACTTCTTGGTAAGAATGTGATTCTTGAACGCATGCTTGCGCTTGATTTTTCCAGAGGCGGTTTTCTTAAAACGCTTCGCGGCCCCTGAATTCGTCTTCATCTTAGGCATGATGCTTTCGCAATTAATTTAGTTGGACCGCAAAGGTAGAGAATAATTCATTCATTTATTCTCTCCACCACAAAAAAAATAAGCCCTGAGTCAATATCTGTCGCAGTTTTCGCGAATGTACTCATAAGCCGAGATTTGTCCGAGCTCCCCGGCCTTGCTCCAGTCCAGACATGCGCCACTGTTATCACCTGCCTGCAACTTTACGGCTGCCCTAAACATATATCCTTCAGGATTGCGCGGGGCCAACTGCACGATGCGATCGAGATCGTCAATGGCTTCATAGAAATTGCGAAGCCCAAGAAATGCCTCTGCACGATCATAGAGATAGGTAATGTCACGGCCCTTGGTCATTTTGATCGCATGGTCGAGGTCCTTGATTGCCCCTCTGATATCGTCGAGGCCCATTTTCACACTGGCGCGCCCTCGCAGGTAGCGGGCCTCTGCCTTGCTTCGCGCAATGGCAAAGTTCATATCTTCGAGTGCCTGAAGATACACCCTCCGCGCAGTTTCGAGATTTTCCCGCTCCTTGACTTCATCTGCAATGGCTTTGAGGGCATTGCCACGGTTGTAGAAGGCTTCGAAGTTGTTGTGATTCAGCTCGATGGCTTTGGTAAAATCCTCCACAGCCCCGGCATTTTTCTCGAGTCTTAGTCTGCAAAAACCCCGGTTGTAATAGGCCTCCTCATTATTGGGATTGAGTTGAAGAACCATGGAAAAATCTATCTCACCAAGAGAAAAGTTGCGGGATTGCATTCGCTCCAGCCCGCGCTTGAATAAGGCCTTCTCTGTTTGGCCTGGCAAAACCCCTTGAAAACCTAGCACCAACATCGCTAGCATAATCGAGGACCTGAATGTGAATAGCATTTTTATCATTGTTCTGGAAATACCTGAGGGTCAACGAGAAACAGGTTCAAAATAACAGCAACGAAGATTGTTGCGCAACGTTGTTTCTAGTCCGATTCTTTCATACCATCATTAGATATACAACCGAGTTGTCAGGGAGAAACCAGACAATTGTGCTAACATCGTAAAAATTCATTGATCAATAACATCTTTTCTCATCTTTACACCGAGAACCACCTCCAATCGTCGCTAAAACCATGCGACCAACATCAGCTGTATGAAAAAAGCGATTCAAGCTTTCTTGCAACGAGCCCTCGGTTTCGAGCGCTACCTTTTTTGGTTCAGTAGATTCAAAATTGCCACCTTCGCCCTCGAACCTTCCAAGCACGATGGCGACTTCACGCATTTACTTTCGCTCATCAAGCCCAGCGACAACATTCTCGACATTGGGGCCAACATTGGGATCATGGCTGTGCCACTGGCAAAAGCCTGCCCTCAGGGCCGTGTGATTGCCTTTGAACCCGTACCTGATAATTTTCAGGCGCTTCAGCGGGTCGTTCAGCACTACAAACTCAGCAACGTCGTATTGAAGCAACTGGCACTGGGCGAGGAACCCGGATCTCTTACGATGAAGATGCCTGTGATCAACGGGGTGCGCATGCAGGGACTTTCTTATGTAGATGATCAAACCATTGCGGGCTATGGAGAGGTGGCCACCGAAGATTATCATGTTCCCGTTCACACACTCGATAGCCTTGATATTCTCCAGGCAATGAAGATCGACGCCATCAAAATCGACGTGGAAAACTATGAGCAGTTCGTGCTCAGAGGCGGAAAAGGGCTCATTGAGCGAAATCAGCCAATTATTTACTGCGAATTATGGCCGAATGAAAATAGAACCCATGTTTTTCACCTCCTCAGAAGCCTTGACTATCAGGTAAAAGTATTGGAAGGCGATGTGCTTATCGATTACATCGACAACCTGCACACGCAGCAGAATTTTTTCTTTCTGCCTCGTAGTCGTACTTTTCAGGCCTGATATACCCGCCCCCCGAGTATAGATCGCAAAATGGGTTGCAAACCTGCCATCTCAAAACATCGTTTTCTGGGTGGTTCTTCAGACATTTTGCCCAACAGCCAGATCCCTTATGTTGTCATTGACAGCCAAAAGCAAAATACTCGGCGGCACAATCCCGCTGCCAGCATCCAAAAGTGAGAGCAATCGCGCACTCATCATTCAGGCGCTCAACCCTGCCATTGAATTGCACAATCTGGCCTCGGCCAGAGACACCCAAACCATGATCAAGCTTCTTGCCTCCGAAGGGCAGGTGCTCGACGTGATCGATGCGGGAACCACCATGCGCTTCCTCACCGCCTACTGCGCCGTAGCAGGTCGTGACCAACTCCTCACAGGCACACCCCGCATGTGCAATCGGCCCATCGGCGGCCTCGTGGATGCCCTCAGGAGCCTCGGTGCCAATATCGACTATTGGAAGCAGGAAGGATTCCCCCCGCTTCACGTGGTTTCAGGAAAGGGGCGAATGACCGGAGGGAAGCTAAATATGCCAGGCAATATCAGTAGCCAATTTATTTCTGCCATTTTGCTGATCGCACCTTACCTCTCGGGCGGACTCGATCTCACCCTGGTAGAAGGAATAAGCTCAAGGCCCTATTTGGACATGACCATGGCCCTCATGCGCCATTTTGGCGCAACAGTCGATTGGTCTTCAGATTCCAGTATTCGCTGCGAAGAAGGCCCTTATCAGGCAAGTGCCTACGCCATTGAGTCCGATTGGTCTGGAGCGAGCTATTGGTATTCTTTGGTCGCACTGAGCGATGAAGCGGAAATCACGCTCAAGGGTCTGCGGGAAAACAGCAAGCAAGGCGACCGTGCCATCGTGGAAATCATGGAACACTTTGGTGTCCAGACCACATTCACCGACGAGGGTGCCGTTCTCCGCAAAACCAAGGTTAGCCTACCTGCATCCCTCACCATTGATTGCCTAGAAACCCCTGATCTGGCCCAAACCCTTGCGGTCGTAGCAGGTGCTCTCGGGGTTCACCTGACCATGACGAGTCTCCACACCTTGCGGGTAAAAGAAACCGATAGAATCACTGCCCTGGAAAACGAATTGTCCAAGTTTGGCCTGGAGATTACCTCCTCGCCAGATACAATCACCATCGGTGGCACATTCCGCCCGGTCAAGGCCTCGATTCACACCTATGAAGATCATCGCATGGCCATGGCCTTCGCACCGCTTGCCCTCAAGGTGCCCTTCCTTCAACTTGATGATCCGGAGGTTGTGATCAAATCTTATCCGGAGTTTTGGCAACATTTGAGCATGATCGGGATCAGCTAATCCCACCATCTCCGGGAAGATCACAGCCAGCCCTTCTGAATCTGGGCGCAATGATTTTCTTTCCCCATTGACTAGTTCACTCTTCAAGCTTCTCCTCGATGAATGTACTCCTGATCGGTGCAGGCAATATGGGCAAGACCTTTGGTCAAGGATTTATCCAGACAGGTACTGTGTCGCCCACAGAGCTATATGTCCTGGATCGCGGAGCTGCCAAGGCAGATTCGATCAAACCATTTTCCGCCAATGAGCTCAAAACCAGCCCGGATGCCTTTATCCGCGACATGGATTTGCTCATCGTGTGCGTGAAACCACAGGATTTTTCGGCTTTGGCTCAACAAATAAAGCCCTATCTCACAGAAGGTCAGATCGTGTTATCGATCATGGCGGGGATCACTGTGGCGAGGCTCCAACAGGAGCTTGGCCTGCCCAAAGTGGTGCGCGCCATGCCCAACCTACCTTCCCAAATCGGCATGGGCATGACCGTTTTCACCATCTCAGAGGAAGTGAGCCGTGTGGAGACATTTACCGTCCAAAATCTTCTGAGCACCACAGGAAAGGTATTGTTTGTCGAAGACGAACACCTGATTGATTCTTCGACCGCCGTTTCGGGAAGTGGGCCTGCCTACGTGTTTTATGTGATGCAGGCCATGATAGACCGAGCCAAAACCATGGGATTCAAAGAATCGGAAGCCCGAATGCTGGTCATGCAGACCTTCATGGGGTCCATTCACCTGCTACAACAATATGAGTTGAGCTGCGAAGAGTGGATCAAAAAAGTGGCATCCAAAGGCGGAACGACGGAAGCCGCCTTGCACCAATTTTCTGCGCATGAGCTCAGAGAAGGGATCTGGGCCGGACTTGATGCGGCCAAAAACCGGGCAGAAGAACTCAGCAAAAGAGCATGAGACGACATCGTCCGGACTGAACTTTTAGATCGGTTAATGGTATAATAAGCCGCACTCAGGTGGAATATCGGAGCTTGACTGGTTTCAACCTACCGAGGTTTTTGGTATAACAACTCCCATCCCTTAGCTTTGGAGGGAATACAATTAAATGAGCAAGCTGCTTTCATGGGCCCACAACTAGTCATTGTCCCGACCTACAACGAAAAAGAGAACATTGCCCTTTTGATAGAAAAGGTAATGGACGTGCTGCCCGAAACACATCTGCTCATTGTGGAAGACAACTCTCCCGATGGCACCGCCGCCATTGTGCGGAGGCTGATGGCTAGCTATCCCGGGCGCCTGCACATGGAGGAGCGCGAAGGTAAGCAGGGGCTTGGAACAGCATATTTGCATGGCTTTCGCTGGGCACTTGACCATGGGTACCATTTTATTTTTGAAATGGATGCCGATTTTTCTCATAATCCAGAAGATCTGCCCTCCCTTCTCGATGCGTGCTTGCATGATGGCTTCGACATGTCCATCGGATCGCGATATGTCAATGGGGTGAATGTGGTGAACTGGCCCATTGGCCGGGTGCTGATGAGCTACTATGCGAGCTGGTATGTGCGCAAAGTGACGGGCATGCCCATACAAGACACCACGGCAGGTTTCAAGTGCTACACAGCACCTGTGCTGGAAAAAGTGATGCGCCGCCCCGTGAGATTTGTGGGCTATGCCTTCCAGATCGACATGAAATTTCGCGCCTGGAAATACGGCTTTAAGATCAAGGAAGTGCCCATTATTTTCCGTGACCGCACCATGGGCCAATCCAAGATGTCATCCGGTATTTTCAAAGAGGCCTTCTTCGGGGTCATGAGCATGAAAATACGCAGTTGGTTCCAAAACTGGGAATAGGCCATCAATTATGGATATTGGAAAGAAGGAAAGCCGTATCCTGACCTATGTCGCGTGGACATTGGTGGCCATCTCTGCTATGATTTTATTGGCTAAGGTCTGGTCGCGAATGACGGGTAATCCCTTGTCTGTCTTTGACGATGCCTTCATGTTCATCCGCTATGCCAACAACCTGGTTGCAACAGGCAGCTATGGGTGGAACGCAGGTGAAATCAGCTATGGATGCACGAGCATCCTGTACACAAGTTGGTTTTGGCTCTGGCAGTCGCTCCTGCATCTCCCCGCAACAAGCACTTCCATAATGCTCATGGGCAGCTCCATCGCTTTTGGGGTGCTGGCTTTGTGGCTCCTCGCCAAAGTGCTCCGCACCTTGGCCCCCGGGTTTCCTCAACCCTGGCTTTGGCTCCTCCCGTTGATTTGCAGCCAAATGTTTCAGGCCAATATCTTGAATGGTATGGATACCACCCTCACCATGGCAGCTCTGGTCCTGATGATCTTGTCCTGGGCCCGGTATTCACAAAGGCCTGGAACCAATGCCCTCACCCTAGCGGTGATCGCGAGTTATCTTCCTTTTCTAACCCGGCCTGATACCGGTTTTTTCGTCCTGCTTTTTCCTGTATTGTGGTTATGGGCGAATGAACAACTCAAAGCCATCTTGCCCACTGTGCTTGCCCTGGGTGGTTTGCTGTTAATGGATGTGCTCATCAAGTTCTGGTACTTCGGCGACCCCTTGCCGATTCCCTACTATGCAAAATCAGGGGACTTGCTGCTCGGCTATCTTGGGATGGAGGAGTGGCCCGTGGAGCAGTATTTGCTTAGTTTTCTGCTGATTGGTGCCCCTTCGGTGGTGGTTGTCATACTCAGTGGCGAAAGAATTTCATGGAAGGTCCTGCTGGCATTTTATGCCCCCATGATGCTCACCTTGCTCGTCCTGAGCCTCAAAATTCAAATCATGGGCTATAACGCTCGCTTTTTCCTTCCTTCAATCCCATTTTTGATTCTCGGGCCCTTGGCATCGATACCCAGAAAGAAGATGGCCCTACCACCCAGGACCCCATGGCTACTGCTTTGCTGGTCTGCCATGGCTCTCACAGGTATTTTTATTGGCGAATTTCATGAAAGAAGGGTGGAAAGAGAAGAAGCCGAAGCCGATGCGGTTATGGCAGCTCATCATCCTAACGAAGATTCTCTGGCAAATCAAAATCTGCTCTATCAGATCCTGGATCTACTTCCAGCCGGAGCCACTTTTGCCGCGACAGAGCATGGATATTTATCTGTTAAATATCCCGATCTGAACATATTTGATCTGGCAGGGCTGCATGATGTGCGCATCGCCAAAACGGGCTATCGCGATTCTCTTTTGAGAGAAGTTGCTCCACAAGTCATTTGGATGCCGCACAGTGACTACGTCGGATTGCGCGAGGCCATGAAATCGGGAGCGTTTTTTCAGCAAGCCTATCTATTCTTGCCCGGAGAATATGAATACGGCCTTGCCATCTATCTCGCAGGGCCCTCAACCGAGGCCATCAAGCAGGTACTGGATCGAAGAGGACTACTTCTCCCCTAGCCTGTGACTACCGTAGGAAGGCTGCCTTGCGGAGCCCCGCCACGGGTACAAATCGTTGATCACCCGTGTCTGCAAACATGGCTTCGAGGGTGGCTACGACTTCCTTTAGCCCTATTTTTTCGGCCCACTCGAAGGGCCCAAACGGATAATTGGTACCCAGTTTCATCGCAACATCAATGTCATGGCGAGTAGCTGAGCCTTCTTGTTCCAGCAAAAATGCCTCATTCATGAGCAGAAAAAGCACGCGTGGAGCGATCATCCCTACCCGATCCTGGATCGGCTCGCAAGCCACGCCCAAAAAATCTGCGAGTTGACTGATCAGGTTTTTTTCTGTTTCTCCGATATGCGAAATTTCCCAGCGATCTCTGTCCAAAAACCCAGGCAAGGAATTGATACCCAATACCCGGCAACTTGGAGCTTCCTGATGCATCTCGATCAAAGAGATCAGGGAGCATTTCACTGCAGCGCCTACCAATACAAGATCCGGCTGATTTCGATAGCGATCGAACCTTGATGTATGATCTTCCAGATTCAAATCGATCAGAAGCCTGTACTTATTGAGCTCAGCCGGGGGCAAGTCGCCCTGAAAATCTGGCGCAACGCCCAGGCGGTTGCAAGCTTCCGCTCTTCGTTCGGGACTTCCAATGAGGGCAAAAGGGGTTAATTTCATCAGCGGGTACATCGTTTTAACAAAAGCACTTTGACCAAAGGTATCAAGCTGAAGCAGAACATCCCATCAAACCCCGTAAAAGCTTCCTAATTCACCGGAATTACCTGTCCCAGACCTGTGTAGTAGATCCAGCCTTCGATGCCCTCCTGCCCTAGTTGAAGCAGCAGATCCATGTATTCCTTGACCTGCCTGGCGTGGTCAGGCCTTTGTCTGCCAGTCTTGAAGTCGATGACAACGGTTTTACCAGGTTTCATAAGCACACGATCCGGGCGCTTTTCTTTGCCCGAGGGTTCCAGGATCCCGATTTCAGATTTCACCTCCCAGCCTGGCTCAAACCAAGCCTTAGCTCCTTCATGATCGAGAATGCGATGGAGGCGAAGCAGAAAGTCGTGTTTATCATTTGCCTTCAACATACCATTGAGCAGAAGCGCCTCTACCACCTGTGGCAGCTCTTCTCTTGTGCTGATCCTTGACAAAGCTTCATGCACGAGCAGCCCCATCTCGATGCTTTCTTTGCCCTCTGGACTGCGCTCCAGCCAGGCTGTGGTGCGCAGCTTCACCAGCGGCTCTGCGCGGGTATCAGGGGCAATGTATGCCCCCAGGTTTTCCATAATAGGGGGCTCCTTCTCTTTCTTGACACGCTCAGGAGCGGCAGTGGCTTCTCCACACCAAAACTCATCTTCGCCTCCGTTGAGCATCGGGAGCTTCTCGCCTGGCTCCTTGCACAAATACTCCAGGATATGGCCCACCGTCTTCAAGCCTTTGTATTTGGGCGTAGAATCCTTGCCTTTCTCTACCCCAGAGTCGGGCGCATAGAGATAGAGCCGATATTGAGGGCGGGTAAGAGCAACATAGAGTAGGTTGAGGTTGTCGAGATGGGTGAGAATTTGCTCTCGCTGAAAGGTTTCCGAAAACAGGCTTTTCTCCATTTTGGTGTCGATGGCAACAGGCAATATAGGAAAGTCGGTCTCATAGGCCGTGCCAGCAGTTTCTACCCAGGCAATAGGCTTTTTGTTGGCAGAAAGCCCCAAATCCCAGTCGATGAAGGGGATGATCAATACGGGAAATTCCAGTCCTTTAGACTGGTGAATAGTCATGATGCGGATCGCATCGTCGGTATCGGCGCCTTTCACGGCGCGAGCGTGGCGCTCTTCTTTCCACCAGGCCAAAAATCCGGTGATGCTTGTGTCCACGCTCACACCATATTCCCACACGGCATCGAGAAGGCCAAGCACATAGGCATTGTTGGCGTCGTGAGACGGCGGCAGCAACCCCGCAAGGCGCTCCATCACTTCATAGATCGGCAGCTGCCGAAACCCCTCAAAATGAGCATCGAGCCGTGACAAGGATTTTTGCTGCTGCACAAAATCGGTAAATGCCAACTCGGGCCTGCTCAAGCTCCGCTCCAGGTCTTGCCAGTTGGCGCGCAGGAGCTGATCCTCGGGATACTGACAGAGCCGAAGCGAGGCGAGCAACCAGCGCACCTGCGGGTGAGATTCCAGCAACAGCGAATCGGAGGAGCTCACGGACACCCATTCAGATTTTCCTGCCACCTCGACAGCATGAGACATGAGATAGCGTGCCAGCTCGATGCCTTCCTGATTGTTTCGGGTGAGGATGGCCATGTCGCGATAGGCAAATCCCGCCTCGCGACATTCCACTACCCAGGCATGGGTTTGTTCCAGCGCGTTGGTCAGAAAAGGTTCTTTCTTTACCCCATCAGATTCACCGAAGCGAATCTTTACATAACCGGGAACTTTATCTTTTTGAGGCGTCTGCGCCACATCGATATAGGCTTCTCCCAGAAACTGATGAATCAGGGTATTTCTCTCCTCGATGTCGCCCTCAGCGAGTTTGTTGAATATGAGTTTATTGGCACTGATAAACAGCTCGTTGTTGAGGTTGACGATGTGTGGCGCAGTGCGCCAGTTGGAGGCCAGGTTGCGGCCCTCCACCAGTCGAGGATCGCTCTTCTCAATGGCCAACATGAGCTGCGGGTTGCCATTTCGCCACCGATAAATGGCTTGCTTTACATCGCCCACGAGCAGGTTGAAATGGCCATAGCCCAGCGACTCCTCGATCAGTGGCCTGAAATTTTCCCATTGCAGGTCAGAGGTATCCTGAAATTCATCCAACAAAAAATGCCGATAGTAGTGCCCGGCTTTTTCATACACAAAAGGCGGATCAGACTCGCGGATCACCTGCGTGAGCAGGCGGCTTGTATCTGAGATGAGCAACATCCGGTTTTCCTTGCGATAGTCTCGCAGCAATACTTCGAGGTAGCCCAGCAAGCCGAAGGTAGAGGCGGTTTGGGTAATCAAGACATCGGTAAAATATTCGCGATTGTGCTTTTCGTAATAGTCCAAGATGTCGCGAAGCAGCTGCCACAGGCCAGCATCGAGGGCGGCATGCACCCGGTCGTACTCTGCCTCATTCTTTTTAGGAAGCCATTCATCGTAGTTCTCATATCCTTTCAAGGTGCGGGCACCGGGCTCAAAATCTCCTTTGAGAACTTTTGTGAAGTAGCCGGGCACACTGGTATTTTTCCATTTAAAATGCACTGGCTCCAGAGAAAAGCGCTCCATGATGGCGAAGGCATCGGTGGCGAGCTTTTTCAGATAGCCTTCGGTTTTTCGCCTTCGTCCCCATGCCTTGGTGGCCAGGCTTTTGGCGAGTCCGAGGATATTGTCCTCTTCATCCATCGGTCCTTTGACCCGGTCCACAAACACCTCCTTGAAGACCTCTGTGCCGAGGGACTTCAACTCCCGAAACACGTCCCAGCCTTTTTCTTCTTCGAGCTGCTGGAGGAGGTAATTGCTCAACAACTCTTTGAGATCGGGATTTTCGCCAATGTCGAGGGCCAGTTTTTCGACCAGCCGATCGAGAACGAAGGACTGTTTCATCTCCACCTCATATCCGAGGGGAATATCGAGTTCGCGGGCGAAGGCCCGAAGGATTTTCTGAAAAAAAGACTCAATGGTACTGACAGAGAAGTGACTATAATCGCCCAAAATACTGCGCAGAATGGCACGGGCTCGGTCCGGAACCCAGGAATCGGGATCGGGCTTATGTAGGGCTAACTCATCTTTAATCGCCGTGTATTCTCCAATTGATTGAAGGCTATGCTCATCTGCCTTGGCCAAGTCATTGAGCTTTTCCAGAATCCTGGTTTTCATCTCTTCGGTGGCCTTGTTGGTAAATGTGACGGCCAGCACATTCCGATAGAGAAAAGGGTCAGGCAACACAAGCCGCAGATACTCTTTGACGAGGGTGAAGGTTTTTCCTGAGCCAGCAGAGGACCTGTAAATGATGAGTTTTTCTGGGCTTTCTGAAATCACGCGAGAGAGATTATGTGCTGTAAAAAATAGAAGAACAAGGTAGCCAAATCCCACAAAAAAACCCGGTGCTCGAAAGCACCGGGACCATTCTTATCGAAGAATTTTATTAACTGGCAGCTCTGAGGTTGAGCATTTCTTCCAACATTTTTTCATGGTGAACCGATTGATGGAGGAAAGCCCTGATGACACTGCACTGGGCACTTACGGCTGGCTCTTCCATTTCAGGCACGCGGGCCTTCATTTTCTCAACCAACTCCATAGCCTTTGAAACAATCTGACGAAGTTCCTTGGCTTCTTGTAAAATTTCCTGGGTTTGCATGTGGTTCATTTTGAGCGAAGGGTAACTTCCCTATAGAGAGAAGATACGGCAAAATAGGCGTTATATTTTACTTTTGGGATTTTTTTTGAGTTACCTCATTTAATATCGCTGCCTCCTGAAGGTAGAAGGGCAGTTCATGCCAGGGAGCAGCCTGCATGTCAGTGAGGAGAATATGCCGAACCATTTTGCGATCATCAGCCTCGAAGATACCCGCGGGATCGTTCATAGAAGCCCCATGCATCAGCCCGAGAATCATTCCTGATTCGCCCACATTGAGATAGCAAAGATTCCTGATATGGGCATACACCGGAATATTCCATTTCAATGCCTCCTGAATGTCGGGCAAGGTGTGGAAGAGTACCTTTCGGAATTCCTGCACAATCTCCTGCCGATCGTCAGAGAGTCCGGCGATATACCTGGCAACTGCGCTGGGAGCTGAGGGAATCATGGCTCAATGGGGGTGGTGAGCACCATTTCCTGATGCATCATGCCTGCCTCTTCAAATTCTTCGCCCACGGGCTCAAAGCCAAAGCGCTGGTAGTAGGTCACCTTGGAGCTGAGGGAATGAATCAGGACCTTGGTGCCGGGAGGCAGGCCCTCAAGCCCGGCATGCACGAGGGCAGCTCCGATCCCTTTGGATCTGAATTCTTTGAGCACCGCGAAGCGCTCCAACTTGATCGCACCGCTCATCAATCTTCGGCGACGAGCTGCTCCGGCAGGGTTATTGCCATACCAAGCGAGAAAATGCGTAGATAGATGGTCGAAACCATCGTATTCGTCTTCCTGATCCACAGAAGTTTCTTCAACAAATACCTGAGTTCTGATGAAAAAGACGTAATTGAACAATTCGTCAGAATCGGCTACTTCCACCCTGATTAACGAAGACTCGGAAGCGCTATGGCTTGAATTCATGCTGGAAGAATTGTGAAATGATGCGGGAAACAAAAGAGAAAATGCAAAAGTTCCTAACCTGAAAACCCCATTCCCAGATATCTTTTTAATATTGCAGCCCGTACACTCTACCCGACAGTACCAAAACCTATGTCTAAAAACCTCTTAATCGTCGAATCTCCCGCCAAGGCAAAGACGATCGAAAAATATCTTGGCAAGGATTTCACGGTCAAAGCCAGCTATGGCCACGTCCGTGATCTTCCCAAAGGAGACAAAGCTATTGATATCGAACATGGCTTCGAACCCATGTATGAAGTGCTGCCTGATAAAAAGAGTGTCATCAAGGAACTCAAGGACCTGATCAAAAAATCTGATAAGGTGTGGCTCGCGACCGATGAGGACCGTGAGGGAGAAGCCATTTCCTGGCATCTGGCTCAGGCACTCAATTTAGATGTAGCGACCACCCCGAGAATCGTCTTCAACGAAATCACCAAGCCGGCGATTTTGAAAGCCATTCAAAACCCCCGGTTCATTGACCAAAACCTCGTCAATGCGCAGCAAGCCCGCCGCATCCTCGACAGGATCGTAGGGTTTCGCCTTTCTCCGGTTTTGTGGAAAAAGGTGAAGGCAGGCCTCTCCGCGGGCCGTGTGCAGTCGGTCGCCGCGAGGCTCATCGTGGACCGGGAGCGCGAGATCATGAATTTCGAAGCTACCTCTTCTTATAAGATCACCGCCGAATTCATTCTCTCCTCCGGTGCAAAAATACAGGCAGAACTCGCCTCCAAGATCCCAGATCTTGATACCGCCCGGAAATTCCTCGAATCCTGTAAAGGGGCCACCTATACCATCGCTGACCTGGTCAAAAAACCAGGAAAGAAATCACCTTCTGCGCCTTTTACTACCTCTACGCTCCAGCAGGAAGCCAGCCGCAAACTGAGCTTCTCTGTTTCGCAAACCATGCGTGTGGCGCAGACCCTCTACGAAGCAGGGAAAATCACCTACATGAGAACCGACTCGGTCTCCCTCTCTGAGACCGCACGGGGGGAAGCTGAAAAAATGATCAAAGCTTCCTACGGAGACAAGTACAGCCATTCGCGCCAGTATCAAAATAAAAATTCCAACGCCCAGGAGGCCCACGAAGCCATCAGGCCCACGGATTTCACCGTCACTGACATTAGCGACCTGCCACGCAACGAGCAGCGCCTATATGAGCTCATCTGGAAGCGAACTGTCGCCTCTCAAATGGCCAACGCCGAGCTGGAAAAAACGACCGTAGATATCGCCGTTTCTTCCAACGAAGCCATCTTCAAAGCCACAGGCGAAGTCCTCATCTTCGACGGATTCCTCAAGCTCTACATGGAAAGCAGCGATGAAGACGATGAAGATGAAGATGCCAAAGGGGTATTGCCACCAATGAAGGTGGGCGAATCTCTCGATCTCGATTTCATGGAGGCCTTGGAGCGATTCACACGCCCCAATTCCAGATATACCGAAGCCAGCCTCGTCAAAAAGCTCGAAGAGCTTGGCATTGGCCGGCCTTCTACCTATGCTCCGACCATTTCGACCATCCAAAAACGAGAATATGTCGAAAAGGAAAACCGCGACGGTACGCCCCGCGAATTGAATCTGCTGCGCCTCGAGAAGGATAAGATCAAAGATCAGATCAAAACCGAGCTCACAGGTGCCGAAAAATCCAAGCTCTTCCCAACTGACCTGGGCAATGTGGTGACAGATTTTCTCACCAATTTCTTTCCCGGCATTCTCGACTTCCATTTCACCGCCAAAATGGAGGAGCAGTTTGACGACGTGGCCAGCGGAAAACAAGAATGGCGAGAACTCTTGGGTGATTTTTACAAAGACTTTGATCCCAAGGTGAAACACATCGCCGAGCACGCCGAGCGCGCAAGCGGTGACCGGGAGTTGGGCATCGACCCCAAGTCCGGCAAGCCTGTGATTACCCGTCTGGGCCGATTTGGCCCCGTGGTTCAAATCGGCAGCTCCGACGACGAGGAAAAGCCAAGATTTGCCAGCCTGCGCAAAAACATGAGGCTGGAAACCGTAACCCTCGAAGAAGCCCTGGAGCTTTTCAAACTTCCCAGAACCCTCGGTGAGTACGAGGACGAGAACGTGAAGGCCAACATTGGCCGTTTCGGGCCTTATGTGCAAATCGGAAAACTTTTCGTTTCTCTCGAAGAAGGTGACGACGTCAACGATATTGAGCTTCCCCGTGCCATTGAGCTCATCATCGCCAAGCGCGAAAAAGAAGCCAACAAAATCATGGCGACCCTCGCCGAAGATGTTCAGATTTTGCGTGGTCGATGGGGTCCCTACCTCAAAATGCGCGGAGAAAACGTGAAAATTCCCAAGGATGTGAATCCCGAAAGCATCACCCTCGACGACGCCGAAAAGCTCTTCATTGAATCGCAATCCAAGCCCAAACGCGGCAAAGCCCCTGCGAAGAAGAAGTAGGGGTTTGACTGTTAAATTCAATCACATACGTGCTGCCACACTCAGGCAGCACGTTTTTTGTAACCAATCCCCAAACTCCGATTACGATAGCAGAAAAAATCAACCTTTTGTATCATGAAACATATTGTCTCTCCTATCGCAGTTGTTTTCGTTGTGGGTCTCTTTGCGGCCTCTGCTCCGGCGCCAAAGAAATGGTTGGTGGAGGTCAAAGACGGGCTTTTTGCCAGCAAGTATGAGGTCTCCAACTTCGAGTATCGGGAATTTGTGCAGGCTATGGGGGCCAATGCCTCCCAATACGAACCGGATTCTGCGTGTTGGCACTTGAGAGGGAAGCATCTTGACCCGGTTGCTTCGGCTTATTTCTCTCACCCGGCTTTTCATCAATATCCGGTGGTGGGGATCACGCATGAACAGGCGAATGCGTATTGCGCCTGGCTCACACAGGTGTACCGCGAAGCGCATCCGTCCGGACCAAAGATGGTCTTTCGCCTTCCAACGGAAGAGGAATGGATCCTCGCTGCCAAAGGCGGCAACGACAAAGCCATCATCCCCTGGGATGGGAAAAAGGTCGAGAGGTTCGTGTACAGCGATCTTCAGCAGAAAAACCTCTCGTTTAAATTTAACATCAAGTATGCCGATCCCCTCTACATCGAATATGACGCGGAGAGCAAGTCCTTTCTGGACAAAGGCAGCACCGACTATGCCAAGGATGGCTACATGATTACGTCTCCGGTTAAATCTTTTCCGCCAACTGCGTTGGGCTTGTACAACCTGGGCGGAAATGTGGCAGAGATGATCGCCGAACCCGGCAAAGCCAAGGGCGGCAGTTGGGATGAGTACCCCTATGCCATGCGTCTGGATCAGACGAGCAGCTACCCTGACCTGTCGCCGTCGGTGGGGTTTCGGGTGTTTGCGGAAGTGGTGACGGAGTAGCTCTTTCTCTTGTCTGACTTCACGCTTCTGACTCCTAACGCGCAGGGGGCTTTAAGATCCAATCCCGCCTCTCAATATCTCGCTTCTCAAAATCTCACATTTCACCCCCAAACCCCCTCGCCAGCTCACAGGCCGACGCGCAGGGGGCTTTAAGATGGCATATCGCTTCCCCGCCGCGGGCGCAAGACCCATCGCGGGCGCAAGACCCATCGCGGGCGCAAGACCCGCGGCTACCCCTGACACCTCATTTCACCCCCAAACCCCCTCCCCAGCTCACAGGCCGTCGCGCAGGGGGCTTTAAGAAAACCTCTCAATATCTCGCTTCTCAAAATCTCTCTTGTCTGACTTCTGACACCTGGCCTTCTGACTTCTCAAAAAACACAATCTCTGAGAAGGTTTTTTTGCCTTTGGCAAAGTGTGCCCACACCACGCTGTGGGGCCAATAGCCACCGGCGGGCATAGAGGCAGGCTGCTGCTCGCCGTAGATGGCCTTTCGCTTGTTTTTCCAAAATGGAATGGCACCAAAAAAGCTCCAATGTGCGCGAATGATGGCCTTCACCGACCCGACATCGCCTTTGGAGAGGGATTTGAGGCCCCACACGCCGTCGAGGATCAGGCGAACGCTCATGACCCACAACCTCCGGGAAAGCGGAAGGTTGAGGTAGAGGCAAATAAGGCTGTTTCGCACGTTGAGGAAGGTTTTTCGTGGATTGCCCTGGGGCAGGGTTCCGCCGCCTACGTGGTAAGCAACCGACTGAGGAATGGCCCTCACCCGATAGCCGAGGTTCCACGCGCGCCAGCAAAAGTCGATTTCCTCCCAGTGGGCAAATAATTCGCCGTGGAATAGCCCTATCTGCTTCACGACTTCGGTGCGGAGCATGATGCATGCGCCCGTGGCCCACAGGCAATCCTGGGCCTTGTCGTATTGACCGGTATCTTGTTCGAGTTCGTCGAAGATTCTTCCTCGACAAAAGGCGTAGCCAAAGCGATCGATCCAACCACCGGCTGCACCGGCATATTCGAAGGAATCTTTGTCATGCCAGGCAAGCAGCTTGGGCTGCGAGGCTACGAGCTGCGGGTCTGCTTCCATCGCGCTCACGAGAGGCTCTAGCCAACCGGGTGCGACCTCCACGTCGCTGTTGAGCAGGACAAAATAAGGCGTATGAATGTGGGGAATGGCTTTGTTGTTGCCTTCGGCAAATCCGTAGTTCTGATCGAGTGCGAGGACTTCTACCGCAGGGAAGGTGGCGCGAATCCAATTCACGGAATCATCGGTGGAGCCATTGTCCACGACAAGCACCTGGAGGGTGCTATAGGTAGAAGCAAGAACGGAAGGCAGGAATTGTTCCAGCCAGTTTTTGCCGTTCCAATTGAGAATCACTGCGGTGGTCGCAGGAGGAGGCGAAACATCTACCATTGGATTTCAGATCAACCACCGAGGCCAAATTTACCGAGATCGAGACCAGGAATATTGGGCAGCATTCCTTTGGTAGCTCCTTCGAGCTCCTGCCGACCACGCTCTTCGGCGAGGGTGAGGGCTTTGTTGACGGCTGCGGTGATGAGATCGGCCATGATTTCGGGATCATCTTTATCGATGATATCGGGATCAATCTCAATTTTGAGGATTTGGCGATTGGCATTGGCGATCACGCGAACCATGCCGCCACCGGCTTCAGATTCGACCGTAATCTGATCCATTTGCTCACGCACATCTTTCAGGCGACCTTGCATCTCCTGAAATTTGCCCATCATATCGGATATATTAAACATAGCGGTGGAAATTGTTGAGTTGGAGAGTTGGAGAGTTGGAGAGTTGGAGAGTTGGAGAGTTGGGAGTTGAGAGTTGAGAGTTGAGAGTTGTTGGAGAGTTAGAGAGTTGTTGAATTGTTGGATTGTTGAATGAGGGAGTGAGAGAATGAAGGAAATTATTAGTCCTTATCCTTTATTTCCATATACCCTACTCCCAAAAACCATCTCTCCATATACCCTTATCCTTTATTTTCATATACCCAGTTCCCAAAAATTTTCTCTCCCACAACACAACGAAAATACAACCTCTGGTGTTGGGGTCCAACTATGGTGTGAGGAATCCCGATTGTCAATGGGCATAAACAGAATGCCCCGGCCATAAAATCTGACCGGGGCATTTGATGAGCCTTAGATGGCTGGTAAGCAAATGGCTTACTTCTCTACCACGAAGGATTTAGAAGTGAGGTATCCACCTGCTTGTACCTGTAGGTAGTACACCCCTGGTGTGAGGCGAGTCACATCAAAGCTGGTTTCATAGCTACCAGTCTCCATGTTTTTCACGCTCAGGGTCTGTCCGAGACCGTTCATGAGGCTGATTTTGGCAGGCTCATCACGGAGGCTCCAGGTAACGAACACGTCGGTTTGAGCTGGCACAGGATACACTTCCATGAGCAATGGCTCGATGAGACCCTGGTTGAGCACAGCAGTTTCGCTGAAGGTGAAGTATCCTTGTGGATCTACGGTGCGCACACGGTAGTACACAGCAGGCAACTCCTGATAGGGCGTGCCATCTTCCACAAACTCATACTCTTCAGGCGTGTTGGCCATGCCACGAGCATCTACCTGCATCACGCGCTCATAGATCATGTTGTCGAATGACCTTTCCACTTCGTAAGTCAGGGCCACTGTGTCTTCCAGGGTAGTCCAGGTGAGTACATTTGCCATACCATCTTTCTCAACATTGATGTCGAGGAAAACCACCGGACCATTGTCGAAAGGCTCTTGTGAAGCGATGTTCTCCGTTTCAGAAACTGTGATGTACAACCAGGCAAAGCTGTTGCGGTGGTTACACAGGGTGGTATCGCGGAGGCGGTAGCGAGCAGAATCACGACCTACGAACCCAGGATTTGGCGTGTAGGTGAACATTCCGTTTTCATCCACAACAGTAGTTCCGAAGAAGGTACCGAAGAAGATGCTGGTAGAAAGCGGATGTCCGTAGGGATTGCCATCGTTGGCGCGGAGATCGCCACTTACAGGGGTATTGACAGTGGTGAAGGCAAAGTCGTCCTGGCTTGGAGGATCTACGCAAGTGATAACTGTTGCAGCAGTTCCGGCGAGGTCGATATCACCACAGAGGCTTCCGCCACCGGAGAGGAGCATCGCGTACACATCGTTGATGGTAGTAGTGCCCAGTGCGATGGTAGCGAGGCTGAAGTAGTCTGGTGAAGCCAACGTGTTGTTATACACAAATTGGTGGATCTCGTAGCTGCCATTGGCAGTAACTTCAAATTCAGGGTAAGCCTTGGTCTGCTGGATCACCTGAGCGGCTCCAGTGGTGAGGAGGTACACGATGGTGTAGCCAGAAGGCACCACAGCGTCATTGTTTTGCCAGCCGTAGATGGTAGCACGACCAAACTGACGACAGAAGATGGCACTTGGACAAGCGATGGTCAGGGTTCCGGCATCGGCAGTACAGGTAGCAGACAAGTATGCACCTGCGTCAATAGAGCTGTTGTTTTCGCCGGGCTGCAGGGTGATGCAATCGGTCATTCCCGTAGAAGGATTCACATCAGAATCCAGGGCGTCATTGCCTCCGGCAAACTGAAGGGTGAACACAAATCCGCTGGGGAGGCTGCTATTGGTGAATGTCACTTTGTAATCGCCGGGGTTGAGGCCTGCGAACGCATAAGAACCATCAGACAGCGTGGTGGTCTGAGCGACAAAGTTGTTGTTGCAATCGGTGAGGGTCACCTGTACACCGCCAATTCCGGGCTCGTTGCCATCCTGGATTCCGTTTTTGTTGATGTCATTGAAGACAAAGTCACCCAAAGAAGCTACAGGCTGGAAAATACCGGCGTCGAGGTCGGTATTGTTTTCCCCAACGCCCAATGTTACACAAGCAGTCACACCGCTGACATCTGCATCAGAATCAGTGGCTTCATCTCCGCTGGCGTTTTGTCCGGTGAAGATGTAATTCAAAGGCAGCGTGTTTACATCAAACTCGACGTAGTAGCTCATGTTGGGGAGCAGATTGTCGAAGAGATAGGCACCATTTACATCGGTATCCAAAGAAGCGATAGGATTGGTTTCGCCACACTTGAAGAGGCGCACAGTGACCCCCTGAACTCCAGGCTCATTGAGACCCTGAACTCCGTCTCTGTCATTGTCGTACCAAACAAAATCACCCAAAGAAGCACAACCACCATTGGTAGCGTTGAGATCTACGTTGGGCAGATCAAGCGGGCATTCGTTGTTGCCCCAGCGCACCTGAAGGTCATAGCTGGCAGCAGGAAGATTGCTCAGTGTGAAGGATCCGATATTGTCAACCACATTGAGGGAAGATGGCCATGTAGCACCACCGTCGATGCTGAATTCGATGTTGCTACGATTAGGATGATCTTCGAATGTGAAGGTGATGCTTCCGTCGTTGCCGAGGCAGGAAGGATCAGTAGAGCTCACCGTCACGTCAGGGAGAGATCTCACATTTACCTTTACCACATCAGTTCCAGTGCAGCCATTGGCATCAGTGACCGTCACAGTGTAGTTAAATCCTTTGTTTTTGAAGGTAGGAAGAACGGGAGAGACAGATACAGTGGCGCTGTTTCCAAGTCCGTTGTTCCACTCATAGCTAAAGGGAGCTACACCAGTGGCAGAAGCCATGAGGGTAGCAGTTTCGCCTTCACAGATGGTAACATTCACACCGGCATCCACGGTCGGACCACCGAGGTCAGACAGGTTGGCGGTTCCGAGTTCAACTGGACACTCATCGTTGCCCCAGCGAGCCTGGATATCATAATCGCCAGCTGCGAGATTATTGATGACCAGGGAGCCTGCGTTGTCAGCGATATTATAGGCAGATGGCCAAGTGGCACCACCGTCGAGGCTGAATTCGATTAAGCCACGATTAGGATGGTTCGCAAATGTGAGGGTAACACTACCTGTAGCAGAACCACAAGAAGGATTGGTGGATGAAATCG
>JANQTF010000369.1 GCA_030731845.1 Bacteroidia bacterium | reverse complement strand
AAATCCCTATCTTCATCAAGTAAGTTCTTTGAAAACGACGTGCTCCCCATGCCACAGGCTACTTCGAGCGCGGCCGCAAGCGCGAAGTTTATCCTGAGCTTGTCGAAGTGAGCTCAGAAACCATACTTCGGCTCCGCTCAACCGACGGACAAACGTCTCCGCCACCGCAAGTCAACAAGTCAAACTCCCGGTCCCCGAGCGAAGCCGAAACGACATCCCGCGGCAAGCGAAGCCCGATCCCGCAGGTGTTGTCCACTGGTTTCGGCTCCGTCTAGTCCGATCAGGACTCAAATGACCTATTTACCGGAAGGGAGGGGCCTATTTAGCTCCGTTTCTGTGAAAAATGTCCAGGCGGCGATCCTGCTTTTCTTGTTGCCGTGCCCCATTGGGATGATGCGTACTTGCTTCGCGTCCACTTTTTGGAGCGTGGCTTCCACAGCTTTGAGGTTGCTTTCTTTGGAGATGAGGGTCGAAAACCAGCGGCAGGCTTTCCCTACGCCCTTGCTCTGGTAGATCATGTCGGTTACAAAACGCTTTTCTCCGCCCTTTGACCAGAGCTCATTGCTCATTCCCCCAAAATTCTGGATCGTTTCAGTCTTTCTGCTCTTGGTGAGGTTTCTCAGTTTTCGGCTTGTGCCAGCCATCGCTTCCTCCAGCGAAGCATGAAAAGGAGGATTACAGATCGAGAGATCAATCCGTTCGCCGGGCTCAAGCGCACCCCGGAAGATATCCGCCGGATTGGCTTGCAATCGCAGCTTCACGTGGTCGCCCAGCGGAGGATTGGCATCCAGAATGCGCTGCGCAGATTCGATCGCGACAGGGTCAATATCGGTCCCGATGAAGGACCATCCGTATTCTGTGAATCCGATGAGGGGGTAGATGCAGTTGGCCCCAACCCCAATGTCGAGGCAAGTGATGGCCTTTGGCACTGCGCCCTGATGAGGCTCGGCGAGCAGATCGGCAAGGTGGTGCAGATAATCGGCCCGGCCCGGAATGGGCGGACAAAGATAGCCTTGCGGCACATCCCAGTTGTCGATGCCATAATGCTGCTTCAGCAAAGCTTTGTTAAGCATCTTGACGGCCTCGGGGTCAAAAAAGTTGACAGATTCATCGCCGTATTGGTTCACGACCACAAAAGGAGCAAGTGCTGGGCAACTTTGGATGAGCGCAGCAAAATCATAGCGTGCGCGATGCCTGCTGCGCGGGTGCAGGGTGGTTTTCTCCGCCGGATGTTCTCGCTTTTTTTCCATGAATCTGATCTAAGAAGGCGCAATATAGGCCAATTATCCCGGAGGCCACCGCCTGAGGGCAGATCAGCGTTTGGTGCCAAATAGCTGCACCACGGCTGCAAGGCCGTTGTGATAAGCGCCTTCCACGACTTCGCGCTCCTGGTTTTGGGCAAGCCGCCACTCCATGGATTCCCCAAAGTCTTCCAGTAATTCTTCCAGCGAATAGAGCATCCCATCCACTGACGGCCCGCCGGTTTTGTAGGCAATTTGCTCTTTTCGGTATCCTTCCAGTACGAAAAATCCACCGGGTTTGAGCCCTTTGATGATTTCCCGGTGAATGTGCGCACGGATGTGGCGGGGCGTGTGGCCAAAAATCATGACTACGCCGTCCACAGATGCTGCTTCGAGGGTGAATATTCCCAGGTCGGCTTGCAAGGTGTGCACCTCCACGCCTCGCTCGGCGGCGAGCTCTTGGGTGCGTGCGAGACCCACATCCGACAAATCAACCGCGGTGACCTCAAAGCCGAGGCCTGCGAGATACACGGCATTCCTGCCCTGGCCTTCGGCCAGACACATTACCTGTCCCTCAAACTCCGAAAGGTTCAGCGAGGCCAAAAAATCATTGGGTTCCTTGCCATAGGTGAAGTCGGGCTCAGCAAATCGTTCATTCCACATGTTGTCAAATTAACGGGTTTCGCCCATTTCTTCCTCTTTTTTTATCGAATCGTGCAGCGTTTAACCTCAATTATTGTCTATTTGTACAGACAGACATGGTGCC
>JANQTF010000368.1 GCA_030731845.1 Bacteroidia bacterium | reverse complement strand
CATTCTTTTGAGAAAATGGTGAAACACTGTGATTACCTCAAAGCACATCAAAACCTCAGTGAGGCAGAAGCACAAAAGTATTTGGGAACTTATTGGATGGTGCAGATGACCCAGTTTCAATTGGAGGTGGGATATGAGTTGGGGCACCTGACCATTCGGGCTGGCGAGCAACCCAAAATTCTGATGTATCCCTATTCCGAGACGGAGTTTGCCATGACCTTTACTGCCAGAGTGGAGTTTTTTACAGACACCACAACTGGCGGCATTAGAAGCATGATCTTCGAACAAGATGGCCAAGGAGCTTATATGTCTGCCCATATTGATGAATCGGTAGAAAAGGCGTTTGATGCGATCAAAAAGAAAGATTACGAGTCTGCTTCCACAGACATTGCCGAAGCCATCGCCGCCAACCCCTCCTTTTCCATCTTGGGAAGCATCCAGGAATTTCTGTCCTTCCGGAAATCCAATACAGATGCTCTGACAAGATACAAGGCGCTCGAGGGAAGCTATCTCCTCAATGGCCGGGAATTGACCATTGAGATTCAGCAAGGCGAATTGCGATTCTTTGCTGCCGGAAATTCTTATGGCATGGATGCCCATACCCTCCTGGAGTTCAAGCCCGATCATTTCATCGTCCTTGACAATCTCGGCAACTATCTTCAGTTCGAAAGAGGTCCTCGTGGTGTGAAAGGAGTGACCTACCACGAATTCAAGTCAGACAAAACAATTTTTGCCGAGAAGATCAGATAAGAACCCCTGAGGGGATCACATGAAAGAGGCCGAAGAATCCCTGGATTCTTCGGCCTCTTGAGATTACATGAGAAGCTTATGCCTGTTCTTCCATGATCACAACCTTCTCGATCTTGTCGCCTGCGCGAATGGCGTCAATCACTTCGAGGCCTTCAACCACTTTCCCAAAAACGGTGTGGTTGCGGTCGAGGTGAGAAGTATTGTCGCGGCTGTGGCAGATAAAAAACTGCGAACCACCCGTGTTGCGTCCGGCATGGGCCATGGAGAGCACACCACGATCGTGATACTGATTGCCGCCATCAAGCTCACACTTGATTTTGTAGCCGGGGCCGCCGCTTCCGCTACCATTGGGGCATCCGCCCTGAATCACGAAGTTTGGAATGACCCGGTGAAAGGTGAGTCCGTCGTAAAAACCATCTTTGGAGAGTTTCACAAAGTTTGCCACGGTATTGGGGGCATCCTGATCAAAAAATTCGATTTTCATCAGGCCTTTGGCGGTATGCATTTCTGCTTTCGTTGCCATACGTTCTTAGTTGCTTGAGATAGAGGAGATCCAGAAAAAAAAGAGCGGTCTCCCTATGTTTTAGGCCCACAAAGGACGGCATTCCAATTGAAACTGGCAAGATGAGCGCAAAAAGCATGGGAGCGGATCACAGGTCAATTTTTATTCCCAGTCTATCAACAAATCATAAACGCAAAAATGCTGATCTCTAGTGAAAATCAGGACGCTGCATTTGCTTTCCCCTACAGCTATTGTCCGTGTTAATCTGTGAAATCTGTGGTGTTCTTTTTCAATCTTATGGAAACTTTTTGAGGCTGCAAAAACAGTCCTCTTAGCATAGCAAAGCTTTTCCTTATCTTCGCGCCATGACCATCTACTCCCAGGTGCCCTACCTCCAAAAGCAGCGCTTTTTGCCGCGACAAATCGACCTGCCTCCGGCAGATGGCCTCGCCATGGTCATCGTGATTCCTTGCCTCGCCGAGCCAGATCTTATCGGAACCCTCGCCTCCCTTGAGGCTTGCGAGCCGATATCCTCGCCGGTAGAGGTGCTCATTGTCATCAACAGCAGTCCGATCACGCCTGTGGAGGAGCTGATGCTCAACGAAGAGACAAAAACCGCCGTCAAAGCCTGGAAAAAAGGCAAATCCCTGCGCTATCACGTGATCGACACCGGTGCGCTGCCGCGCAACCATGCAGGGGTGGGCCTCGCACGCAAGGCGGGCATGGACGAAGCCGTGGATCGCCTTGCCCAGGCCGGAACCCATGACGGCCTCATCGTCTGCCTCGACGCCGACTGCCGCGTGGCGCCCAATTACCTGCAAGCCCTCAGCGCCCTCCCCCAAAACAAAAAAGCCCATGCCTGGAGCATCCATGTGGAGCATCAGGAGGCAGGAGAACATCTCTCAGAAGCATATCTGCAAGCTGCCAGCAAATACGAGCTCTTTCAACGATACTATGTGGAAGGGCTCCGCTTTGCCGGATACCCCATGGCTTTTCACACCTACGGATCTGCGATGGCGGTGCGGTCTTCGGCCTATCAGGCCCAGGGCGGCATGAATCGCCGCAAGGCCGGCGAAGACTTCTACTTCCTCCACAAATACTCCTTGCTCGGAACCCTGGCCGAGTGCAACAGCACCACGGTTTTTCCTTCTGCGAGGGCTTCGAGCCGGGTTCCTTTTGGCACCGGAAAATCCATTCAGCAATATCTCGACCGCGCCGATGGCAGCTGGGAAAGTTACCCGCTGAGCGTTTTCTCTGAGATCAAAAACTTTCTCTCCCAAGCAGAAGAATTCAGGACTTCCTGGCCTGAGGGGCTGTCTCCAGCTGTCGAGGCATTTCTTGCACAAGAAGATCTTCCCACAAAGCTTGCCGATATGCGGCAGCATGGCACCACGCCTGACACCTTTCGCAAACGATGGTTTGCCTGGCTCGATGCCCTCAAAATGCTCCGAATGGTCCATTTTCTCAGAGACCAACTCGGCGGAGACAAAGACCTCATGGCATCTGCCGGCGAATTAAGATCCCTGATCGACCCCGCAGCAGACGAACCCGATTTGCTTGCCTGGTATCGCCACTGGCAAACAAGCCGATAACAGCTCATTCATTCAGAGCAAAATTCCTGGGGGCCGCAAAACTATTCGACATCCAATCGCTTTCTCGCCTTCGGAAATCATATATTCGCTGATTACATACGAAAGATCCGCTCATGAAAAACCTTCTGTTTGCCACGGTTTTCTGCTTCACATTCCTCCTCTCATTTGCCCAGGAAAACAAATGGACTGTGAATGACATCATCCAACAGGAAAGCCTGTCCGATGCGGTGTTCTCTCCTGATGGCAACATGGTGGCCTGGACCAAGCGACGCCCCTCCGCCAAAAAAGATCGGTTTGTGACCGATCTCTACCTCACTCGCCTCACTGGCGAGGCTTACAAAGAGGTTCAACTCACCCGAACGGAAGACTCCGACCGCAACCCGGTTTTTTCTGCTGATGGAGAAACCCTCTACTTCCTGTCTTCGCGAGGAACGAGCAAATCGCTCTGGGCATTGAGCATCTTTGGCGGAGATGCCTACGTCGTGGACTCCTTTCCCAATGGCATCTCTCAACTCGCCCGCCTCAATGATTCCATGCTGGTGTTTGTGAGCAATGAAGGGAAAACGAGATATGAGCAAGAGCTGAAAAAGAACAAAGACGATGTCGTGGTAGTCGAAGACTCGGTGCACCAACAGGCAGATCGGCTGTTTGCCTATTCCCCCAAAACCAAAAAGACGAGAAGACTCACCAACAATGCCTTTCCGCTGAGCGAATATGCTGTGTCCAGAGATGGCAACTGGATCGTGACCACCGAGCAGCTTTCGCCCCACTACCCTACTGATGGCAAACCCAAGCCTGAATATCGCCTCTGGAATCTTCAGGGAAATGGCTCTGAGTACATTCTTCGCGACCTGCTCGATCCCGGCAATTTCTTGTTCACTGCCGGAAGCAAAGGCTTCTATTTCACTGCCAGCAAAACCTCCGACCCAGAGTGGCAAGGGGCGGGCATCTCCCTCCTTTACTACTACGATCTCGGCACACGGAGCTCCCAACAAGTGGACCTGAACTGGGCCAATGGCTTGGCGGGTGGTAGATTTATTTCGGGCGAAAACATCATTGTGACCCTCGCAGACGGAGCCTATAACCAATTGGCGCTGTATCAAAAGCAAAGCAAAGGCTGGCAACAATTGCAGATTGCCGCCGGTGCCATGGATCGCCACATCAGCATCGAGGCGGTTTCAGAGAATGGCCAAACGCTTCTCTTTTCTCACTCCACAGCGTCTCAATTGCCTGCTTTCTACCTGGCCAATTTGCTGACAGAGGGCAAAAAAAGCTCGGTTTCCACCCCCAAGACATTCACCACCCTCAACAAAGCTCTCCTCAAAAAAACCACCGCCAAAAGCGAAGTCGTGAGCTGGACAGGCGCCCTCCAGGAAACCGTCAACGGCATTCTCATTTATCCGATGAACTATGAGGAGGGCCGCAAATATCCCCTAGTTGTGGCCATTCACGGCGGGCCTTCAGGCGTGGATACCGATCGGTGGAGCGATCGCTGGGCCTATCCGCATCAGCTGCTGGCGCAGGAAGGGGTGTTTATCCTCAAGCCCAACTATCACGGATCGAGCAACCATGGATTGGCTTTCGTGGAGTCAATCAAGAAGCATTACTACGAATATGAACTGCCCGACATCGTGGCGGGGATCGACTATCTCGCTGGCCGCGGGCTCATCACCAAGGATTCTCTCGCCACCATGGGCTGGTCTAATGGCGCCATTCTCACCACCATGCTCACGGTGCAATATCCCACGATGTTCAAAGTGGCTGCCGCCGGCGCGGGTGATGTGAACTGGAGCTCTGACTTTGGCACCTGCGAATTTGGCGTGACCTTCGACCAAAGCTACTTTGGCGGCGCTCCCTGGGACAACGTGGACGGGCTCACCTACAACCCAGCCTACATTCTCAAATCTCCCTTATTTGAGATGGAAAAAGTCCTCACCCCTACCCTCATTCACCACGGCAGCGATGACAGAGCCGTGCCCCGCGATCAGGGCTGGGAATACTACCGGGCCTTACAGCAAAATGGCAAAGCGCCCGTGAGGTTTCTCTGGTATCCCGATCAGCCACATGGCTTGGGCAAGCTCAGCCATCAGCGGCGCAAGGTGCAAGAGGAGATGGATTGGATCAAGCAATACCTCTTTGGCAAAACCCCCGAAAACGAAGAGGTTTTTGATGAAGAGTCGCCATTGGCGGCTATGCTGGCGCTTCAAAAAGCCAAGCACGTCAATGGCTTGTATGGCGTCATGGTGAATGGCGCTCTCATTCCCGAAACCAGTGCCATCGCCAAAGACTCCATCGAGATCGGAATCTTTGAGGTGACCAATGCGCAATTTGCCTCCTTCCGACCCAACGAGCATCGCTTTCGGGCCGATGCCCTCAATCATCCCGCCACGGGCATCAGCTTCGAAGATGCAAAGGCCTATGTGAGATGGCTTTCTGAAAAAACAGGCGACAACTACCGTCTGCCAACCGAATCAGAAGGGAATAGCTGGAGAAAATCCGCGATGAAAGCCGCCAAAGACGAGAATACCATCCGCTACTGGGCTGGATATGACCTCACTTTGGACGAATATCCCCGTTTTCTCGAAAAAGTCACCCTGAAAGATCCGCTCACCATGGCAGCCGGGAGTTTCCCTGCCACTGCTATCGGAGAGGCCAAGGTCTATGATTTGGGGGGGAACGTGAGCGAATGGTACGGCGACGCCGCCATCGGAAAACAACTCGGCTACGGCTTCCTGGACTTTGTAGATAACATGAACGAACAAAGCAGCCGCAAAAATGCGTGCACAGGATTGAGGGTGGTGAAGGAATAAGGAAGGGTAAAGTTGCGAAGAATGGGGATCCTTGCAACTAATGCCTGCACGGTGTCGACTTTCTCTTGGGTTTCCCGCTTTCTACGAACAACTTCGTACTATGCTCAAGAATTACTTCACCGTCGCATGGCGCAATCTCGTGCGCCAACCCGGATACACGGCCCTCAACCTCTTGGGGCTCACCATTGGGATTGGTTCCAGCCTTATCATTCTGCTCTACTTGCAGAATGAGCTTGGCTACGACAGTCAGCACGAACGTGCCGACAGGATCGTCAGGATCTCTTCCGATCTTCATGAGCCAGACGATGCGTTCCGTTGGGCAGTGACCCAGATTCCGCTGGGGCCCATGCTCAAGCAAACCTATCCCGAGGTGGAGCACACGGTGCGATTCAGTGGCAATGGCAACACCACCGTTCAGATCGGCGATCAAGTCTTTGTGGAAGAAGATTTCTACCTCGTGGATTCCACGGTTTTCCAGATTTTCACCTATCCCCTTATCGAAGGCGATCCCATCACAGCCCTCACCCAACCCAATAGCATTGTCCTGGATCGCAGCCTCGCCGAGAAATATTTTGGCCCAGGCGGAAACTGGATCGGCAAGACCTTCCGACTCGATGGGGAACAGGACGTGACCGTAACCGGCGTCATGGAAGACGTAGCCGTAAATTCTCACATCATCCCGCGCGCCTTGATGGCCGCCAACGGAGTGGAGTATATGCAGGATGACAATTTTGGCGGCTTCAACCTCTACACCTATGCCCTGCTTCACCCCGATACAGACATCCCGACCTTCGAGAAAAAGTTGACGCAGATTGTCACGGAGCACGTCGATCCCATTTTTGAGCAATACAACATCCAGATCAATTACGAAGTCCTGCCGATCAAGACGATTCACCTCTACAGTGATTTTCTGGGCGAGCCAGGCACGCCTGGCAACATCCAATATGTCTGGGTTTTTGCTATCGTAGGCTTGTTCATGTTGATCATTGCCTGCATCAACTACATGAATCTTGCGACGGCAAGATCGGCCAAAAGAGCCCGCGAAGTGGGCGTGCGGAAAGCCCTTGGCTCCTGGAGGTCTCAATTGATCGCCCAATTTTTGACAGAATCCATTCTGATCACCTTCATGGCAATGATCCTGAGCCTTGGCATTGTGTGGGCAGCCATCATCCCCTTGAATGCAGCCCTTGGCACGACGCTGAGCATCAGCACCTTATTTTCCTGGAAAATCCTCACGGTATTGTTGCTGATCATGATGGTGGTTGGGCTTGTATCGGGCAGTTATCCAGCCTTTCTGCTGTCCAAGGCCGAACCGGCCACGGTGCTCAAAGGAGGAGCAGCAACGATTGGCGGTGGTGGCAACTTGCGAAAAGCACTTGTCTTTGTTCAATTCAGCATTTCGCTGGGATTGTTGGTCTGCACGGGCATCGTCTTTGATCAGCTTCGTTATTTGCAGGAAACAGATCTGGGATTCACCAAGTCTCCGGTGCTTCGATTTTCCTTGGCTCAGGGAGATTTACGGGAAAAATGGCCTGTATTAGCCGAAAAATTCAAGCAGATTCCGGGGGTGGAATCCGTGGCCACAGGCAACTCTTCGCCCGGCAACGGCTATGGAAAAAACCTCACCCCCATCGAAACCAACGAGGGCGACATGGTGGAGCGAGGGCTGAATTTCTTCAGCGTCGATCCGGATTATATTCCCACGCTGGATATGCAGATCATTCTCGGTCGCAATTTTGACCTCACAAAACCTACCGACACCATCGAAGCGGCCATCGTGAACGAGGCCATGGTCAAGCGAATGGGATGGGACGACCCCATCGGCAAAAAGATCAACCTGGGCTTTGCTTTTGGCGATTCTACCCGCCCCTTCACCAGGGTGATCGGGGTGATCAAGGATTATCATCATCAGTCTTTGTATCACGAAATCGAAGACCTGATGTTCCTTCCCGCCATCAATTGCCGGATCGCTCACCTGAGAATTGCCCCCGCGCAGGTCAAAACGGCCATGCCGATGATCGAGGCGGCCTTCGCTTCGGTAGCACCTACGATTCCGTTTGAGTCTGAGTTTGTGGACGAAGATTTTCAGTCTCAGTATGAGGAAGACGAACGTAGATCGCGGATTTTCACCATGTTTTCCATCCTCACGATTCTCATCGCCTGCCTCGGCCTTCTTGGACTCGCATCCTACACCGCCGAGCAGCGAACCAAAGAAATCGGCGTAAGGAAAGTGCTCGGCGCTTCTACCAATCAGTTGGTTGCCCTCTTGACCAAAGACTTCCTCCTTCTCGTGAGTCTCTCGATGGTGGTGGCCTTTCCGCTGTCCTGGTGGCTGATGAATAACTGGCTGGAAAGTTTTGCCTACAGCATCACCCCTGCCATCGGAACCTTTGTCAGTGCCTTGATTCTTACCCTCATGATCACCCTCGCTACGACCAGTTTTCACGCCATTCGCACCGCCAGAGCCAACCCTGTTTTTGCCCTGAAATCTGAGTAATAACAGCCTGCGGAATTGCGCGTACTCCGATCCTGCCGTATATTGTTTCCGTCAGTGGATGGAAGATGAATCTATGTCCAAAAAACGCTCCGAATCCGTCTTGATCGTCGATGACGATCAAGACATATTGCTCACAGCCCGGCTGGTGCTCAAGCAGATATTCTCGAATATCCAGACCGAACATGATCCGCATCAAATCGAACGAAGGCTCTCGGAAGAAGTCTTCGATCTGGTGTTGCTTGACATGAATTTTACGGCTGGATTCACCTCTGGGAAGGAAGGATTGCGCTGGCTCAAAAAAATCCGGAAAGCCTCTCCCTCCACCAAGGTGGTGCTCATGACTGCCTACGGCGACATTGGCCTGGCTGTGAAAGCCATCAAAGAAGGCGCAAGCGACTTTGTGGTGAAACCCTGGGACAATGACAACCTCCACGCAACGCTCATCTCGGTGTTGCAAGAATCGGCCTTGCCTCCGGGGAATGTCACAGAAAGCAACCTCAAACAAGCCAGTTCGACGTCCATCATTGGGGCTTCCCCGCCGATGCAAAAGGTGTTTGACACCATCCAAAAAGTCGGAAAAACCGATGCCAATGTGCTGGTTCTTGGAGAAAATGGCACAGGCAAAGAACTGGCTGCCAGGGCGTTGCACGAAGCATCGTCACGCGCAAGCCGGGCATTTGTGCATGTAGATCTTGGCGCTATTTCCGAAACGCTCTTTGAAAGCGAGCTCTTTGGCCACGTGAAAGGGGCCTTTACCGATGCCCGCGAAGACCGCGAAGGGCGCTTTGAAGCTGCGAATGGTGGCACGCTCTTTCTTGACGAAATCGGAAACTTGTCGTTGCCGCTCCAGGCCAAGCTTCTCTCTGTGCTTCAAGGAAGAACGATACAACGGGTTGGCTCCAACAAGACCATTCCGGTGGATATCCGCCTGATTTGCGCCACCAACATGCCGCTTCATCAGATGGTGGCTGAGCAACATTTTCGGCAGGACCTTCTCTATCGGATCAATACCGTGGAGATAACCTTGCCGCCGCTTCGGGATCGTCAGGATGATATCCTGCTGCTCATCAACCACTTCATGCACGTGTATGCAGATCGCTACAACCGGGACCCGTTGGGCATCCCCTCCCCCATGCTCGAGCAGATGAAGCGATACCCCTGGCCGGGCAACATTCGTGAGCTACAGCACGGCATTGAGCGGGCCGTGATCATGGAAGACCTCGATTCCCTGATCCCAGATGCAGCATTGCGCGAAATCGAACCCTTCTCCCAATTGGAAGATTATAACCTCGAGGAGGTGGAGCGCGAAGCCATCAAAAAAGCCATTGCCAAACACAGTGGAAATATCTCCCACGCGGCAAAGGAACTTGGCCTCGGCAGAACTACCCTCTATCGAAAAATGAATAAATATGGACTGTGAGGGAGGGACTTTGAGACCGCTTGGCTGTGAGAGGCGAGAAGCGAGACTGGAGCGACTTTGTCACTTGGCTGTTTGAAACATCTCTCTTCTCAATATCTCTCTTGTCTGACTTCTGACCCCTGACATTCTGACTTCTCATT
>JANQTF010000367.1 GCA_030731845.1 Bacteroidia bacterium | reverse complement strand
TTGGACAATCGACCACGCCACTCGTTCAGGCGGGAATCATGGGTCACTACCTTTTTCGCAATGACCCGATCAAGTCGGCCAATTACCTGGGAGCCATTTACAGCACCGCAGACTATTTTCTGGGAAACAATCCCCTCAACATGGTGTGGATCACAGGTGTGGGCGAGCGCTCGCCTGCGGAGATTTTCAACCTAGACAGCTGGTATATCGGCGGCGACAGCCCCCGCAAAGGCATCGTGCCATACGGTCCCTGGGAGGGGGCCAATGATTATGGACCGCTGGGGCCCTGGAACCATCTGTGGCCCTACAACTTTACTCATCCTTCCAACAAAGACTTGTGGCCGGGGCATGAGCGCTGGTTTGATCAAAGAACCTCTCCCCTCGCGGCAGAATATACCGTGGACCAGAATTTAGGCCCGGCCATTTTCACCTACGGATACCTTTTCGCTCAAACAGCTCAGGATTTTCCGCTGGCCATTTCCCCCGAACAATCTTCCTCGCTGGCGATCAAGGTGTATCCCAATCCCAGCAAAGGAGCGGTGACCATCGAGCTGCCTGGCGAGATTCGCCCCACTAGCATCCTGGTTTATGGCATGGATGGCAGATTGCTCGTAGAGCAAGCGTGGCAGAGCGGAGAATTGTCCCTGCATCAACTCACACCTGGGATCTATTTTATCGGAATCCGGGATGAAAGCGGAACATATGGATTTCAGAAGCTGAGGCTGGAAGGAGAATAGCCGATCAGGCCCTTTTTCATGAGATTGTCCTGATTTTCCCGTCAACTTTTTGCCTGATTTTCAGTTGGTTAAGAAGTGATTGGAATAAAAACTGGCCCACGTGAGCCTCGCTAGCGTCCACCCCTTCCTAATTCTTCCGCTCATGAATCGCATCCTGCTTATCTGCTTTCTCCTATTTGTCGCAACGTTTCCCAGCATGGCCCAACAGCCATTTGTCGATGATTTTACCCTGAGCGGCGACACCTACCTCACCGAAGAGTACTGCTTTCGTCTCACAGAAGAAAGGCCCTATGCGTCGGGCTCTATTTGGTACAAACGACCCGTGAGCCTGGCAAAACCCTTCGCCATTGAGTTGACCATCATGGTAGGCTGCGAAGACGAAGCAGGAGCGGATGGGATGGTTTTTGCATTTACGCCACAGGCCAATCGCCTGGGATATGTGGGCGAAGGAATCGGATTTGCCGGATTGGTGCCGTCGGTAGGAATTGAAATAGATACCTGGTGCAATGAGCACCTCGGTGACCCTGCGGAAGATCATCTTGCCATCATGCTCAATGGCCGCATCGGGCACTGGGCCAATTTGGTGGGGCCCGTGGTGATTCCCAATTTGGAGGATTGCCGGAGACATAGCCTCATCGTACGCTGGCAACCAGAGATTCAGCGGTTATCTGTCTTGATAGACGGAGTGGAGCGCATTTCGGCGCAACATGACCTGATCAACCAGGTATTTGGAGGGAATGACAAGGTTTATTGGGGAATGACCGCCGCCACGGGCAGGTATTACAATTACCACGAAGTGTGTTTTGATCGCATCAGCCTGGGCGAACCTCCGATGAATTTTCCGCAACAAGAGGACCTTCCTTCGCCAACAAGATATCTGGCATCTGCCTGGTCATGGTAGCAAGGAAAAAAAATGAATGGCATTGAAGCAGAACAAATGCCCTATTCAGCTTCTGGGAAAATGGAAGTTTCCTCATCAGGCAATAGCTGGACTGCGGCTCTGAGGAGCAACTCTTCCTGCCAGGGCGCGCTCATGAGCTGCACACCGAGTGGCATACCATCAGCATTCATCCCCAAAGGAAGAGAAATGGCGGGCGCACCAACCAAGTTGGCATGAACGGTGAAAATATCGCTGAGATACATCGTGACAGGATCGGAAAGCTTCTCGCCCTGTCGGAAAGCAGCCGTAGGCGCTGTGGGAGACAAGAGCAAATCATAGTCCTCAAACAAGGCCATGGTCTCGTCGTAAATCCGCTGCCGAACCCGCTGTGCGTGGGTAAAGAAGGCATCTACATAGCCCTCTGACAGCACAAAGGAGCCGAGCATGATTCGTTTTTGCACTTCGACGCCAAATCCTTCGCTTCTGGATTTTTGATAGAGCTCGAGCAAATCCTTTGCTTCGGTGCTTCTTCTGCCATAATGCACCCCATCAAACCGGTTGAGATTGGAAGAGGCCTCTGCTGTGGTGAGGATGTAGTAGCAGGGAACCATGTAGGGCAACAACGGGAAAGAGCAAGTCTCTACGCTATGGCCAAAGTCATGGAGCTTGGAGATCAGTTGGGTAAGATAGCCAGAAATGGCTGGGTCGAGGCCATCAGAATCGACTGTTTCTTTGATGATGCCGATGCGCAGGGGTCGCCCAAGCGGCAGGTCAAGAACCTGAGCGGTGGGGGAATGCGGCATGTCGAGCAGGGTATGATCGCGGTCATCCTGGCCAGCCATGGCGTCGAGCAGCATGGCTGCATCGCGTACGCTGTGGGTCATCGGGCCGATCTGATCGAAGGAGGAGGCGTAGGCGATCAAGCCCCATCGGGACACGCGCCCGTAGGTGGGCTTGAGTCCTACCACGCCACAAAAAGAGGCGGGTTGACGGACAGAACCGCCTGTGTCGCTCCCCAAAGAGGCGTGGCAACAACCTGCAGCTACCGATGCAGCCGAGGCACCCGATGAGCCACCGGGCACACATGCCGGATCGATGGGGTTGGCTGCGGGACCGTATTTGCTTCGCTCATTGGAGGAGCCCATGGCAAACTCATCGCAGTTTTGCCGCCCGATCACGATGGCATCCTGATCGAGGAGGCGCTGCAAGGCTGTGGCGGTAAACTCGGATTTGAAGCCATCCAAGACGGAGGAGGAAGCCTGGAGGCCGTGGCCCTGATAGGCAATGACATCCTTGACACCGATCACAAGCCCGGCAAGCGATCCGGCTTTGCCAGCAGCGATTTTCTTGTCTATTTCCTTGGCACGGGCTTTTGCTTCGTCTTCATACACCTCAATAAACCAGTTGTGGTGTCGAGTTTCGGCGATGCGTGCCAAAAAAAAATCTACCAGATCGCTGCAGGTGAGCGAGCCGGTAGAAATAAGTTTCTGTGTCGAATAAAAAGAAAGCGGATACTTCAAGAACCTGGGATATTAGTCCTGATCCTTCAGGGATTTCTCGATAGAAGAAGCTTCGCTGTCAATTTCACGCTTGATTTCCTGGGAAGCGTCTTTGAACTCCCGGATACCTTTTCCAAGGCCTCGGGCCAGATCTGGAATTTTCTTGGCGCCAAAGAGAAGCAGGACAACCACCAGGATCAAAATCACCTCCGGGCCACCCAGCGATCCAAGAAACATCAACATTCGGGGGAGAATTGCCGTGAACAGCATGGCGTTATTGGTTTAGACTTTTTTGTGAAGGCTCTGCACATACAAAACAGGCAGCGCCACATGGATACAAAGGTAGCAGATTTAACGAGGAACAAAAGATCATTCGATGAAAATGAAGCAGAAATCCCCCGTGTTTTCTCTTCTATTCTGAGTGAATAACGAATAATCTGTACCTTATCGCACAAATTTCTCTTGACTATTTATCTCCTAAACATCAGGCTTATGCTAAGCTGGTTTAAAAAGAAAAGTCCAAACGGAAAACAAAAACAGGATGGCCCCCTATTCGTTGACATGGATGGCCAACCCCTGCGGGAAGGAGACTTGGTGCAGGCGCTGCGATATGACCTGGGCCTCTGCAAAATTATCCACTCAGCCGATGGCTGGGAATATGAGTCAACAGAAACGGGCAATCGAATCTCCTACGTGAGAATGATTGATGCGACCACCAAACATCAAAAAGTGAGAAAAATCGATCGCTAGGATTGCGAAAGCACCGAGCTGATTGGTCTATTTCGGATATACCAATTTGGCGTAAGATTCCACATTATACCAGAGATTGTTTACTTTCAATTCTTGTTTTGCACCAAACCCATTTACCAACCCTAAGGACCTTACACACATGATGAAGCTCCAACGAGTATTCCACATGACAGCCTTGTTGCTGATCCTGCCAGCAATGGCTTTTGCGCAGGAGGAGACCATCACCAACAAGCCCGGCGGCGGCTACCATTTCACGATTGAAGTAGAGCATGGGGTCACCTCCGTGAAAAACCAATCCAGATCTTCTACCTGCTGGAGCTTTTCCACGCTTTCCTTTTTGGAGTCGGAGCTGATGCGAATGGGTAAAGGCGAATACAATCTCTCAGAGATGTATGTCGTGCGCAACACCTACCTGGAAAAGGCCCGTAAGTACGTGCGCATGCATGGAAGCCTGAACTTTGCCGGTGGCGGTGCTTTTCATGATGTGACCGCCGTTCTCAAAACCAATGGTCTCGTGCCCGAATCCGCGTATCCAGGCCTTATTGGTGGATCTTCCAGCCACAACCACGGCGAGCTCGACGCTGTCACCAAAGCCGTTTGTGATGCTGTGATCGAACATGAGGAGCTTTCCAGCCGTTGGTTCCCGGCATTTACTGCGATCCTCGATGCATATCTGGGCGAATATCCCGCTTCTTTTGAATACAACGGTCAGTCCTTCACCCCTACTACCTTCACCGCTTCGCTTGGCTTGAATGCCGACGACTATGTGGAACTTAGTAGCTATACCCATCACCCGTTTTATGAAACCTTTATGCTCGAAGTCCCTGATAACTGGGATAGCAAGCAGGTGTACAATCTTCCGATTGATGAGATGATGGCTACGATCGACCACGCGCTTGAAAATGGCTACACCGTGGCCTGGGCCGCAGATGTGAGTGAAAAAGGATTTTTGTACCGCGACGGGGTGGCTGTGGTCCCTGCCAACGGTGATTTCACTGCTGCCAAAGATGCCCCCCTCCCCCAACTCACCATTTCCCAGGACATTCGTCAGGAGGCTTTTGATAATTTTGAAACCACAGATGACCATGGCATGCACATCACTGGCATCGCCAAAG
Source organism: Bacteroidia bacterium (assembly GCA_030731845.1). Lineage (GTDB taxonomy): Bacteria > Bacteroidota > Bacteroidia > J057 > J057 > JANQTF01. Next base: position 4,788 of record JANQTF010000367.1, on the reverse strand, counting down.
ACCAAAACGGCGATAAGTACTATATCGTCAAAAACTCCTGGGGCGACAGCAACGCCTGTGGAGGATACCTCTACGCCTCAGAAGCCTACGTGCGCTACAAAACCATGGATGTCATGGTGCACAAAGCGTCTGTGCCGAAAAAGGTTGCGAAGAAACTGGGGCTTTGAGATGTTGAGAGGTGAGACCGCTTTGCTTTGGGATGTTGAGAGGCGAGACCGCTTTGCTTTGAGATGCGAGACTGGATTATTTATGCCTTCTTGGTCTCAATATTTCGCTTCTCAAACGCGGGCGCAAGACCCGACGCGGGCGCAAGACCTGACGCGGGCGCAAGACCCGCGTCTACGGATTTTCTTATCTCAACCTCTCGCTTCTCAATATCTCGCTTCTCAAACGCGGGCGCAAGACCCGACGCGGGCGCAAGACCTGACGCGGGCGCAAGACCCGCGTCTACGGATTTTCTTATCTTAACCTCTCGCTTCTCAATATCTAAGTCCCCCCTTCGCTCAGGCCAACCCGCAGGGGGATTTCCAAAGACCTAACCTCTGATTATACCAAATGAAAAACCTCGTGCTCCTCTTCCTCATGCTTGGCAGTTTGCCCCTGATCGCTCAGGAAGAAATCATCCGCAACAAGCCGGGTGGTCACTATGAATTTACCATCGAGACCTCTCTCGATGCGACGCCTGTGAAGGATCAGGCGAGTTCCGGCACTTGCTGGAGTTTCTCCACGGTGTCCTTTTTTGAGTCTGAGCTGCTGCGCATGGGCAAAGGGCAATATGACCTTTCGGAGATGTATGTCGTGCGGCAGATCTGGCCGATGAAAGCCGACCAATACGTGCGTATGCACGGTAGCGCCAGATTGAGCGGCGGCGGCTTGTTTCACGATGTGAATACCATATTTTCTCAAAGTGGGATGATGCCGGAATCGGCCTACTCGGGTAAGCTCGTCAATCCTGGCCAGCACAATCACAATAAAATGGAAGCGATCATTGAATCGTTTGTTGAGGCGGTGGTGAAGAACAGAAAAAAGCAGCTCACTTCTCAGTGGGATGATGCCCTGGAGGGAATCCTGGATGCTTATCTGGGAGAAGTTCCGGAGACGTTTGAATATAGAGGCGAGACCTACACGCCTCAGTCTTTTGCAGAATCATTGGAGCTAGACATGAATGACTATGTGGAGCTGATGTCCTTCCAATTTCAGCCCTACTATCAGCAATCTGTCCTCATGGTTCCCGACAACTGGGACTACCACGCCATGTGGAACCTCCCCCTCGACGAGCTCGTGGCGACGGTGGATCACGCCCTCGAGCAAGGCTACACCGTGGCCTGGGATGCCGACGTGAGTGAAAAGACGTTTTCTCACCGCAACGGTGTTGCCGTCATCCCCTGGATCGACTGGAATGAGATGAATGCCACACAGCAAGCAGAAGTATTCGACCATCCTCAAAAAGAGATGGACATCACCGAAGAACTCCGACAAGCGGCTTTCGACGATCAGCGCACCACAGACGATCACCTGATGCACATCACGGGTATCGCCAAAGACCAAAATGGCCACAAATACTACCTCGTGAAAAACTCCTGGGGCGACAGCAATGCCTGCGGCGGCTACGTGTTTGTCTCAGAAGCGTATTTCCGATATAAGACGATCCATGTGATGCTGCACAAGGATGGCGTTCCGGCTAGTGTTGCGGGGAAGCTGTGGTAGCGGGTTGATTTTCACCGCTAAGACGGAATGCAAAAACAAAGTTCGCAAAGGAATCAGACTGGATTCCCTTGCGAACTTTTTCATGCTTAGCGCCATTGCGGTAAAAACGGCGCTTATGAGCACCTCCCCCTAGATCGCGTCGATGATCGCGTTGAGGGTGGCGCTTGGTCTCATCGCTGCTGTGGCTTTGGCTTCGCTTGGATAATAATATCCGTCGATGTCCATCGGAGCGCCTTGTACGGAATTAAGCTCTTCCAGGATCTTGGCTTCGTTGCTGGCCAGGGCTTCTGCAATCGGGGCAAATGTGGCTTTCAACTCAGCATCAGCTGTTTGGTTGGCCAACTCCTGGGCCCAGTACAGCGCAAGGTAGAAATGGCTGCCTCTGTTGTCCAGCTCCTTTACTTTTCTGGAAGGAGATTTTCCATTTTGGAGCAAAGAGACGGTCGCGTTGTCTAATGCGTCGGCGATGATTTGGGCTTTAGGATTGTTCTTGGCTTTGGCTTCGTGTTCCAAAGAAACCGCCAAGGCCAGAAATTCGCCCAAAGAATCCCATCTCAGGTGATTCTCCTGGTTGAACTGCTGCACGTGCTTGGGCGCAGAGCCACCCGCTCCCGTCTCAAACAAGCCACCGCCGTTCATCAACGGAACAATGGACAACATCTTGGCACTTGTGCCTAGCTCCAGGATTGGGAAAAGGTCGGTGTTGTAATCTCTCAACACGTTTCCTGTCACAGAGATGGTATCTTCTCCGTCTTTCATTCGCTGAATAGAAACCTTGGTCGCTTCAAGGGGAGACATGATTCTGATGTCCAATCCAGTGGTATCATGATCTGGCAAATAGGCCTTCACCTTTTTGATGACCTGCGCGTCGTGCGCTCTGTTTTCATCCAGCCAAAAGATGGTAGGTGCACCAGTTGCTCTTGCGCGGCTCACCGCGAGCTTCACCCAGTCCTGAATCGGCAGGTCTTTTACCTGACACATTCTCCAGATATCGCCTTCCTCTACGTCATGCTCCATCAATACTGATCCTGCATTGTCAACCACCTGCACTTTGCCAGCCGAAGGAATTTCAAATGTCTTGTCGTGCGAACCGTATTCCTCCGCCTGCTGAGCCATCAAGCCAACATTGGGCACGGTGCCCATGGTCCTGGGATCAAACGCGCCATGTTCTTTGCAGAAGTCGATCGTCGCCTGATAGATCCCTGCGTAAGAGCTATCCGGAATAACTGCTTTGGTATCCTGAGGTTTTCCGTCTTTGTTCCACATCTGCCCCGAGGTTCTGATCATGGCAGGCATGGACGCATCAATGATGACATCGCTAGGGACGTGCAGGTTGGTGATTCCCTTGTTAGAATCCACCATGGCCAGGTCCGGACCTTCCGCCAGACAAGTGGCAATATCAGCCTCTACGGCTGCTTTTACGTCTGGTGCCAGCTTGTCGAGGTTGCCTAGTAGGCTATCAAGGCCGTTGTTGACATTCACCCCGGCTGCGTCCAGTTCTTTTCCAAATTTTTCAAACACGGGCTTGAAAAACACTTTCACAGCGTGGCCAAAGATGATCGGGTCAGACACCTTCATCATGGTTGCCTTCATGTGTAGCGAGAACAATACGCCCTTGGCTTTCGCATCGGCGATCTGCGCTTCAAAGAAAGCGATCAAGGCTTTTTTGCTCATGACCGTCGCATCGATGATCTCCCCTTCCAACACAGGAATAGGCTTTTTCAGGACGGTTGTTCCATTCGCACCGACCAATTGGATGGTCACAGTTCCGGCTTTGGCGATGGTAACTGATTTTTCATTGGAGAAAAAATCACCCGACTCCATCGTAGCTACATGCGTAGCAGAATCGGCAGACCATTTGCCCATGGAGTGCGGGAATTGTCTGGCATAGGCCTTCACAGGCTTGGGGGCTCTTCTGTCAGAGTTTCCTTCTCTCAAGACAGGATTTACCGCACTTCCTTTGATCTTATCGTAGGTAGCTTTGATGCTTTTCTCTTCGTCGGTCTTAGGTTCGTCCGGGTAATTGGGCACGGCGAACCCGTCTGCCTGCAACTCTTTGATGGTTGCTTTCAACTGAGGAATCGAAGCGGAAATATTGGGCAATTTAATGATGTTGGCCTCTGGCATCTTCACCAACTCGCCCAATTCCGCCAAGGCATCGGCCACTTGTTGTTCTGGCTTGAGGTAGGTAGGGAAATTCGCGAGGATTCTTCCTGCGAGGGAGATGTCCACCGTTTCCATTTTGATGCCACATTGCTTGGCAAATGCTTGAACGATCGGCAGAAAAGATCTGGTAGCCAGAGCAGGGGCTTCGTCGGTATGGGTATAAAGAATCTTGGACGACATGTTGTAGGTATGTTAAAACCGAAAGATCGGTCAAAGTGATCAAGGAAGAATGTTCCCAGGCGATTAGGGCCGCAAATATAGCACAATGGGAGAAAAGATTCTAACTGGATTGGAGGTGGAGGATGGGATGGGGTGGTGAAATTTTTTTTGGGGGGATGAGATTTGTTTTGATGAATCTTTAACAATTCCCTTGTGGATTTACCGAAATATCGCGAACATCGTAAATAGGGATACTGGGGCCATTTGCAGAATGCTTACTATCAGGTAAAGATCCAGATAATGGCCACAATACTGAAGAAAAGCATGTTATAGAAGGCGATGACCGAAGAGCTAGTCGAATCGCAGGGAGATCTGGAGCCTTCGGCGGGTTCGGTATCTGTACGATATGAAGGGAATGAAAAACTCATCATATCCGAAGAACCTCAACAAGCGTGGAAACTAACCTCATGAGTAAGATCACAGATACCAGCGATTTTTGGAGAAGAGTTTTAGAACTTTTGCCCGAAGAATTTAATGTGCCTGAAGTGGGAGAAATAAGACAGTACTTGCTGACAAACCTGAAACACAAGGTAGACTTTGCAGCTTCTATCCATCAAGTAATGACAACATGAAGAAGTATCACTATCAGATAATTAGATACGTTCACGATCACTTCACCGGTGAATTCGTCAATGTAGGGGTTGTTGTGTACAGCAAAGAAAACGGCTTTCTTGACTGTAGAACCGTTCGGAAATA
>JANQTF010000366.1:7165-9776 GCA_030731845.1 Bacteroidia bacterium | reverse complement strand
GGCAGGTATTGAAGTGGAACAGCACCTCTGGCGAATGGGAGCCCGGCTCCGATGACGGAACCACCTACACCGCAGGTGCAGGTATTGACGTGACCGGAACGGTGATCACCAACACAGGTGACCTTTCTGCCACCAACGAACTCCAGACCATTTCTCAAACAGGAGCAGACCTCACGCTGTCGAATGGCGGTGGCGTAGTCACCCTTTTTCAGGCTGGAACTGGAATCATTGTCTCTGGCAATACCATCATTAACAACGGCGACACCAATGCTGCTGACGATCTGCTGATCGGTGCAGCTGCCACGGGCGATTTGACCGGAACCTATCCCAACCCAACTGTCGCAAAACTCCAGGGCCAAACGGTTTCCAACACCGTGCCTGTTGCCGGACAAGTACTCAAGTACGTAGCTGGGCAGTGGGTGCCTTCTGCTGATGCGGTGGACGATGCCGATGCCAATCCAACCAACGAACTCCAGACCATTTCTCAAACAGGAGCAGATCTCACGCTGTCGAACGGCGGTGGGGTAGTGACCCTTTTTCAGGCTGGAACTGGCATTGGTGTAACAGGAAATACCATTTCCAACACTGGAGATACAAACGCCTCCGACGATGTGTTGCTGAATACCGCCGCTTCTGGCGATGTAAGTGGTGATTTCACCGCTGGCCTCACCGTGACAGGACTTCAGGGAACGGGCGTTTCCACCACAGCACCTTCTGCCAACGGGCAGGTATTGAAGTGGAACAGCACCTCTGGCGAATGGGAGCCCGGCTCCGATGATGGCTCGAATTACACAGGGGGTACGGGTATTGCTGTCGCTGGCACTGTCATTACCAATACTGGTGACACAGATGGCACAGATGATGTGCTGCTGACAACGGCTGCCACTGGTGACGTAAGTGGTGATTTTACCAACGGTCTCACGGTGACAGCTTTGCAAGGGACCGATGTTTCTACCAATGTACCTACAACTAACGGGCAGGTCCTGAAATGGAATTCTGCTACGAGCGAATGGGAGCCTGGAACAGATGCCACCGGAGATGCAGATGCAGATCCTCTCAATGAAATTCAGGCCATCTCGCAAGTTGGGAATCAGCTTACCTTGTCTGATGGTGGTGGCACAGTTACGCTATTTACGGCTGGTACTGGCATCAACGTGACCAGCAATGTGATCTCCAATACGGGGGATACCGACGGAACCGACGACATCAAGATTGGGGACAATGCCTCAGGTGATCTCGATGGAACCTATCCTAATCCCACTGTGGTGGGTATTCAGGGCGTTCCTATTGCCAACCTGATCCCAACCAACAAGCAGGTCCTGAAATACAACAATGGCCAGTGGTTTTCCGCAGCTGACTCTGTAAACGATGCGGATGCCAATCCAACCAATGAGCTACAAACGATCTCTCAGTCAGGTGCCAACCTTACCTTGTCGAATGGCGGAGGGACCCTCACGCTGTATCAGGCAGGTACGGGGATCAGTGTAACTGGGACCACCATTGCCAATACTGGTGACCTCGACGGATCTGACGATGTTCTTGTTTCCACGATAGCTGGAGGAGATGTGGATGGAACATTCTCCAATCTCACAGTCACAGGCCTGCAAGGGCAAACGGTTTCTGCAACGGCTCCCACATTTACCGGACAAGTCTTGAAGTGGAATGCAGGAACCAATCAGTGGGAACCTGGAACTGATGCAGGAATTGCCTATGTCGCCGGCCCTGGGATTTCCATTGCTGGAACAATAATCAGTAACTCCGGTGATATCAATCCATTTGACGATCTCACAACAGGAACTGTTTTTGGGGGAGATATCACGGGGCTATATACCAATATCGACGTAGTAGCCATTCAGGGAAATGCAATTTCGACATCTTCCCCTACCACCGATGGAGAAGTCCTCAGCTGGAATTCTGCTTTGAGTCAATGGGAGCCAGGAACCAACGATGATGCCGATGCAGATGCAACCAACGAGCTCCAAACCCTGTCCCAGACAGGTAATCAACTTACCCTATCCAATGGTGGTGGATTGGTCACCATGTATCAGGCAGGTACCGGGATCACTGTTTCTGGAAATACCATTATCAACAGTGGTGATACAAATGGAAATGACGATGTACTCATCAGCACCACAGCGGGTGGTGATGTGAGTGGTACCTTCTCTTCCCTCGTCGTGAGTGGAATTCAAGGCAACCCAGTTGCCCCCTCGACTCCTTCAGTAAATGGGCAGCTTCTCAAGTGGGATGCCATCAACGGCGTTTGGGATCTTGGGTTGGACAACAATACCACCTACACGGCTGGCACTGGAATCACCATCAATGGCTCCAACCAAATCATCAATACAGGTGATGTGAACGGGGCAGATGATATCAACATCGGAACCGCCGCCGGAGGAGATGTCAGCGGTGTTTTTGCCTCCTTGTCAGTCGTTGCGCTTCAAGGAAGTGGTGTCTCTCCTACTGCCCCGACCACCACCGGTCAGGTGCTGAAGTGGAACGGTCTGACTTCAGAATGGGAGCCAGGTACTGACGAAAACACCACCTACACGGCAGGCACAGGCATCGACATTACCGCAGGGGTTGTTGCCAACACAGGAGACACCAATGGAGC
>JANQTF010000366.1:0-7065 GCA_030731845.1 Bacteroidia bacterium | reverse complement strand
ATGTGCTGCTGACCACAGCCGCCTCAGGCGATGTGAGTGGTGATTTCACAGCTGGTCTTACCGTGACAGCTATTCAGAGCAGTGCGGTTTCTCCTACTGCCCCGACCACCACCGGTCAGGTGCTGAAGTGGAACGGCCTGACTTCAGAATGGGAGCCAGGTACTGACGAAAACACCACCTACACGGCAGGCTCAGGCATCGACATTACCGCAGGGGTTGTTGCCAACACAGGAGACACCAATGGAGCAGACGATGTGCTGCTGACCACAGCCGCCTCAGGCGATGTGAGTGGTGATTTCACAGCTGGCCTCACCGTGACGGCGCTCCAAGGAACAGACGTTTCCTCAACGGCACCTGACAACGACGAATTCCTTCGATATACCGGGACAAATTGGATAGCAGACAGCATTAATGTAGCAGAGATTACCGTGGATGGGTCTTGGATTCCTACCACGACCGATGTCTATGACCTGGGTTCTGCTACCTTCAAGTGGAATGATATCTGGGCGGTGAATGCCACCATTCAGACCTCCGATATTCGTGCCAAGGAGCAAGTAGAAGCCCTCGAATACGGCTTGTCTGAAATCATGGCGCTTCGCCCCGTGAGCTACAATTGGATTGCACACCCTGAGCAAGGCCGCAAGATTGGCCTCATTGCTCAGGAGGTATCTGAGGTAGTAAGTGAGGCGGTGAGAACCCATTCTGTGAAAGTGGATCCCGAAACCGGGGAAGTGACCACAGAAGAGCTGCCCCTCTACGGAATGTCATACACCGATCTCGTGCCTGTATTGATCAATGCGGTGAAAGAGCAGCAGGGCCAGATTGAGGCCCAGACGGAGCTGCTCCAGACCCAAATGGACCTGATCAAGGCCCTCGAAGCCAGAATTAAAGCGTTAGAAAAATAATGATTACCAGCCCATGTCAGCCGCTACCTCGGTAACAGTTGGCATGGGCTTTATTTCATCTCTATGAAAAAGATATTCATTTCGACGCTGTTTGTGGCTTGTGCATCTCTTGGATGGGCACAAACGCCAGATACGCTCACCCGAACCCTCGTCACGACGATGGGCGGATTTTCAGAAGTCAATGGATTTAGCCTGCAATACTCGGTTGGGGAGGCAGTGGTCACCACTGCGACCGGCAGCAGTGGAAACCTCGTTCTCACACAAGGATTCCAGCAAGAGAATCTTTATCCTGTGTCGATCGAAGAGGGCGTTTTTGCCCTGCTTGATTTTCAGTATTGGCCCAACCCTGCCAGAAATCTTCTGAATTTCACCATCAGCTCTGATAAATTGCTGACGCTCAACGCAGGAATTTATGACTTGCTTGGTCGGCCAACGGGCCTCCCGATTCAGAACCTTCGGATCCAGGCTCCGGTTGAAACCACTTTCAACCTCGAAAGGCTAGCCGAAGGCAGCTATTATCTGATTCTCAAGTCTGAGAGCGGGAAAATTCTTCATTCTATCAAAATTCAAAAAATCGACTAACCATGAAGTGGATCTCACTCGTTTTTCTCCTGCTTGCCAGCCTTTCGGGCTATGCACAAAAATTTGTGGCAACCTCCCTTCCTGTCAAAATGGACTTTGGCTACCCGGTCCTCGAAGACATGGATGATGTAACCTACATAGACGACAACAACAACAATATCATCGATCCCGGAGAAGGCGCGCTGATTACCTTTACCCTCAAAAATACAGGGAAATGGACTGCGAGAAATGTGCAGATCAGGCCAGAAGAGCTCAACGGTATCAATGGTATCGAAATCGATAAAGTCATTGACATCGGCGACATCCAGCCAGGGGAGAGCAAAGATGTTTCTATCGGGGTGTATGCCAATCGGAGCCTGAGCCGTGGCACGGCCAGTTTTATTTTCTACATCGACGAAAACGGGTCCTACAATAATGTATCTGTGGTGTATGGCGTGGACACCAATCGATAAGACGATCTGGTTTGAAAATGCGAGGCGCTGAGAGCTGAGTTTGTCAATCTCCAAAGCACATCAAGGCTTGTACATAAAAAAGAGGAGTCACCCCAATTTGATTGGCGTGACTCCTCTTTGTATTTGATCAAAGTACTAGAAAATAAATGGAATGGCAACACGAGTTGTGTCCCATCCCAATACGAGCTGAACAGAATCATCCATTTCCATAAATGCTACCCCAAAGAGCTCCAAAGAATCTTCGGCCACGGTTGCAGGCACATCTACCCGAATCACATCAGCGGCGTCATCGTACTGATAAGCACCCCAAACATCTGTCTGATTGCTGAAGATGATGGTCCATGTATCTTCCCTTGGAATGGTAAACAAGCTGTAGATGCCGGCCTTAAGCTCTTGCCCGTTGATTTTGGCATCTTTATAGACTCTGATTTCGGTGGCCTCATTGGCGCCGGTGCGCCACACCTGATCAAATGGGATGAGCTCTCCGAAAATGCTGCGCTCCCGTTTGGCGGGTCGGCTATACACCACCTTGATGAGGGGAGTTCCATCTTGTCGATAGAGGGCAATGTCGGCGGGGCTTTTGTCCACTTTGGCAAACTCCTGGGCCTGCATAGGCAGCGAAAGTAGCACCAACATCATCATTCCGGAGATTCGAAGAAAAAACTTGTTCATAATAGAGATAAAATTACGTGTGGGTAACGTTTGTGAGGGTTTTTAAGTAATACCTTCAACGCAAGTATTACCTTCATTGTTGGAAGATCTTGCTTTTTGCCAGATAATCATGTCTTCCCTACGACTCACCCCGAAAAGTATGTATATGCAATTGACAGAAAACGAAATTTCAAAAGCCAGAGACTCCAGAGCCGCCATTGAGCGGCTCTATATCGAAATGAGACACTTGTTCAACAGAGGCTGGTTTCGCCAAAATGGCCCTTCAGGCGGTGTGTTGGCTGATTCCCTAAAAACCCTCAGCCCTGAGATTTATGGATCCATGACTGATCCCAATAAAGTAGAATTGGATGGACTGGTCTATGTTATTGACCGTTTGCCAAAAGGCATCGAAGAATGCCACTTTGTGAAGCTCGTCTCAGAAGAAGGTCTAAATGATTCGGGGTTTTCCGTGCTCATTCCTGCCAAACGCCGCCGAAATTGCTATCGCATCGACAAAGACAGAATGTATATCGAGGTAACCCGGGGGCGAAGCGAAATTTATGACATCCTCACACACTTGACCTTTCTCTACCTCGAAGCCGATAAAATAGCCAGACATGCCCGCGACGATGAAGGCAATTTTGTGTCTGAATGGAAGGAGCTCGAAGCCATTGTGAACGGTGATACAGAAGTGCACCACGAGAACCGTGATGTAGCGCTCACCTATCTCTCCACCTTGCTTGGGAGAAGTTTTAGCGAAACCAGGTTTGCCTATCAGCGGCTCGAAAGTGAATCCAAGACCAACAATGGCTTGTTCAAAATTGTGTATCATCTCGCCCACATCTCCATGACTGAGTCTGAAAAAGGATCTCAGCGCACAATTTCGTTCAGCCCAACCCTGAGAGACCGCATCGGGCACCACATGTATGGCGAACGCTGGGCCAACCAAATCAAAGGATATCTCGAGAGCCAACATCTCCTCGATAGGCCCCTGCACATCATCAGCGCCAACCTACATAGTGTGATGAACTCGCTCTTTGGCTGGCCTGCACTCAGTCAGCGATTGCCTCAGGAACCGAATATTGAAAAGATTGCCCTCGAGCTCAGTAAGGCAGAAAATCAGCTCTTGCGCAACATGGTAGCTGAATATGCCGAACTCCATGGAATGTTTGAGCTCGATGACCCTTTTGGGACCAACATGGGCATCCAAATCTTTGATACCGCTAAACTCGATCTGACCCTGCTCGCCCCCGAGCTGCAAGCCGATGCGCACTACCTGGCAGAGCATAAGCCTGTAATCCTTGTCATGGATTATGCCTTTGGGGAGCAGGCATACGAAACCATGGATGAGCTCATTAAGCCATATTTCTCCAATGGAAATGAGGTTTTTCTCAATGTCGCCTCTATCAATATCATGGGTAAGGCGGGGATCCTCGAAGGAGAAAAAGGCGACATCATGGTTCCTACCTCACACGTATTTGAAGGCACTGCTGACAATTACCCGATCCAGAATGACTTTACCTGCGACGATTTTGCAGGCGAAGCAAAGTTTGTTTGTGCTGGCCCGATGATTACGGTCTTAGGAACTTCGCTCCAAAATAGAGACGTGCTCGCTTACTTCAAGCTATCGTCCTGGGGGGCCATCGGCCTGGAAATGGAAGGCGCTCACTATCAAAAAGCCATACAGGCTGCTACCCTCATTCGGCAACACATCAACCGCCACGTCACCATCCGCTATGCCTACTACGCCTCGGATAATCCTCTCGTTACGGGAAATACCCTTGCATCTGGCAGCCTCGGTTTGGTGGGGGTGAAGCCTACTTATTTGATTACCCGAAAAATTTTACAACGAATCCTGAGTGGTGTGAAACAAACAGCAAGCGTCCGTTAGAGGATTTTATGCCGGAAATAAGTTGTTGATAATCAGGAGTTAAAATTCCTGATTATAGCTTTCTGTTCTTGTATTCCGCAAAGTCAGAGTTGGCGGGTAGATAATCAGAATTGAACAGTGGTGACGAAATCAGGTAGTCTGCTGTGCTGCGATTGCAGGCCGTGGGCACGTTGTACATGGTCGAAATCCGCAAGAGAGCTTTCACATCCACATCGTGGGGTTGTGCTGTCATGGGGTCCCACAAAAAAATAAAGAGATCCACCTCTCCCTCGGCGATTTTGGCGCCCAACTGCTGATCTCCCCCCAATGGACCCGATTTCAACAAAGTGATGTCGAGGCTTGATTCGATGCTATCCGATAATTTCTCTCTCAGCATCGCTTCTACCAATCGGCCTGTTGTGCCAGTGCAGACCAACTTGTGCGGGAGTAGTTGTTCCCAATTCCATCCTACCCAATCAATGAGTTCTGCCTTTCTGTTGTCGTGGGCCACGAGGGCAATGGTTTTTGGATTCATTTTGTTCGTTTGTCGTGGAGTAAGTCTGGAGCAAGTTCGTCGATTTATTCCTCTGATGCTTTCTCTGCCAGTCTGAAAAATGGAAAATCCCCGGTATCTTTGCGGCTATGTCCCAATTTGTAGATATTACCCTCTCTCCGGCTGAATATAGCAATGATGCCACCACCAAGCGCCTCATTGCCCGCAAACTTAGTGTTAAGTCGGAGGAGATTTTTGCTACACGGCTGCGCCGCAGGTCGATCGATGCCCGTAAAGGAAACGTGAAGTTCGTGCTTCGCTACGAAGTGTGGTTGGAGCAGCCTGTAGAGGAGGCAGTACCGCCAGTATTTGAGGGGCAACAAGTAGCCAATGCCGATCCGGTTCACATCATTGGGGCAGGGCCTGCCGGATTATTTGCCGCCCTTGAGCTGATCCGACTTGGCAAAAAGCCCATTGTGATTGAGCGTGGCAAAGCCGTGAGAGAGCGCCGACGCGACCTCGCCACCCTCAACAAAGAGGGAATTGTGAACCCCGAAAGCAACTATTGCTTTGGCGAGGGCGGTGCCGGTACCTTTTCCGATGGTAAACTCTACACCAGGTCCACCAAGCGCGGCGATGTGAGGCGTGTGCTCGATTTGCTCGTCCAATTTGGGGCTACCGAGGAAATTCTCATCGATGCCCATCCGCACATCGGGACCAACAAGCTCCCCAAAATCATCGAAGCCATGCGCGATGAAATCATCGCCTGTGGCGGTGAGGTGCGATTTGATTGCAAACTCACCGACCTCAAGGTCGTGGAGGGAAAGATGCACAGCATCTGTCTGAATGGTGGTGAATGGGAACGCGCAGAGCACCTCATTCTGGCAACGGGACACTCCGCCAGGGATATTTTCACGCTGCTTCATCGGCGTGGCATCGAGATTCATGCCAAGCCCTTTGCCCTTGGTGTGCGGATTGAGCATCCGCAGGAGATCATCGACAAAATTCAATATAGCTGCCCCACCGGGCGGCCCGAAGGATTGCCCGCAGCATCTTATGGCCTCGTGCAGCAGGTGCAAGACCGGGGCGTGTACAGCTTTTGTATGTGTCCGGGCGGGATTATTTGTCCCGCTGCCACTGCCGAGGGAGAATTGGTGGTGAATGGATGGTCGCCCTCGATGCGCAACACGGGCTTTGCCAATTCAGGGATGGTGGTGGAGTTGCAATTGCAAGATATTCCCGGAACGCAGCAGGATCCGCTTGCGGCCATGGCCTATCAGGCTGCGATTGAGCAGCGGGCCTTCGTGGCCGGTGGCGGCAGGCAAGTTGCGCCTGCGCAGCGCATGGCCGATTTCATCAATGGATCGCTGTCAAGCAGTTTACCCGATTGCTCCTATCTGCCTGGAATCACCTCCGTGGATTTGGCAGAGGTGCTTCCTGAGCGCATCACCAAGCGCTTGCGAGGGGGATTGCAGGCTTTTGGGCAGAAAATGAAAGGCTATCTCACCAATGAAGCCGTGCTCGTGGGCGTGGAGTCGCGTACTTCCTCTTCGGTTTCCATTCCTCGCGATTCCGAAACCCTGATGCACCCGCAGGTGCGAGGCCTCTACCCTTGCGGCGAAGGAGCCGGCTACGCAGGCGGCATCATGTCTGCAGCCCTCGACGGAGAGCGCTGCGCCCGAGCCACCGTAGCGGTGGAGTAGGGGAGCGCAAGGGTCTTCACTTCAAACAGGTTACCCAAGCAGGGTGCAGACTTGATAAGGTAGAATTTTGCCTTGCGGCATTATTTTATGTGATAAATTCTAACACTGTGAGGATTCTGGTCGCTTGCGGTGTTTTTTGGGGGTAAAACGAAGAGAGGGGATAAATCCGCTCAACGCTGAGGTAACGCCGTGACGAATAACAGGATTAGCCTCCATCGCCAACAAGGAGCGAGTCGTCGGCAGAAGCATCTTATTGGGCGAGGAAAACCTGAGGTTGGGCTGCGCTTTTTTTGCCTCCACATTTATTTTTAAGTAATAAATTCTAACACTGTGAGGATTCTGGCCGCATAGCGTGTTTTTGGGTGGTAAATGAAGAGGGGAAAGGGCTTTGCGAGTTAAGATCAAGCAG
>JANQTF010000365.1 GCA_030731845.1 Bacteroidia bacterium | reverse complement strand
ATGTTGACTTTACCGGGCTTTCTCAGCTGATCGTCGGATACAACAACTGTTCCGGTGCCTTGGTGGAGCTGCATGTCGATAGTCCGGATGGTCCTGCCATTGGAACACTCGTCTTGCCTGCCAAAGAAGGCAGTGGGCAGTCTGCAGAGATGACCTTTGATATGACAGCCGGATTCCATGACCTCTATCTTGTGGTGAAAGACGCAGAAGGAAAGGCCACCACCGATGTTGTGCTACAGCTCGATTGGATTGAGTTCGTGCAGCCTCAGTAATCCACCGATGAAGCGGGATAGTGAATATCCTGAATTGTGCATCTTGCTATACTGAACATTTTTCTGAAACGACAACCCGCTACCCGATATGAAAAGCTACTCTCGCAGAACATTTGTCAAAGGCGGCCTGATGGCCGGTGCAGGACTCGCATTGAGCCCATTTCTTCTTCAAGCCTGTGCTGAAGAAGCTTCTTCTCAAGGTGGAGCTGAGGCAGCTACTGCCATGGGAGATGCCAAGGGCCTTTTCTTCGATATCTCACTGGCCCAATGGTCACTCCATAAGATGTTGTTTGCCAAAGAACTCGACAACCTCGATTTCCCTGCGTATGCGAAAAATACCTTCGGTATTTCGGGGGTAGAGTTTGTGAATCAGTTTTTCAAGGACAAAGCCGAAGACCAAGCATATCTCAACGACCTCAAGGGGCGTTGCACCGATAATGGTGTCTCTCCTGTCCTCATCATGGTGGATGGTGAAGGTGGGCTGGGGATCACCAAAGCATCGGAGCTCACCAAGGCCATTGAAAATCACCACAAGTGGGTCGAGGCGGCCAAGTTCCTTGGGTGTCACTCTATCAGGGTCAATGCCTTTGGGGAAGGCACTCGGGAAGAAGTGCAGCTTGCCGCCATCGAAGGCCTAAGCCGTCTCGGTGAATTTGCCAAACCGATGGGTATGAATATCATCGTAGAAAACCACGGTGGATACTCTTCTGATGGATCCTGGCTATCGGGGGTCATGAGACAAGTAGGGATGGATAACGTGGGAACCCTGCCCGACTTTGGTAATTTCTGCATCACACGCAAGAAAGGGGATTGGGAAACTTGCCTCGAAGAATATGACCGCTACCAAGGAACCACTGATCTCATGCCATTTGCCAAAGGTGTCAGTGCAAAAACCCACGATTTCGATGAAGCAGGCAATGAGACCAAGTCTGATTACCGCAGATTGTTGACAATCGTGAAAGAGGCTGGATACAAAGGCTTTATTGGGATTGAATATGAAGGCTCAAGATTGTCTGAAGTAGAAGGCATCAAAGCCACAAAAGCCCTGCTCGAAAAAGTAGGAGCGGAATTGAGCTAATTAACAGCTAGCGATTGAAGTTTTAATAATGAAAGCGTTTGATGGAGCGTCCTGTAATCAGGGCGCTCTTTTTCGTTCTGGGGTTAGATATTACGGAAAAGTAGAATAGGTTGTATTCGTAATATGAATAAAATTGCTAACTCAATTCTATTCATGATCCTGCATATCTGCATCAGATGCTGAAAATTTTCTCCCAAATTGTCTGGAAAGGTGCCTGGATTGGAACAATGATGCTCCTCTTTTGCACATCACTTGCTGCCCGGCAAAAACAGGAAATCACTTTCGAATTGATAGGAATCACCGAAAATCAGCCCGTAGGCAGTCTTGTCGCTATCCTTCATGAAGAGGCGAGCAAAGAAGGAACATTCTGGAGATTGGCCGATGATCACCTGGATAACCAGGCATTCAGGATTCAGAATGATTCTGTTTTTTCGGCAATTTCCTTTGATTTTGAAACCGATTCCCTTTATCACCTTGTCGTTGAGCTTTGGCAAATAGGCGGGGTGCTAGACCTGGTTTCTATTCCGGTTATTATCGGAGACCTTAGGGGGAAATTTGACCAGAATGGCGTAGCCGATGACGAGGTGGCCGCATTCTATCCCGGGGTGAATGTGGGTGATTACCTATTTCTTCAGCCCAATGTAGGGAAGGACAACCTGTATTATGGTAACGGTATCCCTGCGATTCATTATCCCAATAGAATCTATCTCAAAGCAGCTGTGTATGATGTGATCCTGATCAACCTGGAGTCGGTAGAAGGAATTTCTGGAGACCAGCCAGTGATCATTACCAATTTTTTGGGACAGGTACAAGCGCGTAAAGTGTTGCTCCAAGGCGGTAGCAATTGGCGATTTTCAGGCCAGTATGACCCCGGGTTGGATATTGGATTTGTGCGGTATCCCGGCTGTGAAAAAAACGGAAGCAAGGTCGATTTTGGCTGGAGTAGCGGCTCCTTTGGGATCTGGATCAGGAACGGCTTCTCCAGCGATGAGGTTGGACTAACGGTATATGGCGATGCTACCCGGTTTGAAATTGACCACATTGAGGTGTCTGATGGAGGATTTGCAGGAATCATGGCCAAAAGTGAAAACGGCACGAAGGATATGGACGATGTATATATTCACCATACCTACATTCACGACGTGGACGGGGAGGGTTTGTACCTTGGTTCGACCGGGCATGATCCACAGCATCAACTCAATCGGCTTCGGGTGGAGCACAATGTCATTCTTCGCACAGGTGCAGAAGCCGTTCAGGCTGGACAGCTCGGCGATCACTGCGAAATCAGGCACAATGTTTTGTGGGGAGGCATGAGCTGGACAGCTCCTTTTGCTATGCATCAGGATCACACCCTCCAGATCATGGCAAGAAAAGGCAGCGTGGAATGCGCAAACAACATCCTGCTTGGAGCCGGCAATGCGTTCATCAATTTCCTGATGAAACCGCTCCCCGGAGTTATTCAATCCAGTGACTCCATCATCTTTCGCAACAACCTTTGCTGGCAGGCCAGAGGGCCCCTTGGTGCATACATGGGAGAAGAAACTGATAGGCAAACCACCGTCGTGTGGCGAGAAAATTTCTTCGGCAGTTTCCACTACGACTATGACAGAGTGTACACGGCGAGACCCGAATCTGAGCACATCGTCAGGATCGCTTCTGATTCGATTTCGGTTGTTTTTTGGGACAATGTGATCGATCAAACCAAATCTTTGTTGTATAAGCGCTGGTCTGGATCAACGGCTACCATTGTGGATCTGGGGTTTGAGCAAGCAGAGATCGCGGAGCCTCAGTTTCTGGACCTCATTGGGGAAGGAGCCTCTTTCCTCGCGTGGCAAAACTGGACGGATATCATCGGGCCTTCCAGTGGTTTTCTAAGTAAAAACACCCGCAAAGGCGATTCGTTGACCTATCAGCCCGGAGATGTGGTAAAATTTCCGCATGGTCGTAGCACCCGCTATTATCAATGTCTTCAATCCAATCTCGGTCGCCCGCCAAGCCCAGAGGGCGATCCTTTTTGGGCGCTCCTTACCTGGAAGAATGAAGACGGGATTTCCTACATCCCTCCCGACGATGTGCGGCTAGATAGCAGTTCTTTGTATTTCTTAACAGGGATAGGTCTGGAGTTGGCACTGCCCGGGCATGGTGGTGCTGTCCTGAGCGATGAGGAACCTGAGCCATCAGGGTTTCAGGTTTTTCCCAATCCTACCCAAGGTAGAATCCAGGTTGTGCCTGCCAGTGCTGAACCCGGCTCCGTGCTGATTTTTTCAGCCACAGGGCAGCAAGTAGCTAGTCATCCGCTACGCAACGGCAGGGCAGAACTCAGCCTTGAGGGGCTGTCCAATGGCCTCTACCTCGTGGCCGTTCAGCAAGGAGAGAGGCGGCAAATGGAGCGGATTATGTTGGAATGATCGCTCTTTGTAAACAAGAAATTCCCTGATGCGACACAAAAAAATGACTGCCCCATGGGCAGCCATTTCCAGTGTTTGGTCAGGAGAGAGAGTAATTTTATTGTATCGGAACCCTGATTTTGGCGGGGGCAAACGAGATTTTTCCGTTTTTGTTGAAAAGGCGAATGCTTAGTATTCCTGAATCGTAATGCGCTTCGATATGCTTCGGGTCTGTCTGCTCGCTGAACTCAAAGGTTCTGCTAAATCCCCGCAGGTTGTGCTCATAGCGAATCAGGACAGTTTCATCTCGAAGCAAATTGACTTTTGATTCTCCCGTCACTGTGAGGTGAGAATCCTGCACCTCAATGGTCAGATCCTCCTTGCGATAGCCGGGTACGGCGATTTCGAGATCATAATAATCTTTGTGCTCGCCAACATTGACTGTAGGAGTGCTGATATGTGGCTTTCTAGTCCCTTGCAAATTAGAAGACCGGCTGCTAAATCCTCCGGAATCAAACATTCGGTCGCTCAGGCGTTCGCGAATACTATGTGAATGGGTACGCATATGATTAGGCTTGGGTAGGTGATTGAAAGGTGTCGGACTGTTTTGTTTGTACTCTCAAAAATGCGATTCCGTTTGCTGTTAATGGGTGATTTTATACCATTTGATGCGGTGATTTATCTCACATCTTTTAAATGCATGGTTTGGAATATTCTTATTTTGTATATTCGTACTTTATTGGGAAGATAGATGAAACCATTTCAAATTGATAGATTGACAGCAAAGTACCAGGTCCCGCAAAAGGGAGTGAGGATTCTACTCATTGCATTACTCTTGATTTGCATAGC
The DNA here is from genome assembly GCA_030731845.1 of Bacteroidia bacterium. GTDB lineage: Bacteria > Bacteroidota > Bacteroidia > J057 > J057 > JANQTF01. The sequence continues at coordinate 27,175 of JANQTF010000365.1, read as the reverse complement.
CATCGGCATATTTGCCGGAAGGTCGCTATGGTCTTTTCTCGCGGTATTGCCAGCTTCCCTGATTTATTGGATTTTTGGGAATCTCAGTCGGCGAAATTTATTGCTCGAAAGCCAGGTGAATGAAAATGCCCATCTTAAGAAAAGCTTCGATATCCAGCCTCGCAATAAAACCCAGGACCTGCCAAAATCTGTAGAGGCTGCTACGAACTCGGCCTCCTTTTATCACATGGTGCTACAAAAGATTCCGATGGACATCGCCGTGTTTGATAAAGATCACAAATATTTGCTGCTCACAGAAAAAGCGATCAAAGACCCAGTGCTGAGAAAATGGCTGATTGGGAAAGACGACTTTGACTATTGCCACTACCGCAACAAACCTATTTCGATTGCTGAGCAAAGGAGAGCGCTTTTTAATCAGGTAATCCAGACCGCGACCTCTATTTCCTGGGAAGACCAATACACCCTGCCAGATGGAAATGAGCAGGTGATTTCTCGCACACTCCTTCCTGTTTTTGATGAGATTGGGAATTTTGCGTACGTCATTGGGGTTGGAACTGATATCACCAAGCGATGGCTCGCAGAGAAGCAGACACAGCTAGCCATGGAGCAGGCCCACAAAGCATCACAAGCCAAAGGAGACTTCCTCTCGATCATGTCGCATGAAATTCGCACACCTATGAATGCCGTCATTGCGATGAGCGAATGGCTGACAGCGGAAAATCCACGTGAAGATCAAAGGGAACCGCTTGAGATCCTGAAATTTTCGGGAGAAAATCTCCTCGTTTTGATCAATGATATTCTTGATTTCAGCAAGATAGATGCTGGTAAGGTAGATTTTGAGAAAATCCCCACTGATCTGGAGCTTCTTATCCGGCGTATTCTCACCGCTCATAAAGAGGTGGCTCAGGAAAAAGGACTGGAACTATCTCTGATCATTTCTCCAGAATTGAAGCATTTTGTCGGCACCGATCCTACCCGCCTGAGTCAGATCTTCAATAATTTTGTGAGCAATGCTGTTAAGTTTACCCAACATGGCAAGGTCGAAATACACCTGCAACTACAGTATTCCCCAGACGAGCAATCGCTTCAGGTTGAAGTCGAGATTCGTGATACCGGGATCGGAATTTCAGAAGAAAAGCTTGAGGCCATTTTCGATCCTTTTTCTCAGGCAGAATCCTCAACCACACGCAAATACGGAGGCACTGGCCTTGGGCTCGCCATCACCAGGAGGCTAATCAATCTTATGGGCTCCGAAATTCACATTTCCAGCGAATTGGGAAAAGGAACTACCTTCTCTTTTGGCCTTCAGTTGCCCGTAATGGGGCTATTAGCCGAAAACGAATCCAATAAACCACAATTCAGGGAACAGGTAGAAATGCTCACCGGGCTGCGTGTCTTGGCGGTGGAGGACCATCTCGTCAATGGTAAAATTCTCATCAAGTTTCTCCAAAAATGGAACATCACGGCTTCTCTGGCCGAATCTGGAAAAGAAGCCATTGAGCTCATTGAGGGTGGGTGGAACCCCGATATTATTCTCATGGATTTGCAGATGCCCGAAATGGATGGCTATGAAACCACGAGATTGATCCGTGAAATTGGCGGGCGGTATGCACATATTCCGATCCTCGCACTGTCGGCCAATGCCCTCAACGATGTGGAGAAAGAGGTCATATCTGCCGGTATGAATGGCTTTATTCCAAAACCGTTTCGGCCATCCTCCTTATTTAAAGCACTCGAAGAGAATTTTCACAAAATTTATCCTCCTATACGCCCTCATCACTGATTGCTTTTTTGTCGCTTTTGTCGGAAATTCCATCCATGGATGCATCTAGTCCCCTTAGCATTATCATCGCCGATGATCATCAGATCGTGATCGATGGACTCAAATCTTTGCTGGCAAATTCTCCAGATATTAAGGTCATAGGAGAGGCCAACTCTGGCTCAGAATTATTGCGTACCCTTTCTTTTATTCAGCCCAATCTTCTCATTCTCGACGTGAATATGCCGGGTATGGATGGCGTGGAAATCTGCGCAAAAGTTAAGCATGACTTTCCTGATATTGCCGTGCTTGCTCTCACCATGCACAACGATAAAGGCGTGATTCAAGCCATGATGAAGGCTGGTGCCATGGGCTATCTGCTCAAAAACACCTCGCGGGAGGAACTCCTCGAAGCCATCGGGATGGTCCATGCGGGCCATCGGTTTTTTGGAGCGGAGGTGCTCGATACCCTTAGTCAGGGTGGACAATCTCGCTTGGTAGAAGCCTCGCAGGACTTTCTTCCAGCTGGATTCACCGCCCGCGAAAAGGAGATTCTCCGACTGATAGCCGACGGCTACTCCAATACTGAAATTGGCGATCAATTGGGCATCAGCCACCGCACTGTCGATACCCATCGCACCAACCTAATGAAAAAAGTAGGGGCAAGAAACATTGCCGGACTGATTCGCTATGCCTTCCGGCATGGAATTTCTACCTGATGCCTACGATCATTCCCCGATATACAGTGGCGGTGTTTTTCTGCATTTTTCCCAAAAATGATCATGGACAATACCCTTGCATTTATTCTGATGTTTTCCTGCGGGAAAGGATTGCTCATATTGGGGACATTCTTGATTTATGCATTCTGTGAAGGATATGAACTGCATCTGCGTGAGCGATCTCTCCGACACATGCTCAGAGAAAAGAACTTGGAATATGAGCGATTAATGCAACATAGCCATCATTTTCGAACCGAAATCAGCCTTCGCCTTCAGAATCTTGCCCGTCCTCATAATTGAAACAACATGCAGTGTCCCCTCCGCATTCGGTTGATATGCTTTTCTTCTATTCTCCTGCATGGTACTGCGGTTGCCCAGCTTGATTCCTTGAAACAACTGAGCCGAGCCACCAAAGGAGAAAAGCGGGTGGAGATCCTTCAGGAAATCGCGTACCAATCGCTCTTTTCAGAGCCTGATTCTGCCTTCTCTTATGCCCAATCCAGCCTTGAGGAGGCAACAGCGCTGCACCTCGATTCGCTCGAAGCGGAAGCATATATCATGCTGGGCTTTTCGCACTTTGTGAAGGGTGAAAATGAGCAAGCAGAATCGGCCTATCAGCAAGCCGCCAATCTGCATCAGGCCCGAGGCGATTTTTCCCGGCAAGCCGCCGCACTGAGCAATCTCGCCTCTACCTTCAACCGTGCTGGTCGTCTGGAAGCTGCCCTCAAGGTGACACTGGAAAGCCTGCAACTATTTGAGCAACAGGGCGATTCCCTCAGATTTGGGCTCCTGCTGGGAAATGCAGGCAATCTCTATCAGGGATTGAGGCAGCTCGAAGAAGCCAAGATTTTTATTCGGCATTCAGCCCAGGTGTTAGGAAGGCTTGGCCAGACTAAATTTGTGGGAAATACCCACAATATGCTCGGATCAGTCTTGTTTGACCAGGACTCTCTTCCACAGGCCAGGGATTACTTTCTCAAAGCACTGGCTCTCTATAAGATAGAAGATGATATGATGAACAGGAGCGGGGCCTATAACAACCTCGGGGCTCTCTATCAGGCTGATGAAACGCTCGACTCCGCGCTCTACTTTTTCCAAAAAGCCTTTGATTTATCTTCAGAGCTGGAAAGTGCTCCCAAAATGCTCCTCAATGCTGCCAATATCGCCGAGATCCACTTGTACTTCAATGACCGAAAACTCGCAACCTTCTGGATAAATCGTGCCACGGCCTATGCAGCCCAAACACATGAACTTCAACCTCTTGCTGCCTACTACAGGGTTCTCGCTATTTTTCAGGGTTTAGGAGGGGATCTCATGAAAAGTTTTGCTTCTCACAGGCTTTCAGAAAGGTATCGGGATTCCATCATGAACCTGGAGAAAGAAAGAGCGATCACGGATTTTCAGGTGAAATACGAAACCGAAAAAAAGGACCGTGAGCTCGCAGAATCAGCCCTTTTATTAGAGAAAAAGGAAAAGGAATCGCAGCAATTGATTCTCGGTGGCCTGGCGCTCTTATTATCCATCTCTGCTATCGCCGCTTTTCTCTGGTATAGAAACAGATTGGAGCAACGAGAGGCCATTCATCAAGAACGCCTGATTCAGCAGGAGATCCGGCTGGAAACCACCATTCAAACCCAAGAGGAAGAGCGTAGCAGACTGGCTCGTGATCTTCACGACGGAATCGGGCAATTGCTCTCAGCTACCAGGCTCAATTTTGGCGTTTTTGCTGACAAAATCCCCGATCCGAATTACGGAAAATCACTCTTGATGCTGGATGAGGCTTGCAAAGAGGTGCGGGAGGTGGCTCACCTGATCATGCCCCGGAGTCTCGAAGAAGAAGGGATCATCGTTTCTATCGAAGAAATGCTGGCCAAAACATTGGGCAATACCACCATCACTTATCAGATCGATAAAGTGGGGCAGTTGGAAAGGCTCGCCAAAAAGTATGAAATCAACATCTATCGAATCGCCCAGGAACTGATTCAAAATATCCTCAAACATGCTATGGCATCCGAGGTCCATGTACAACTCATCAGAAGGCCCGATAGGTTTTTACTCATTGTAGAAGACAACGGGAAGGGAATGGGCCCGCAACAGTCAAAGGATGGTATAGGGATGATTAACATAATGAACCGGGCAAAAACAATTGATGCGACTTTCTACATTGAAAATGGACCCGAGTCCGGTACCATTGCCACCCTTCGCATTCCCTTGTGATTGATCACGGAATCAGCTCATTTGCTCAACTCAAAAACGAAATCAAAACCCCAGCCGCAATGGCTGAACCGATGACGCCGGAGATGTTGCTCGCCATGGCGTATTGCAACACATGGTTGGTCGGATCTTCCTTCAATGCCAATTCATTGGCTACCCGAGAGGCCATCGGCACGGCACTCAGGCCAGTGGCGCCGATGAGCGGGTTGATTTTCTTGTTGGCGAAAAGATTATAGACCTTCACGGCATAAATTCCGCCTGCCACAGAGATTGCAAAGGCCAGAAAGCCTCCAACCACAATCATCAGTGTTTTGGTATTGAGAAAGGTGTCGCTCGTCATGGTTGCACCCACGCACAACCCCAGAAAAACCGTAGCGGTGTTCATAATCGGCCCTGAAGCCGCCTGATACAAGCGATCGGTGAGCGCGCCTCCTTCTTTTAGCAGGTTGCCAAAGAGCAACATCCCTACCAACGGCACCGACGATGGTACCAAAATAGCCACCAAAATGCCCAGCACGATCGGAAATAGCAGCTTCACGAGCTTCAGATTTTTGATCGGCGTGCTTGGTGGAAAGAGCTTGTCCTGATTGCGCATGTGAATTCGCAGCTCTGCCTTGGTCATGGTGAGCCTCACCACAAAAGGAATGATCACGGGCACAAGCGCCATGTAGCTGTAGGCAGCAATGGCAATAGGGCCGAGCAGGTGGGGCGCAAGTTTGATGGTCGTGTAGATTGCGGTAGGGCCATCTGCTCCCCCAATGATGCCCAGTGAGGCCGCCTCCCGAATCGTAAACCCTGCTGCGAGCGCAGCAAATAGGACCGAGAAAATCCCGATTTGGGCCGCTGCACCAAAAAACGCTAACCGAAGGTTGCGAAGCATCGGCCCAAAATCTGTGAGCGCACCCACACCCAGAAAGATGATTGGTGGCAGCAGGCCAGTCTTGATCAGCGCATAATACAGCATCGCCATGATGCCGTGTTCTTTGGCGATTTCTGTGATGCTCAGCCCTTTCACCACATCTATTGACGGAACGCTCATCTCCCCACCCGGAAAATTGGCCAGCAACATCCCAAAGGCAATCGGTACCATGAGCAGGGGCTCATATTTTTTTCCAAGACCCAGGTACAAGAGAAAGCAAGATACTACCAGCATCAGCACCGTGCCGGGCTGTGAGATCAGCTCGCCCAGAGCGGTCATGTCCCAGATTCGTTCAAAAAAATTCACGTGGCAAGGGGTTAGGGTGAGGCAAATAGGCCAGAAACATCAGGTTGGGGCTCACTGTAGCGTTGCAAGAATGTCGTCTTCCTCGACGGAGGTACCGTTGGGCTTGAGAGAGACGATCACGCCCTCGCGATCCGTCACGATAGCATTGAAGACCTTCATCGCTTCCACATACCCGATGGTATCTCCTTTCTTGACCTTGTCCCCTACTTTCAGGGGGGTGTCACTGGTTTCACGTGTGAGATAAAATTTGCCTTCCAGCGGGGTGAGGATGTCATAGGCCGCAGCATTACCTGGTAGCGGAACAGGCGTCGCGACAGCTGCTGGGGCAGCTATTGGGTTAGCCACCGTGCTGCTGGATTCATCTCCATAGGCGATCTCAACCTTGTAGGGTTGCCCGTTGACTTTCACCGTCAACGACCGCGGAGAAGCAGGGGCTGTAGCCGCTTGTGCTTGTGGTAGAGAAGCCGGAACCTCCTTTGGGGCTTTTTTGCCTGCGAGATCAGCCAAAAACTCAGCCTTCGCCTCCCCAGACCTAAACCGGCGATATTGCTGCGGGTGCATGGCGAGTTCCATCAGCTCTTCCTCGTCCTGACCTGCTTCCCAGCCTTTTTCCTTCATTTCTGCCCTGAATTCATCCAGCGCATCGGGGTAGAGGTCTTGTGGGTGCTCATCGTAAAATTCACGTCCCTGGCTTTTTGCCAAGTCAAGCAGGTCCTGATGAATCTTGCCAGGTACTTTTCCCGATTTTCCGAGGAGCATGTCCCAGGTATTGTCATCAATCATAGACCAGCGCTCTCGCCCTTTGATCATCTGAAGGACGTTCATCATCGCCACGTTTTTCACATATTGGCTATAGGGTGTCACGAGCGGTGGATATCCCATTTGAGGCCAGATGTGCTCCACTTCGTTGAACAGGCGAATGAGGAGATCATCTTGTGTGAGGGGCGCCTCGCCTCGCTTTTCCAGCCACTTATTGAGGCCGCTGAGGTTGCTTTCGAGGTCGGCCATGAGGCTTCCCATCATGCCACCCGGCAGCCCGGGACCGATGAGCATGGAGTTCATGAGCCTGTTGCTGTCACTGATGTAGTAGCCAAGCCATTCGTCGATGAAGCTTTGAGTGAGACTCCTCACTTCCATGTAGGCTTTCATGTTGATATCAGGCAGAGAAAAACCAGCATCAAGCAGCATGGCATGCACGGTGAGCAGATCTGCGTGGGCGGTGCCCCAGGAGAGCGGCTCCATCGACACGTCGATGATGTCAGCACCCGCACGGGCCACTTCCAGGGTGGTAGCTACAGAAAAGCCAGGACCGGAATGCCCATGATATTGGACAAGGATATTGGGGAAGTCCTTCTTAATTCTCCTGACCAACTCACCGGTAGAAGCCGGACGCCCGACCCCTGCCATGTCTTTGATCGCGATTTCATCGGCTCCGTGCTCAATGAGTTCTGTAGCTAGCTTGTGGTAGTAGTCCACAGTGTGGAGGGGCGAATGTGTCACCGAAAGCGCCGCCTGGGCAATCATCCCGCCTGCTTTGGCATAGGTGATGGAGTCTTTGATGTTACGTACATCGTTGAGCCCGTCAAATGAGCGGGCAATGTCTGTGCCTTGCTTTTTTTTGACCTGAAACATAAGCTTTCTCACGTCCCTGGGCACGGGATTCATGCGAATGCCATTGAGGCCGCGCTCCAGCATTTGGGTCTGGATTCCCACTTTGTTGAATGGCGCACACCATTCTCTCACGGCTTGATTGGGGTTGTGTCCGCTGAGAAGTTGGATTTGCTCAAACCCACCACCATTGGTTTCGACGCGAGCAAAACATCCCATGTCTATGATGGGTTGGGCTACCTGGGTTAGTTGATCATGGCGGGGCATATATTTGCCAGCAGATTGCCACATATCCCGATAAAGGAGGCAAAGACGAATTTCTTGAGGCATGGGGAAGGTATTTCTCGGAGAAAAGGGGATTAGCGTTCAGATTGAATAGAAGTCACACTGCCTTTGCCAGCTGTGATGATCTCGACTGTGGCGTGAATAGCAGCAATGTGCTGATCTGGAATGGAAGCGGGCGAAGTTGAGGGAGAAATCACAGACGCAGCCAATTCACCCGGCGCAAAACGATTGACCAATCTGATCAAGGTTTGGCCTAGCAAAACCACAATGCCAAGAATGGCGAAAATGGTGGTCATTCCTACCGCCAGGATATAGAGGGCCATTTCCCAGGTCTCACTCATACGTTAAAATTAGGGGAATCACAGTTTCTGAGATTGCATTTGGATCCGGAAGCTAGTCTGAAAATGTGAGATTCAAAAAAAACAGTCACCTGCTTCATCCGGTAATGCCACCGTGCAGCTCCAAAAAATTGTGAATCATGAGTCGCTCGGGAGCCGAGCTTTGTGCACCATGCTTGGTGACAGACAAAGAAGCTGCTGCGCTGGCAAATCGCATAGCATCTTTCATGGTATCTCCATGTGCGAGCCGCAATGCGAGCGTGCCACAGATCACATCACCCGCACCTGTGGTATCTACCGGGATTACAGGGAAGGCAGGAATGGTATGAATTTCCCCTTCGTCCATCATCAGAACCCCTTTTGCCCCCATGGAAATCACCACTCTTCTGGCTCCGAGGCTATGCAAATAGCGGGCGGCGGTGGCACGGTCGCTTGGCTTCTTCATAGACATTTTGCAAAGCAGGGCGGCCTCCGCTGTGTTGACTACAAGGGTATCCACCATCTTGATAATATCTCTGGGAAGTTCTCGTGCCGGAGCAGGATTGAACAACACCGGAATCCCCAGGCGGTGGGCCGCCCGGATGGAGTACATCGCAGTTTCGAATGGGATTTCGAGTTGGATAAGGATCATCTCTGCATCAGCGAGGCAAGACTCTGCGGCATCAATGTGGGCAGGACTCAGGCGCTCGTTGGCTCCCGGTGCCAGAGAGGTTGCGTTTTCCCCAAAGCGATCTACCGTGATAAGCGCTACACCCGTAGGCACACCTCTGATCACATGCATGTGCTCCACGTGAATACCTTCTTGGGCAAGGGAGTTGATCGCACCCTGCCCAAAGGGGTCTTCCCCCACGCAGGCCACAAGTGTCACATCCCCGCCAGCTCTCGAAGCAGCTACCGATTGATTGGCACCTTTGCCTCCCTGGCTTTTGGAGAAAATACCCTCCCCAACCGTTTCCCCAATTTTGGGGATTCGGGGAAGACGCACCACCATATCTGTGTTGGCACTTCCTATGACGACAATGCGGGGCCTCTTGATCATATTGCTTCTTACACAACAAACATACACGCTCCGCAGCGAAATGTAAATGCTTCCATTGGGATACCTTGATCCTTCCTCGATTTTATGTACCTAAACCGACCTATTTTGAGGTGATTCCCGGCCAATCGTCGCTTCGGAAGGGAGAGGCTGGCAAGCCTTCCTTGTTATAGAGGTTGGCATCATCAGGATTGTTGGCCCATGCATAGCGCACAGCTATTGGGTTTGTTACATGATCCGACCAAACCCTCACCTTGTCTCCTTCGATTTTGGCGATAGCCCACTGCCATTGTTTATCTGCTCCGGCAATGGTAAACCCCTTTAGGTAGCCATATTTGTCCTTTGCCATTAACCCTGACCCCAGCTGATCAAAACTCACGAGGATGGATCCTTTTTGGACGCTTATGCCCTTATAAACGGGGCCACTATATACAAGGTCTTTGCCGTATGCCACATGCATGGCCGCGAGGGCCAATCGGAGCCCCACATCCTGCTTATTGCGAGGGTGAATGTCATTGGCATCTCCAATGTCGATGATTACGGCCTGCCCGGTCTTGGGAAGAGAAAGGGTCATGCTTTGCGCTTCCCGCAGCTCTGCCCATTCGCTTTCAACGGGGTCGGGCTGTGCTTGCATAAAGTTGGCAAGCTGCACCCACAAGAACGGGAAATCATATCCCCATTTTTCTCGCCAATCTTCGATCAGCAAAGGGAACAGCCGACGATATTGGTAGGCACGGGAAGCATTGGACTCACCCTGGTACCAGATCGCGCCTCCAATCGCATAGGGCACAACGGGGTGAATCATTCCGTTGTAGAGAAGGGTAGGGGCATCGTTGGGGCCAATGCCTGAAAGGGTTTGTGGATTGGCATCCTGGTTGCCGGGACGAAAAAGCCAACCGCCATCCAAAGAAATATCACGGGATTGGCAAATGACTTTCATCACGCCGGGTGTGGCTGCCATGCCCCCGCCGCCACCTGTATCTAGCACACGAATGGCAAGGCTATTGGTGCCAGCGTGGAGGTGTTCAGGAGAAATCGTGTAAACCCTGGCTTGGTCATAACGAGTTGTCTTTCCGATTACCTGACCATTTACCCAGGTAATATCCTGATCATCAATGGGGCCAAGCTGTAGGGTAATTGGCGAGTTGGCCTCAGCTTCGGTGAGTGTAAAGGTTGTACGAAACCACATCACGCCATCATAATCCGCGATTCCTTTGTTTTCCCATGTGCCGGGAAGTACCATGGTTTCCCAGGCAGTGGTGTTGAAGCCGGGTACCGACCAAAGACCCGTTTCCCCATTCATGTCTGCCCCCTGGTCTGGAAAGCGATTGACAAACGCCCGTAAATCAGCTGCGGTTTTCTCCGCCTTCTTTTTCATAGATCCCTGTAGATCATCCATAGAAAAACCTTGAAAATCTGGGTCTTGGGCCATGCTTTGCGGGCTAATCCAGGTTTCGACGATGGTTCCGCCCCAGTTGCTTCCGATGAGGCCGATGGCGACGCCAAGCTCTGATTGGAGTTTTCTGGCCATGAAGTAGGCCACGGCTGAGAAGGAAGCGGCCACTTCGGGGGTGCAGGCTTGCCAACTCTGCTGCCCTGTGGGCAGATGTGTCTGTGGCTCAAAAGCCACCTTCCGGGTTATATTGATCATCCGAATCATGGGATTGTTGGCGACGGCTACCTCCGCCTCGGCATTGTTGACCGAGCTCAGCGGCCACTCCATGTTTGATTGTCCGGAGCAAATCCAGACTTCGCCAATCCAAACATCTGAAAAAGAAGCCTGTCCTGATTTACCTGTGATATTGACGATGTATGGACCACCAGCGGGTTGCTTTGGTAGCCGAATTTCCCATCTGCCACTGTCGTCGGTTTTTGTTTTGGCCTCAAGTCCGGCTACAGAAAGGTTGATTTTTTCCTTTGGGCCGGCCCAGCCCCAGAAAACAAGTTCCTGGTTTCGCTGCAAAACCATGTGATCACCGAATATGTCTGCTACCTGAAATTGGGCAGATGCCATCAACACGGTAAGGAGGAACGCGAAGAGGAACAGTAGGTTTTTCATGTTGAAAAGGGATAGATGGGCGAAGGATGATCCAATGAAGGTGGATGTTTGAGAAAGTAAAGATCTGCTTGATGGTCCTGAGTAGTCTCAAGATAGGAAGCGAAGAAAGAAACACCATCCTTGGTCTCCTGCTGTAATTTGTCTCTCGGAAGTTTTTCTTTCGCATTCATTGCACTTCATACGAAAATTCAATAGATTATCTTACCGAAGATCTCTCGTCCATTTTGCAAGGCAAGTTTAGTTCCTTTCTGAGAGATGTTGCGGACCGTATTTTTTCCTACTCGCAAAAAGATCGTCATCATGAAAGTTAAAGGATTGCTTACCCAAAAAGGAAATGAAGCCTGGAGTATAGGCATGGAATCTTCTGTTTTTACCGCCCTTAAGCAGATGAAAACCAAAAACGTTGGGGCACTAGTGGTCGTGGACGATCAAGGGCAGATGAAAGGTATTTTTTCAGAACGTGACGCCGTGAGAAAAGGAATTCTCGAAGATCGGGATGCCCGCTCCACACTCGTACGAGATCTGATGACAGCCCCCGTGATTGCCGTAAGTCCAGACCACAGCCTAGACCAATGCATGGTTATCATGTCCGAAAAGCACATTCGCCACCTACCTGTGCATGATCATGGTGTCCTGATTGGCGTAGTGACCATTCGAGATATTCTGAAAAACATCATTAATAGCCAGCAAAATAAAATTGAGGAGCTAGAAACCTACATTCGTGGTGGAGGCTATGGACTCTTTGGCTGAGTACCTGGTTTTACATGAATCACAAGATGAGGGCAATCCCTCCCAAAAAGGTGTGTCCATTGGATATCACCTTTTTTTTGTAGCATTTGTAAAACGTTTCTGTTATATCCCTGTTAAACAAATAGTTAGCTAACCGTTTTTTTTATGAATACTCACATCGATCCCTCCGCATTGGTTGTGACCAACAACATAGAGAAATCACGCTTTGAGCTAGTGGTTACTGGTAAAATGGCTATTGCTGAGTACATTGAACTAGAAGGTAAGATCGTGTTTACGCACACAGAGGTGCCTCTTGGTTTGGAAGGGCAAGGAATCGGGAGCAAGCTAGCTACGGAAGGGCTGAGCTATGCCCGGCAGAAGAATAAAATCGTATTGCCGCTATGTCCTTATATTGCCGCCTACATTCGCCGCCACCCAGAGTATAAAGACCTCGTACTGCCGGGATTTACTTATTGATCAAAAAAAAAGCCTACACGGATGATGGCATATTGCACACGGATGGTAAGTAACATGTATCGAGACGCCGAATCTTACGTACTTAAACCATGAGCAGTGTAAACACCATCAAAGATTTACGTATATTTAACCTCAAGAATTCTACTCGCTTGTTAAGCAACATGAATATGAGAACGGCATCATTTCTTTTAGTACTCACAGGAGCATTTGTTTTTTCCTCTTGTACCAGTACACGTCAGGCTTCCACTACTGAATATGACGATGTGTATTACTCCCAAAGTGATGCACCTGAAGTCATTGCAGTAGCACAGACAGCGCCTGTCAATTCTCAGCAGTCTCAGGACCGCGACAATTATGCGTACAACGCTGATCGGTATCGCCAACCTGTTGACAACTACCAAGAAGCTTATTATGGGGATGATGACTTCTACTTCTCTCGTAGGGTACGTCGCTTTAATCAACCCGCAGCTGCCAACTGGAGATACTACGATCCGTTTTATGCCAATGACCTCTACTATGTCATGGGGACTCCTGCGTGGAATACCTGGAACAACAACGGATGGTTCAATCCCAATTACCCACGATTTGGAGCCACTCTTGGGTGGAACAACTTCAACACTTTTGGAGGAGTTGGGTATGGAAGTCCTTATTGGGCCAACTCCTTTTCACAATGGAATAGCTTCAATTATTACAACCCCTACGTGAATGCCTATTATGGATATGATCCATTCTTTGGCCGTGGATTTGGAAATCCTTATGCTTTCGGGTTTAATAATGGTTTCAACAACGGATTCTACAACGGGTTTAATAATGCCTTCTACTGCCCTCCTTATGGAGGTGGAGCCTTCTTCGCAAGTCCGGGCGTAGGCAGAAATAACAATACTACCACCCGTGCGCTGAATTATCGCCGTCCTACCTCTACAAGTAGCACTGCACAGACAACCTACACACCCACTAGCAGCAGGCCTACGAATACCCGCACCTCTTCTACCGCCACCGGTAGTAGCGCGCGGCCCGCTACGCAGTCCACGACCTCTCGTGCCACGACAACTGATAACTCACGCTACCTACAGCCACGTCCGGCTACAGAGCGTGCAGCTACCAGAACCAATGTTCCTTCAACTTATACCCGACCCACCTCTACTCCTTCTACACAAGGTACTGGTAGCAGAACAACTACCACGACTTCTACCAGAGAGTCTAGCGTTCAGCCAAGGGTATATACAAGGCCATCCGCTACCACCACCCAAGAGCGCAGCAGCACGAGGACATCTTCCACACCTGCTACCGCTCCAACCAGGAATTATTCCACTCCTTCACGCACTAGCACGCCAAGCTCAAGCACACCGAGCAGAAGCAGCTCACCAAGCGCTTCTCCTTCTCGCTCCAGCTCGCCTTCTAGTAGCAGCAGACCCTCAAGCTCTTCCACTTCTCCTTCTTCCCGCCCGTCTTCTTCTTCGGGCTCACGGAGACCATAGGATAAGGAAAGTGACACAGATATTCAACCGGGCGGGTAAACATCCGCCCGGTTTTTTATATTCGTAGCATATCCTCTTTTTCAATGAATATGAAGCGCTCAATTTTGTACTGTCTCGTTTTTTGTTTTTCCCTCTCAACGGCCTTTGGCCAGAATGAGGCGGATGCCTTCCGATTTTCACAAACTGGAATCACTGGAAGCGCGAGAGCTCTCGGACTTGGCGGAGCCTACTCCGCAGTAGGTGGCGATCTCTCCTCTGCAACCACCAACCCTGCTGGGTTGGCTGTATATCGCACCTCTAGTTTCTCGATTTCCCCTCAGTTTCTCATTAGTAATACCTCCAGTGATTTTTTGGGAGAAACCGGTAGCCGCAGCACGACCAAAATGAATATTCCCAGTTGGGGATTCAATTTCACCGGAAAAAACTACTATGACAACGGAAGAGAGCGCCGGGAAGTAGAAGAAGGGCTTAAGACTTACACCTTTGCTATTGGGGTTAATCAATTGGAAAATTACACTCGCCGCATAGATGCGAGTGGCTTTAATACCGAAAGCTCTATTTCTGATTTATTCAACGAGCTAGCCAATGCCACCGGACAGACCCGTGATTTTATCAACCCAAATACTCTCGCAGGCCTTGCAGCCCGCACCTATGTGGTCGATACCCTGTTGGGACAGCCCGCTGCCTATTATCCTGCGGTGAATGGAGGAAATATCCAACAAGCCGTTGAGCTTGATGAAAGCGGTCGTAGGAATGAAATTTTTCTCTCCCTCGCTGGCAACTTCGAAGATGTCGTGTATTTCGGTGCCACCTTTGGAATCCAATCCATCAGATACGAGCAAACCTTATATGTGCAGGAAAATGATACTGAAAATCGGCATGAATTCCTCCAAAATGACCCCAATTTCCAGCTGGAGTCTCCCATGAATGAAATTCGGTATGAGAACAGTTTCACTACCCGTGGAACCGGACTGAATGTGGCAGTTGGGGTCATTGTGAGGCCAGTAGATCAGCTTCGCATAGGACTCTCTGTCAAAAGTCCCACCTACTTCAATCTTAGGGACGAGTTCACGGTTTCTATGGCTCAAAACTATGCCATTCTGTTGCCCAACGGGCAGATCGGATCTGAGGAACTCAGTGCTGATATAGAGCCCGGTGAGTATCGTTACAGCCTTGTCACCCCCTATCAGGCCACCTTGGGACTGATGTATCTATTTGGGAAGGCCGGATTTATTTCTGCCGACGTAGAGCTCGCCGATTATACGGCCGCAAGCTTCAGTGCAGATGATTATGATTATCGGAATGAGAACAACAACATCGAGGATTTGTATCAATTGGCGGTGAATTATCGGCTTGGAGGCGAACTTCGCTTTGGAATCTTCAGAGTCAGGGCCGGCGCTGCGATCAATGGGGATCCATTTACGGAAGCGCTCAAGGAATATCTGGATTATGAAGACTTAACTACAATTCAATCCATTGCTACGGGAGGGCGAAGAATTTTTTCAGGTGGTTTTGGGGTCAGGCAACCGAATTATTTTCTCGACGTTACCTTATTGAACCAGCGAAATCAGGATGTATTCAGTCCTTATACCACTGCCTCTACGGAGATTTATAATCCGGCAGTTGTGACGACTACTTCCCGGACCTCTCTGGTCATGACACTCGGATTCACTTTTTAACCTCAGTTGCCCATGGTGTAAGCTTACCTCTGATTTGTTTATTTCAATCATGAGAGGAGCTATGAATAATCCTATCTGTCAGATTCTGTCTGACGAGCTTTACCACACCCTGGAAAAACTCAACCTGTTGAACCAAAAGGTTATCCGGGATTTTCAGATCAAACGCACCTACCAAGACTATCGAGACAAAGGTATGCGTTCGGCTGATGCCATTGACCGGATTCTGAGTGAGTTTCCTTATTTGCAATTCGACACCGTGCGCAAGATCATTTACAGTGTGACCTTGCCCGAAGAGCTCGACAATCCCTGCCATTCTGCGATGGCATGACGCTGTTTGCTTTGTGCTTTTGCTTTAATTGCCTTGAGGCTGACTCTTGAGTAGTTCTGCGACTTTGGCTTCCAATGCAGCGCCCCGCAATCCTTTGGCTACAATTTTCCCTTCCCTATCCAGCAGCACTGTGTAGGGGATGGAAGACACCTTGTAGGTTCGGGAAGCAATGCTGTTCCAAAACAGGAGGTCGGAGGCGTGGTGCCACGGGAGTTGGTCCTCGGCAATGGCTTTTACCCAGGCATCCTTTCCTCTGTCAAGGCTGAGCCCTATGATGGTAAATCCCTGGTCATTATACTTCTTGTACATGGAGACCACGCGAGGATTTTCCATCCGGCAGGGGCGGCACCAACTCGCCCAAAAGTCGAGTAGCACGATTTCTCCACGGAAATCGCTGATAGAGATCGTATCTCCTTCTGGAGTGGGGAGGCTGAGATCCGGTGCAAGCGATCCAATGAGTAGTGCTTGCTTATCTGTGACTTCTTTTCTCAGTTGTGCAGCAAATTCTGGATTGTCAGAAGGACCGTAGGTATTCAGATAGAGGTTGGCGAAGTACACGAAGGCATCATCGTTGCGGTCTCGGAAGCCAGAAGTGAGGCCAAGAACAGCCATTTTGTGTGTGGGCCCTGGTTTGGGAAGTTGCTTGAGGTACTCATTGGTGTACCCCAGAATAGTTTCAAACGGAAGGCTCACGCTGCCTAGGGTCATGCCATAGCTGTAGAATGCCTCATTAAGCAAAGGCATCGTGTGATATGCCGAGTCGGAAAAATCGACCTGCGAGAAATAGGACTGGGCAAAAAAGGCCACCTCAGAAGGATATTGCTCCTGAATCTCAGGCGACACCAGGTATGTTCGCAGGGCAATTGCTTTTCTGAGCAAGGGATGAACCTTTTCGACAGAATCGAGGAGGGCAAGCTTTTGTTGGTCTAGCTGTCGAAGCTGTTGCTTTACTCCCATAGGATCTTCTGTGCTGCTTTTGATAGCCTGATACTGACGATTGAGTTGATTGGCTTGATTTTGAAGCTGATCCGTGGCTTGCAATGCCTGTGAGTAAGCAGCATTGGAAGGTGATCTATAAATGGTTGCCTGGGCAAATGATTCGCAGTTTCCCTGTAAAAAGACAAGGCTATCTGTGCCTAGAATGACCTGCCGAGTTTGCGTTGGCTCCCCGCTTCCCAAGAAGTAAAATCCAGGCGGGATGAAGGCAAATGACATGGCGAAATATCGGCCCAGGGTATCTTGTTGAACAGGAGTTCTGGCGATTTGCCGGAGAGAGATCCCGTCCAAAAAAAACAACCGCATGGTGTCCATGGAGCAGGTGGCCTCCATGCGGCCCTGAACCTGATAGGACTTTTGCCCCGAAAGGGAGGCCGGAATTAAAACAGATAGCAAAAAAAGGAAACGAATCATGTTGGATTCTTAACGCAGAATAAGCAAAAGTCATTGCCGGTATGGCAGGGTCAATTGAGGCGGGGGTCGATTGGGTAATTGGAGATAACCTGATATTTACTCCCCATACTTCGAAGGAGGTCTTTCCAGAGTCCTTCATGATCTTCGCGAAAAATGAAGGAGGTGTTTTCGGGGGCCACGATCCACGCCTTCCGATGGAGCTCACGGCTAAGTTGGCCGGGTGCCCAGCCCGAATAACCCACAAAGAACAAGATGTCCGATTCGCTGGCCGATTGGCTGATCACGGAGGCCTTGACTGTGTCAAAATCGCCACCCCAATACAGTCCAGGATAGATCTCCCGGCTCTCTGGAATCTGATCTCCTAGCCGATGCACATAATGAAGCGAATCTTGTTCCACTGGTCCACCCAGAAAAAGTGGTGATTGCACCGGTGAGAGGTCACTCACAATGTCGGCTACCACGCTTTTCATCATTCGGTTGAGCACAAAACCCAGAGACCCGTTGGGACCATGCTCTACGAGCAAGACCACTGTGCGCTGGAAGTTTTCGTCTTCCATAAATGGTTCTGAGATCAGAAACCGACCGGGGGCTGGGCGATATGAACTGGTCATCATAAGGCAAGGACTTAGATTGTTGGTATAACGTCAAGTTCTGCATTTCTGTTCCCGAAACATACACAGGAGCCCGATGAATATTAACGTTTTTTCCCTTTATGGTTCTTTCTGATGCGCAATTGGAGCGATTTTTTTTACAGAGCAGGTACCCGCTGATCCGTCAGCAAATGAAGCAATACGCCATTTGTCCATCCAAAACCATCCTGAACCGGGTATTCTCCGCCGCCAGCTTCTGTGTCAGAAACAATGACATTGTATTTCTCGGTGAGTTTCCCGGTTTGCTTGAATACCCGCGTATTCAGATCAATCCACCGGCGGCTAATGGCCCCGACGAGGTCATTATGCTGGTAGTTGAGCAAGCCAGCAATACTCGCATATTGGAGTGGTGCCCAGCCATTGGGAGCATCCCACTGCTGCCCGCTGGGATAGAGGGTGGTAACGAGCCCTCCGGGAGACAAGAATTGTTCTTCCAGAATCTTGGCGGTGGCTGCTGCCTGCTCATTGGTGGCAATTTTCATCCAAAGCGGGAAGCTCATTGCGAGGCTCGCCACACCTGTCGGGGTATTTTCTGTCCAGAGGTAGTCTGAATACATGGCTGCGCCTTCGTCCCAGAGGTAGTAATTGATGGCGGCCTTGCGCTCAGCGGCCCATTTTTCAAAATCTTCGGCTTTGGTATTCAATCCAGCTTCACGGGCTGCCTCGGCAAGGGTGATTTCCATGTGATACATCAGGGCGTTGAGGTCCACGGGAATGATCTCTGTAGTGTGAATGCTTCCCAAATCGTTGGGGTCACTGAGCCAGCGGGTGCTGAAATCCCAGCCAGATTCGCAGGCAGCCCGCAGGTCTCGATACAATTGCTCTGGCTCTCTATCGGGCGTTTCTGCGGCGAGCAACACATCTTCCTGATAGGACTCTGGTCGTGGAGCGGGCTTGTCGTCCCAATATCTGTTGAGAAATGATCCATCAGGCATTCTCACCACCCTGCGGTGCGCAGGTGCTGCTTCTGTGAGTTGTCGGTCGCCTTCCATCCAAAACAGGTATTCGGTTTCCATTTCTGCCAGATAATCGGACATTTTCACCGTAGTATCGGTTTCTGCAAGCAATCGCACCATCATGGAAAAAAATGGAGGCTGAGAACGGCCCAGGAAGTAGGTTCGGTTTCCGTTGGGAATGTATCCAACGCTATTGATCAGGTAGGCAAAATTATCTACCATGTTGTGAATCATGTCTTTATGATTGGGAGAGGCTTGCAGACCCAGCATGGTGAAATAGCTATCCCAATAATAGATTTCACCAAACCTTCCACCTGGCACAATGTAGGAATGGGGCAGAGGAATGAGGGTGCCGGTTGAGTCGGAGTCTGGCTGCCGTGTGAGAATGGGCCACAACTGATTGATGTGTTCGGCAAGGGTGAGGGAGGTGTCGGCATGAAAACCGGAGGCGTACTGGTGTGGGCGCTCAAACCATTCTTCCACAAATGCCGCTAAAGAAAAACCTGCCCGGTCTTTATTTGCCAGATACTCCCTCATGATGATCTCGGAAGTGGCTTTGGGGCTGCAATCGGCAAAGGTCTTGGTGTCTGGAAATACGTCGCCAAGTTGCACCGCTTCGAAAAGCCCGGGATATTGATCTACAGGAGAAATAAAGGAAGTGGGTGGGGTGGTGGCAGGTTGCTCTTGCGATGTCTGGGGTTGACAGGCGATGAAGGAGGCGAGCAACAAGAGTGAGCCGAGCAGACGGGGAGAGGAGTAGCGCATAAGATGAATTGAAGTAGGGCGGGAATTTACAAAAGAAAATGCTGATCAAGAACGCATGAAGACAGATCAGTTCTTCATCACGCCGCTCACCCCGAGGCCAAAGAGGGAGAAATCATACTTCACGGGGTCTTCGGGGCAGAATTGCCGGAGGTTTTCTGTGAGTTCCAGGGCAGCCTTCCAGTCGCTTTGCTTGCGGGTGAGCAGGCCAAGTTGGCGGCCTACATTTCCTGTATGCACATCGAGGGGGCAGATCAGTTGTGAGGGAGAAATGCTAGTCCAGATACCAAAGTCCACACCTTTGCGGTCTTGCCTCACCATCCAGCGGAGAAACATGTTGATCCGCTTGGCGGAGGAGCCTTTGGCAGGATTGGCTAGGTGCTTTTCTGTGCGTGGGAGGAATCCTTCGCTGGCGGCGAGCAAGTTTCTGGCCGTCACGATGGCATGTAGCACATCGCTGTGCCCGGGGCGAATGCCCGCTGCGAAGATGGCTTCGAGGCCACCATGCTGTTGATATGCTGCGCGAAGCGCGAGCACGAGGCCGCGCGCGTCGCTCCCGTTGAAGGTGCGATGCACAAAATAGGTGAGTCGGTCGAGGTCGCTGCTTGTGGCCTGGGTCACAAACGCGTAAGGTTCCCGATCCATGCGATCGAGCAGGTCATTGGCACTGCGAATGATGATGTCGCGCCGACCCCAGGCAATCAGGGCCGTGAGAAAACCTGAAATTTCGATGTCTTCTCTGTTCGAAAACGCATGGGGAATTTTCACGGGGTCATCAGCAATAAAATCTGGCCGGTTGTAGGTCTCGTGGCTCAGCTCCAGGATATCGCGCAATTCTTCCTTTGACATGTCCAAAGTTAAGCTTCATGGCTTGAATCTCCGAATGTCTCTTTATGTGGCGAAATATCAACATGAAACCGAATGGCTCTCGTGGCAAGCAGGACGCCTGTGACCAGGGAAAAGAAGGCAAAGATGGTGAGGTACTGCTCGTTGAGAAACAGGAAAAAATCGTAGAGTCCATGAAAGAGAATCGCGACGAGCAATCCTTTTAGTCGCTCAAAAATGGCAAGGGAACCTTTGTTGGCAAACTTGGCTTTGCCAACAAAGTAGCCCATGAGTACCCCAAACATGGCGTGAGCTGGTACAGCGGTGAACATGCGCAGGAGACCGGTTCCTATCCCGTCTTCGGAGGTCAATACGTAAATCACGTTTTCGATGGCAGCAAAGCCCAGCGAAACGGCGGCACCATACATGATCCCGTCATAAGGCTCATCAAATTCTTTGTGGGGGTAGATATACCATCTGAGCACGAGGTATTTTATCAGCTCTTCGGTGAAGGCCACGACCACAAAGGCATATAGGAGGGTTTGTACCCAATTGTCTTCTACCAGCCCGATTCCTGTGTAGCTCTCCACATAGTTTCCCAAGAAAATCACCGGAATGGCAGACAGAACCCCCAGGAAAAAGGTGATGAGGAGATATTTGAGCGGCTCTCGCTCGTATTCATCCTTGAGGTAAATGTAGGTGAAGAGGAATACCACTGGCGCAAGCGCAATTCCCAGTAGTTCCAGCAATTCCAGATCCATGAGCGGAAGATAGGAAAAAGGGTTGATACCCTTAGCGACGGCTCCGTAATTCTGTCTGCTCTTCCTGGGTCAAGGGTGGCAGGGCCATGTTCACAGTGACTCCGTAGAGTCGTTCGTCATCGCCTTCGTAGCTCAGGATTTGTACAATGTCAGCATTGATCCATTCCACAAATGCATAGGGTGCGTGATGGGTTCTTCGGTCGGGATCATATACGATTTCGCGGGGGGAGACATTGCCGGTTTCCAAATTCACGCGGCGGAGGTAGATCCTGCAAGGGCCATTGTACTTCTCTCCTGAATCTTCCCGAAGTAGAATGCGCAACTCCCCGCGATCAAGGTCATAGTTCAAATCGGCATATTGATTCATCCGGTCGCGCACGTTTCGGATATATTGACTCGTAGGGATGATGATGGCCTGCTCAGGGTCTCCGAGCGTATCGAAGGTGAAAATCACCAATTCTGCTACCTCCTGTTCCATATTTCGATAGACCTCCTGTGATCCAGAAGACATACCCCGAAAATTGTCATGAGAAAAATATTGTGTAACCATCCATGTCTTGCCGTTGGGCAAGCGCTTCACATCCCTGATCACATATTGATCGAAGACTTTGAGTCGTCGATTATTGATATCTTCCCTTGATTTTTCTACTGCTACGAGTAGGCTGGAATGCACATCCACATGATTGATCACTGAAACCTGTTCTTTTTCGAAGTCAAAGTGCAGGAGCTCAAAAGCTTTGGTGCCTTTTTCAGGCCCCTTTTCAATGCGATCGGCCATGGGGAGATAGGCATGACCCGGTTCAAAAATATAAGGAGGAAAGCCTGTGTCATACAAATAGCGGAGTTCCTCCGCTTTAGGAAATTCGAAGAAATTCAGGTTTGTCATGGTTTGTGAGGCGGGCTGATAAAAGCTGACCTCGAGCCGATCTGGTCTAAAGTAGGAGCTAAGATAGAGGTTGCTTTGGGTATCTATGCTCACATCGAGGAGTTGCTCTTTTTTGTGATCTTCCATTGGGATCACCCCGGCATACATTGTGGAGAGATCTCGGTGAGTAGATCGGAAATGGATTTGGTCATACCTCATGGCCCGAAAACCCATTTCGCCCCGCGAGTTGAGATAGTCGGTGTAATACATCACCCTACGCTTGCCTTCTTCGCGGCGTAGCTGAAAAAACAAAAAGACATCTTCTGATTCGGAGGTTACAAAAAAAAGCGGAGACTCACTCCCCCCCTGAAATTCTTCTACTAATTCCTGTCTCAACATTTGGCCAGAATCCGGCTCAAAAAAACGGGCAATGACCTGATGGCTTTTTCTGCGCGGATCGAGTAAGGCGCTAAGAATCACCAGGGTATCCGTCTTTTCATAATGGTAGAAGATCTGTTCATCCTGATCAATGCGAAATTCTGTATCCCAGACTTCTTCCATAAAGAGGTTGAAGCGTGTGAGACGTCTGCGGGTCATTCCAGCAAATTCTGGCCGCCATGAATACACGAGGTCGCCGCTGCTCAACTTCACCACGGGGTCATAAGCAGGAAACACCATGTAGCCCGTGGGGTCGAGCATATCATATGGATCAAGACGTGGAATTTCAGCCATTTCCTTGAACCAATGCCGCCCTAGCTCCCGCTGTGTCAATCCTTCTGGAGAGATCAGGAGGAGGGCGATGATACCGATCATCCAACGCTTCATAGTAACTCTTGCTTTGTCAATAAGGTCGCGAAATGAGTTTGATTCCACAAATGATCACGGGTTTTTGTCTGTTTTCTTTTACAATAAGTGTACGAGGTCACCTGCTTTTGCCTGAAAAAAGGCATCGGCACGGCCATTTCTCTGGCTGATTTCCCACAGCCCGTGAGACGCTGCCAAGGCTAGCACCTCACCCTCCTTTACGGAGGCGTAGCTGCTTCCGATTTCGATCCGCGTATGATAAAAGGCAAATGCAGCCGGAAGGTAGTCGGATTGACGAATGTTGGTAATGAGATTGCCAAAGTGGTCGATATGAAGGATCTTCCCTGCCTGCTCAGGCCGCGCATCAACAAACGGGCTTGCTGGAATTTGGTAGCTGTGCATTGGCCCGAGCTGTGTGTAGATTTCGCCAGCCACAAGGTGTGCTGCCGCAGGGGCAAAAATATCCCGACCATGAAAGGTCTGACTTGGATTCTCTGCCCGGAAAAACAAGGGATTCTCTACCCTTAACATGGTTTGCGGACGTGTTTCGGAGAGCACATAATCGAGTAAGCCATTGTCTGGCGCCAGAAAGTAGTAGGAATCTGTTTTCACTGCGACGATGTCGCGCTCACTGCCCACGCCGGGATCCACCACGCACACAAAGATGCTCCCCGAAGGAAAATAGCGATGCTGATTCCACAACACAAAACGGGCTGTGTCGAGATCCTGAGGCGGAATGTGATGACTCAGGTCGATCACCTGTGCCTGCGGAGCAATGGAGGTAATCACGCCTTTCATTGCGCCTACGTAGCCGTCCATTTCCCCAAAATCGGTCATCAATACAATAGGTCCCATAAGTCCTGTGGATTTACAATCTTTAAATAACAGGAAAAATGGGAAGGGTACAACTGCGAGGATGAATAGCAGGCAAAGAGGACGAGAACGAGGAATACTCAGAAATTGATCCTTGAAAATTCTATAGTTGACTATAGGATTTTCAAGGATCATGGGATCTACATTTGCACCAACCCAGCATAAAGCGGCATTCCCAAGGTGATGTTTAGGGGGAAGGTGATGGCAAGCGCCATCGGGAGATAGAGCCCTGGATTGGCATTGGGCGCGGCGAGTTTCATGGCGGCAGGCACGGCGATATAGGAGGCGCTTGCAGCGAGAATGGCGAACAGAAAGCGGTTGCCCGGAACCTCAGTCACATAGCCACTAAGAAGAGCCACAGTGCAACCATTGACCAATGGGATGACGATTGCAAATATCAGCGGTGACCAGCCATTTTTGAGAAAGGAAGCTAGCTTCTTGCCGCTCGTAATCCCCATATCCAGCAAAAAAACAGCGAGAAACCCCTTGAAAATATCGGTAGTGAAGGGTTTGATACCTTCGGCTTGCGCATCGCTGGCCAGAAACCCAATCACAAGGCTGCCCATAATCAGGAGCACGCTGCCATTGGTCAAGGAATGCCTCAGGATCTTGGAGAAGGAAACCCGTTGTTCTTGATTGGCGCTATAGAGCGCAATCAATAGCACCCCAACGATGATAGAAGGAGCCTCCATGAGGGCCATAACTGCAACCATGTGGCCACCAAAGACTACACCGTGCATCTCTAAATAGGAAACCGCTGTGACGAAGGTCACTGCACTCACCGAGCCATAGGCTGCTGCGATGGCTCCGGCATTTTCTATACCCTGTTTTTTTTTGAGTAGAAAAAACGAATAGATCGGGATTGCAATCGCCAATGCCACTCCAAGCAAGAGCGACCATACAATCTCCATGTCGAAATCGCTATGAGAAAGCTCCTGACCTCCTTTGAACCCGATGGAAAACAAAAGGTAGAGAGAAATAAATTTGGCTGAATTGGGCGGTACTTCCAGGTCGCTTTTCACCTGGACTGCAAAGATTCCCAGAAAGAAAAACAAAAGGGCCGGGTTGGTCAGGTTTTCAAAAAGGAGAGATAATGACATTGAAGTGTTGTTGGTACTGCACAATCCTAAACACATGAGAGCCTATATGATGAAACGCACTCTCATTTCAGTCTGCAACATTCGGGAGATTAAGTCATTAATGATAATGTATGTTTGTAATGAAAATCATAACTATTCGTTATGGATATGGGTTGTATGAGGCCAGAATAAAACAATATTTGTCGCAACAAGTTCATCCCACATGAATCAGGAATACACCGCTTTTTGGTTTCGGCGAGACCTTCGCCTCGATGACAACGCCGGACTTTTTCACGCGCTCACAGCCGGAAAACCTGTCATTCCCGTTTTTATATTCGACCAACATATTCTCGATGATTTACCATCAAGGGATGCACGTGTGGAATTCATTCGTCATGCTCTGGAAGAGTTACAGGCACAACTCACGAAGATAGGATCGACCCTCGTGGTGAAATACGGCAAGCCAGAAAATATCTGGGCGGAGCTTGTCGGGCAATACAGCATTCAAGGAGTTTATACCAACCATGACTATGAGCCTTATGCCAGGGAGCGTGATGAACATCTGGCAGAAATGCTTCGGGAAAAGGGTGTCGCCTTTCACACCTTCCAAGATCAGGTGATTTTTGAAAAAGACAGCATTCTCACCCAGCAAGGTAAGCCATACACAGTTTTTACGCCGTTTTCTCGCACCTGGAAATCCACCCTGACGCCCGAGATGCTCGCTCCCTTTGAGACCGAGAAGCATTTCAGTGAATTCTGGAAATCGGAGGCACAGCAGATTCCTTCGCTGGCGTCGATGGGATTTTCTGTAAGCGGATTGTCATTTCCGCCCCGCATTCCCGACAAAGAAATCATCAAGGTGTATGACGAGCAGCGGAATTTTCCGGCAGTAGAGGGAACCACGAGAACCGGCATTCACCTGCGTTTTGGAACGCTGAGCATCCGCAAGCTCGTGCGCGTGGCCAAGGCCCTCAATGAGACCTATCTCAACGAGTTGATCTGGCGTGAGTTCTACATGCAGATTTTGTGGAATTTTCCGCATGTGGTGAACAACGCTTTTCGGCCGGAGTATGACGCCATTGAGTGGCGCGAGAGCGAGGAAGACTTTCGAGCATGGTGCGAAGGCCGCACGGGCTACCCGCTTGTGGATGCGGGCATGAGGCAACTCAACGAAACCGGCTTCATGCACAACCGTGTGCGCATGGTCACGGCGAGTTTTCTCACCAAGCATCTTCTGATTGACTGGCGCAAAGGAGAAGCCTATTTCGCTCAAAAACTCCTCGACTTTGAGCTCGCTTCCAACAACGGTGGTTGGCAATGGGCTGCGGGTTCGGGCACCGATGCCGCGCCCTATTTCCGGATTTTCAATCCGGAGAGTCAGCTCAAAAAGTTTGATGCCCAGGGCAAATACGTTAGGCGATGGGTGCCCGAATTTGGCACACCTGCCTATGCACGCGAGATCGTGGAGCACAAATTTGCCCGGGACAGGTGTCTGGAAGTGTATAAAGCAGGCTTGGCGGGTGCCAAAGTATAAACTTGTGGCTAGTTATTCTCCCCACATTCTCTCTTGATAAAATGACTGGGTCAAAGTGCGATAGTCAGCGGTGTAGGCCTTGTTGTTGGCCATTCTGATGGCCATGTTCTTGTGCGTAGGTGCGCCGGACTGACGCCGGAGGTGATAATATCGTCGGGTGGGAGCTTTGCCCTCAATGGGGGCGACATCCAAGAGCTGTGTCAGATGAAGGTGATGAGATCTGAAGAGAGGTTCCCATCGAAAAGCCTGATCAGTGGGCAGAAAGAGAAAGAGGGAGCCATTTGCACTGAGCAATCTGTCAAATTGTTCGCAGCAAACCGCTGGGCTCAGATTATCGCCTTGTCGTGCCTTTCGCCGGGCTTCCTGGCTCGCCTCTGTGAGTCCCTGAAAAAATGGCGGATTGCAAATGATGGCGTCGTATGGCTCGGCCTCCCACTGCTGAATGGGGGAGGAGATGACCCTGATCCTGTCGGACCAGGGGGAATTGACCGCGTTTTGCTGTGCCTGATTGGCCGCAGCCACGTCCACTTCTACGCCATCGATTTGCACCGCTTCATGTGTCTGGGCGATCATGAGCGAGAGAAGCCCGGTTCCGCAGCCAATGTCGAGCACTCGTTTTGCCCGGTCCATCTTGGCCCATGCGCCCAGAATCACGGCGTCGGTGCTCACCTTCATGGCGCAGGCATCCTGCTGAATGCTAAAATGCTGAAAATCGAACTGGT
>JANQTF010000364.1 GCA_030731845.1 Bacteroidia bacterium | reverse complement strand
GATTGCTGCATACCCAGGGTTTGCCCCTGAAGAGTAGCGGGAGCCCTATTGGACACCATGGCCGAAATATTGGGATTGGCAATCCCCTGATTAATGGCCACCAAGGGCATTAGTAAGTAGAGCCCTAGCGTGGTGTTGGGCACCAAAAGCAAGATAAAGGCAACTGACAAGCAGAAAAGGGTAATCCGAAGAATCAATGCTGGCGCAACTCTTTTGGATGATAACGCGCGAACAAGTACTCCCTGGGTAAATGCAATCACAAATCCTATGTATCCAAACAGGTAGCCAATATCTGCTTGCTTAAAAGCAAAATCACGAATGAGATAGACCTGAATGAATTGGGTGAAAAAGGTAAACCCGAAGGTGAAGAAGAATACAACCACAAAAATGGCCCGCAAAGAGGGATTGAGAAATGCTCTGCCTAAATTAGAGAAGCCAGCAAACAGATCCACCGGAGCATCCGGATTCATGTTCTTATTCGTTTCTGGAAAGCGTGCATATACCATCACAAAATTGACCACCACCAGCACCGCTGAGAGCAAAAATGGCGTCACAAAGCTAAACCAGGACACAATGCTCGGATCGGATAGCACCCCACCCAATACCGGACCAATGATGAATCCCAACCCGAAGGCAACGCCAACAAGGCCGAAGTTCTTGGCCTTTTCTTCTGGCTTGCTGATGTCGGCAATGGCTGAATAAATCACCGATAGATTGCCAGCTGAAAGACCTTGAATGGCCCGGCCAACCAACAGCAGGGCAAGACTCCCCGTCCAAATTGAAAAGGCGATGATGAGATACGATAACAAAGTGCCAGTAAGTGTATAATACAATATTTTTTTTCGCCCGACCCGATCTGAAGCAGCACCGAGCAATGGCGCTCCCAAAAACTGACACAGAGAGTAAATCCCGATCACAAGCCCGTATAGCAAATTGCGCGTCCCTTCACTCACCTCGGGTCCCAAAATCTCATTGCTATCGATGAATAGAGGCGCGAGGATGGGAATAATCAACGTGAGGCCCAGCAAATCGAGGAAAACCGTCAGGAAAATTGTAGGCATCGGGTTGGCAACTGCCTTGGCTGATTCTGGCATAATAGAAGTAAGCGTTGATTGCTTGGCGATAAATGTAGGACCAATTTCCCAAACTCACCACTGGCTTTTCAGAACTTCTCCTTTGTTAATTTCCTTCACATTTGTATAAAATTGGTATGTTAGTAGATAATTTCAAGTATGGAAGACAGCGTATTTCATGTGCAAAAAATCTTATTTGAGAGAATTGAAGCTCTCAAACCAGCAAATGCCAATTTGGCCATTGAGATTTCTGAGCTACTAGAGGTCAGTCTTGACGGGGCATATCGGAGGATAAGAGGGCTTGTTCACTTGAAAATGCAAGAGCTCATCGTCATTGCCACGAAATATCAGCTCTCAATTGACGAGCTATTTTTAGATCAGAATCCAGCGGCGGTTGCTTTCTTGCCTTCGAGCTTGCAGCACCGTAATACAGATATGGAGCCCTACTCTACTTCCCTCTCTGAGCTGATGAAAACCCTCCGGAAGGAAAAAGCCCACGACATCATCATCGTGAGCAAAGACCTGCCCACCTTCCAGCTTTTTCAATTTCCGAAGTTGCTCCAATTCAAAATGTTCTTTTGGCGAAAAACCATGTTTGAGGATCCGGAATTCAATGGGGTTCCATTTTCGCTCAACAATGACCTGGAGGATGTCGCCAAAATCTCAACAGCATTTCAGGGAATTGCCCGCCAATATGCACAAATGGACTCTACAGAGATCTGGAATGCAGAACTGGCCAATGGTCTGATCAAGCAAATCCGCTATTATCTCGAATCTGGCTTATTCAAAGACCCAAAAGAGGCCATCCTACTGATAGATGAAGCCGAAAAAATGGTGGAGTTTCTCCAGAAAATGGCCAAGGAGGGGCGCAAACTCTTAGTGTCTGACCCTAAATTCGTTGGTGGGAGCTACAAACTCTTTCACAATGATATCATTGTGAACGACAATGTGATGTCGGCCAGAATCGGCAATAGCATCCGAACATTCCACGTCTATAACTCCATTGAATACCTCCAAACCGGACACAAAGTGTATGGCGAGCAGGTGAGATCATGGCTCGAAAATTTGCCAAAAAGATCAGAACCAATTAGCGAGGTCGCGGAGCTACTACGCCTCCGTTTTTTCAACCGGATTCGTCATCAATTAATGATCCTCAAAAACGATCTGGAGAAGTATCTTAGCTCCGTTTCCTGATGTGAGCCCTTATTTTCATTCGAATCAGGAAGGAAATTTTCAATTTACGCCTCCTTAACGTCATCCGAATAGGAAATTCCATACGTAAGTAAGTTCTTTGACCTCGGCTGCACAACCCTGATAGGGGCATCAACAACTCCGTTACCAAATATCTCCCTTCAACCCTACATTTGATCCCAAAGAGATTGATCGATATGGATTTCCTCCTCAATGGTGAAGAGCTAAGGGCCATTCAACAATACCTGAGACATCAGCAATGGATTGGCCCGGATGAAAGCGTAGAATCAGCCAAAAAGCCCGGTGAGGGCAACATGAACTACACCCTTCGCATTCGTAGCAACTTTCGGACATTTATCCTGAAGCAATCCCGAGAGTTTGTAGAAAAATATCCAAGCATAGCCGCCCCGAGTGAGCGAGCCATCATTGAGGGCAAATTCTATGAACTTATCCAACAATGGCCCTTGCTCAGAAGCTTTACTCCCGAAATTTCATTCATCGATGAAGAGAACTCGATTCTCATGATGGAGGATCTGGGCGAGTCCAGCGATTTTGCCTCTGTCTATCAAGCAGGGCAACGCATCAAGCCAGAAGAAATCTCAGCCCTGATGACCTTCCTCTCAGCCCTTCACAATGAAGTAACACCAGAGGATAGTAGCTACGATTTTAGGAATAGAGCCATGCGCGCACTCAATGCCGAGCATATTTTTACCTATCCCTTTCTCTTTGATAATGGATTTTCGCTGGACTCTGTTACCGAAGGCCTGCAAGATGCAGCGATGCCTTATAAGGAAGACGCCAAGCTCAAGCAAAGCCTGGCAGAATTGGAAAAGGTTTACCTATCAGACGGCAGGCAGCTCCTGCATGGAGATTACTATCCCGGAAGTTGGTTGCGCACCCTGGAGGGTGTAAAAATCATTGACCCCGAGTTCTGTTTTTGGGGACATGCTGAGTTCGACCTTTCTGTGATGATGGCACACACTTTTCTGGCCAGTCAAGACGAAGAGGTGCGGCTTCAGATCATGGGAGAATATCAACGCCCCAGCGGATTTTCTGAATCTCTCACAACCAGGCTTACTGGCGTAGAAATCATGCGACGCATCATTGGGCTGGCTCAATTGCCCCTCAGCATCGGATTGGAGCAGAAGACTAGCTTACTGACCCAGGCTCGTGACATGATCATGAATGCCTAAGGAATTGGGGTTTCTCTCTGTAGTTTTGAATACAACTCCTCCAAAGACGTTTTCACGTCATGAAAATCCTGAATGGATTGTTCCTGACTGCCCTTCTCTCCGTAGCTCGACAAGGTTAAGGCTCGCTCCTTGATGTTTTCAATGTATTTCAGCTGGGTTCTCAGCTGCTGAAGCACCCTCACTTTGAGAATCCTGGAGTGATACTGTTTGTTTCTTAGATGCGCCTCCTGAATGATGTCGCCTAGTTCGCTCAGGTTGTCTTTGCTTACACAGGCTGAGATTCCGTGTTGATACAGCGACTCAATCAGTTGGGGGTCTTTGAGGCCTGTGAGAATGATAAAGGGAACCTTGGGAAAAGATTTTCGGACGAGAAACAAAGCCTCAGTTCCATTGAAATTCTGCAAATGGTAATCTGAAATGATCAAATCTGGGACAAAGTCCAGCAAACATCGCACAAAGTCGATCCGTTTTGAGGCCACGATCACCTCTACCTCGGTATTGAGCTGACGCAAATGCCGAACGATCAGGTGTTGATCCAATGGATCATCTTCTAACAACAGAATTTTTAAAGGACGAGGAGGAACAGGTGATATTTCTCTAAGAGTAGTCATAAAGGAAGTTGCCGACTATTGATTGAATGCACTTCTCAAATCTCAAACTCCACGTGGAGGCAACAATGATCAAAGGTTATCATCACAGCCCATTCTCCCAAATCAAATAGCAACCCAAATATGACATGCGTTTTCGAGGATTTCAGCTGAGAAAGAACAAAGCTCCTTCCTGGCAAAAAGCATTATTCGAATATCGAATATCACATCCTTCAATTATTTGTATTAAAAAACCCAATCTACTCATGACCAGACAGAACAAAACAGATGCGAGTTTCGCTATTTGACACGGATATTTTGACAAAATACACGCTTGATCATTCCAGTTCTGAATCTAAAATAATTTGAAATAAATTAATTGCATTCACTTCCAACCCCAAATAGCGATGAAGCAATCCTACTTATTATCCTCATTGATTTTTGTAATCCTTACAAGCTCCGGACTTGGTTTGATTGGCCAAACCATGAATCTTAGCTTTATGTACGAGCAGGCCAGAGCTCCCATCACCAGCACAGGACTGCAAGATGGCTTTGGTCTCAGTACCAACATCATGTTTCCTTCCTTGATTCCTCAAACCGAGATGGCACTATTCTCCATTCAGCCCGGTGCCTCTTTTGATGTATTAGGACACGGGAAAAGTAACCAGAAATTTGACCTGCTCGATCCATGGGGCGTAGATCGCTCCATATTTATCAGAAGTGGATCTATGACTGGCGCAGCCACCATTCGCTTTGCCATGGCCGAGCGATTTGCGCTCAGGCCTTATGTCACCGCCGACCTGGGCCTGCGCCACCAATATACCTACGAAGACTGGAGCACTGCTTCTGATTGTGACGATGAAATAGAAAATGTAAACCTCGAAAGAAGCTTTGCCCCTTCTATGGGCATGGGAGCCGGATTCTTGGTGAAGTTGGGCCAGACTGCCTCTCTGGACTTGGGCGTAAGTTGGCGTCAAACTGGTGCAGTAGAGGTCGTAGATCTGGAATCTCTGCAAGTAGCAGAGCGCAATAGCTACACCTATCAGGCCAGCCGAAGTGCCGGGCAGTTTGTCACCTTTAGGCTAGGGGTAAATTTCCTCCTCGATGACTGCGGTCCTACTTGCGACCACACACGCTGCTGCTCTCCTAGCCGGCACTCCCTTCAGCCTGTCATGCCGACTGCTGTCTGGTAGGCGCCTTCAGGATCTTTTTCGCTTAAATCGCTTGCTGTCCCACCACGACTCGGTTAGATCCACAGCCGCATGAACGAGCTCCATGATCTCTTCCGGTGGCCCCAGAGAGTCTATTCCATACACAAATTCAAATCCCGTTGACTCATCATTGCCTTCCAGGGCAATGGTGAGTTTGCATTTAGTGCCCATGGGATCAGGAAATTCATAGCGCCCTGCCATTTCCATCAGCTCCTCATCGAGCAAAGAAATCCACTCCTCAAACAAAGGCTCCTCAGTAGTCCCCATAAAAACGCCGGCACTCGCAGGGTCCCCGGTTCCGTCTCCCATTCTGTTTACCTGCCCCGAGGCTGTGAGCAAAATCGATAATATCGTCGATTCTTCCTCTTCCCACTGAATATGTACCCGGTGAATATTGTCGATCTGCATGAATCTACTTGTTTGGATGGAGCTATGAATCTGCACAAAGGAAAGTGATTAGTTTGATTGAATGAAACAATTATGTAACATTTGCCCACAAACAAACACAACTTCAGCAACCCTTCATCACATGAAACATCTTTCCCTTTTATTCATTTTTTGCGCATTGGCCGTTTTTTCACAGCCCGTTCTGGCCCAGTCAGGAACCCAAAACATTCGCGGCAGGGTCGTGGACAAAGAATCGGAAGCTCCCATCCAATCCGCACAGATCATCACTTTTAAAGACGATGGCGGGATCATCGGAGCCTACTCCGACGACTTCGGATTCTATGAATTAAAGAATGTGCCGGTGGGATATCGCACCGTGATTTTCTCCGCTCTTTCTTATGACACCGTGAGCATGAGGCCTTTTATCACAAGCGGCTCAGAGCTTGTGCTCGATATGAGTCTCGACCCTCGTCCTATCACAGCCAATGAAGTAACCATCGAAGCTGGTAGAGAAGAAGACGTAAACAACGAACACGCAGCCTCGGTGAGCCAGATCTCCATTGCCTTTGACCCCGGATTGCAAGCCTCTGGCACACGAGAAGATCCAGTGAGGCAAGCCGTGATTTCTCCCTCGGTGCAAGGCGCCGACGACTCCCGCAATGACCTCGTGGTGCGCGGAAACTCACCTTCAGGTGTGCTCTACCGCATGGAAGGAATCAATATTCCCAACCCCAACCACTTTGCCGTGCCTGGCACAGGAGGTGGACCCCAATCCTTGCTCAACAACAAGTATCTCAAGCGTGCCGACTTCTACACCGGAGGCTTCCCCGCCAATTATGGCAACGGAACCGCGGCCGTATTCGATATGTGGATGCGCAATGGCAACGATAGCAAGCACGAAGTGAGCCTTCAGCTTGGCTTTCTTGGCACGGAGGCCTCCATCGAAGGCCCCATCAGCAAAGAAAAACGCTCTTCCTACCTCGTCACCTATCGTTATTCTACCCTACAGCTTTTTAGCTTCATGGGAATCAATGTCGGAACCTCGGCTGTTCCACAATATCAGGATCTGGGCTTTCGCTTTTATTTTCCTCGAAAAAAAGGGGGATACCTTGCCTTTTGGGGAATTGGAGGAATGAGTACCATTGACATCATCCTGAGCAACGAAGTTGCTCCAGACACCTCCACGCTGATCTACGGAGCCAATGACCGGGATCAGTATTTCTCCACCAACACGGGCATGACGGGTGTCACCTACGTGCAGCCCATCGGCACAAGAGCCAAATTTCAGGCGGGTGCCGCCGTGTCTCATCAAGGCGTGCTCACCCACCACGACTATATCTCTCGCCGGGTGGTCAACAACGCCTTTGTCTATGATTCTTTGCCTCCTATTCTCGATTATCAGTTTCAGGAGAATAAAATCCATGCATACCTGCAATACAACCGCACCCTTGATGCCAACAAGCGCCACCGTCTTCAAGCCGGCATCAACTTCGACTACTACATGATGCGCTACCAAGACTCAGCGCGGCAGGTGATCACACAGCCCGCTCCGGCATTGGGAACCTGGCGCCTACGCTGGAATGCCAGTACCAATGCTCCATTGGTGCAGCCCTATGTGCAGTATCGGTTTTTGGCCAATGAGCGACTATCGCTCTTTGCAGGAGTCACGAGCTTGTATTGGGGGTTGAATGACAACAGCTTCTCCCCTGTTGAGCCACGTCTGGGGATGGATTTCAGGGCAAATGAAAAGCACACGCTCTCCTTTGCCGCCTCCCTGCATTCGCAAATCCAAACGCCTTATATGTATTTCTATGGCTTCGAAACCATTGATGGCGTGCCACAAGAGGTGAATCGAGACCTCGGACTCACCAAAAGCATTCACCTCATCGTGGGAGATTCCTGGCAAATCACCCCCAAGGTTCGCCTCAAGGCAGAAGCCTATTACCAGTACCTCTACGATATCCCCGTAGAAACGAAAATCAGCTCTTTTTCAGTGATCAACGCCGGATCTGGCTTCAACAGACTATTTCCAGACACCTTGGTGAATGGCGGCACTGGCCGAAACATGGGATTGGAAGTGATGCTCACCCGCCGATTCGTGGACGGCTACTACTACATCTTGAGCGGAACACTCTATGATTCCAAATATCGCGGCAGCGATGAAGTATGGAGAAATACCACCTTCAATGGGCGCTATGCCATGACAGCCGTTGGTGGAAAAGGTATTGAGCTCGGCGCACTCAACTCACAACTTGTCTTTGGGGCCAGTGTCACCTATGCAGGTGGCAGATGGTACGGTCCTGTGGACAACGAGGCGTCTGCCCGTGAACTCGAAATCATCTACGTGGATGCCACGGTCAATACAGAACAATTCAGGCCCTACTTCCGGGCCGATGCCAAAATCAACTATCGATGGAATCGCCCCAAGGTGACACATGAGTTTGCCATCGACTTCGTGAACCTCTTTGGCATTCAAAATATTCTCACCCTCACCTACAACCCCAATGACCCCGGTGGTCAAAACATTCGGGAAGAATACCAACTTGGCTTTCTGCCCATTTTCTACTATAAATTGAGCTTGTAGGCATCAAAAACCGAACACATATTTTCTCAACAAGACAACAGCGTATCGGCCACAAAAAGGACTGATACGCTGTTGTTTTCTCTGCTTTCTGGCTAATTTACTTGCCCTATTCTACGCTACAGATTTCCTTCTTATGTCGAAAAAGAAAAGCTGGATTGAGAAACGAGACCAGGACCTGGAGCCCGAGATCAAATTTGGCCCAGATAATTGGAACGCGGCCCACGGTGGCAACAAGATGCTCATTGCTACCCCCAGTGTCATTGATGAGACCATCAAGAAAATCCCTGCAGGGAGATTAATGACCATGACCGGATTGCGCGAAACACTAGCTGCTGACCATGGCGCAGATTACACTTGTCCCTTGACCACAGGGATTTTCCTGCGAATTGCAGCCGAAGCCGCCGAAGAAGAGCGCAGCCTCGGCAAAACAAGCCCCAGCCCATGGTGGCGCGTGGTCCGCGACGACGGTGCGATGAACGAGAAGCTGCCCGGCCATGGCCCCCTTCAGCAGCAGTTTCTGGAAGAAGAGGGCCATCGCATAGTCCCCAAAGCCCGGGGCACCACCCTGGTGGTGCAAGACTTTGAACCCCTGCTCATTCAGGCATAGAAGTCCTGGGACTGCAACTTGTGCAGGGCTCGCAATTTTCTCGACAGCTCGGCAGATTGCGGAAAACTCAGGGTTTGCTGGGCATCAGAGGCAGCTTTTTCGGGGATGGGATGAATCTCAAAAATCACCCCGTCTGCTCCAGCCATAGCAGAAGCCAGCGCCACAGGCTCCACAAAATCGCGGAGGCCCACACCATGCGAGGGATCTGCGATCACCGGCAAATGGGTTTTTTCTTTGAGCATGGCAATCGCATTGATGTCCATCGTGTTGCGATAAGCGGTCTCATAAGAACGGATGCCGCGCTCGCAGAGAAGGATCTTCTCATTTCCACCAGAGAAAATGTATTCTGCTGAATGGAGAAGCTCCTCTATGGTTCCGGAAATTCCCCGCTTGAGCATCACGGGCTTGTCCACTTCTCCCAGTGCGTCGAGCAGGTTGAAGTTTTGGGTGTTGCGCGCCCCCACCTGAAAAATATCGACGTAGTCCACCATGGCTTCGATCTGGTCATATTGCATCACCTCGGTGATGATTTTGATACCCGCTTCGCGTGCGAGGCCATACCACAGTTTTAGGCCATCTTGCCCCAGTCCGCGAAAGCTATATGGGGAAGAGCGAGGCTTGTACACCCCTCCACGCATGATGCGAATTCCTTGGCCCACGAGGTGGTCAATCACAGACTTGATCTGCGCCTCGTTTTCGATGGAGCATGGCCCGGCCATGAGCGCGAGGCCGCCATCACCGATGGTGACGCCGTCCCCGAGATCGATCACGGTGGGGCGCACCTTCCACTTGCGCGACACAAGCTGATAGGAGTCGCTCACCACGTGGATGTCTTTGACACCCGCCAACCCGCCAATCCGGCGGATATCCACGTCTTTTTTGCCAACAAGCACAAGGTACTTTCCTGCTTGGGTAGTCACTTCATTGGCTTTGTAGCCAATGGCGGTAATTTCTCCCAGAAGGGCTTCCTGCTGGGCGGGGGTAATGGTATGTTGTAGTTGAATGATCATTGTT
>JANQTF010000363.1 GCA_030731845.1 Bacteroidia bacterium | reverse complement strand
TGGCAAACAAGATCGCAATGGTAGGGAAAAAGAAGAAAGGTCTATACAGCCCTACCCGGGCAGGCATTTGGAGAGAAATCCGTTTATCATACGGGGGGGAAGCCCGCAATTCCAGAATTTCTTGCAGTAGGAAGGTCTGTTTGTGTTGAATGTCCCAACCTGTTGAAACCGCACGCGCAGAGCTTGACTCTACCTTGAAAGCATCTTCGGCAGTCACGAGCAGGTAGAAGTGGGTGCCTCCAAAGAGTCGTTTTTGAAGGATTGGTACAGGATCAGACCAGGAAGCCCCAAAAAAGTCGAGGGCGAGCAAAAGACCCAGGATGATCCCAATCCAGGCGCTCACATCAGCAAATTGTGTCCACTTGAGTTCTTGCAGGTAACGCTCTTCCGCCTCTCGCACCCTTTTTTGATATTCTATTTCCGCACGTTCTCGGGCCAATTCTTGTGCACGGGCAAATGCCTCGGCCATGCGTTGCAAGGCGTCATCACTGCCCAGCCCTTTCCGCTGCCGGTCATAGGCGGCCCGCTTCGCAGAGTTGCTCAGTACTTCATTGGCCTCGGCGATGGCTACAAACTTGCTGTGCGCCTCTTCTCCCGTGTTTTTATCAGGATGGAATTTCTTGGCCAACCTGCGATACGCCTTCCTGATGTCTTCAGTTGTAGCGGTCTCATCGAGCTCCAGATCCTGATAGTATTCTTTTTTCATTCAAGAGCGGTTGGCAGGCTATAAAAAGTGAGTAAAGAGGATTGTCATGTATGAAAGATGACGCTGAGGCAAGAAAGGGCTACCAACGCCGTGACAGTACCCACATAGGCAATGCCCTGATGATTGCGGCCCATTGCCAGGGTAATCACACACATAATCGCCACCAGGTAGGTCATCCAAAAATGTGTGCCATAAGGGCTGTCGAGAACACGAATTTTCCACTCAAAGTCATTCTCCACTACTTTCACATGGGTGAGTATGCCACTCCAGGGGCTTCTCATGGGCACCACTTCGCGGCCAGTGGGCATGCGTTTCGCTTCTTCTCCATGTACCAAAAAGGTATGACGATTGGTGCTCACCTTCACGCCATTGGAGGCTACAAAAATGACAGGTGCTTTGCGCCTGGATTTGACTTTCTCTGCTGCGGTGTCTTCTGAGAGAGAGGCATCGATCCACATCCCCGCACACAGAAGCAAGAGCGCGATCGCCCCGATTCTCATCAGCCCAGCATAAATCCGCATGCCGATCAATAGGCTTTCCGTCTCATCTGGATGCAATGATTTGCTTTCTCTGCGCATAGTGGGCTGCGCAGGCGGAGAATAACCAAGTGGACGAGAAGCGGAAGAGGAGGCGCCCCGGTATTTTACTCGTTGTGTGTAGCGACCGCCCCGGTAGCGTTCTGATCGTTTTTGCTTGTTTATTTCATGTCGCTGGGCCAGAGATTGCTTGAGTCGCTCATTTTCAAGCGAAGGGAAGTGACTTTGATATCGATTGAGGTAGCGCCGCGTGAGTTCAGGATCACTCAGGACATGGTAGGCCTCCCCCAGCTCCAAAAACTTTTGATGTGCGTCATGATCCTGATTCTTGTCTGGGTGATATTGTAGGGCCAAAACCCGATAGGCAGCCTTGATCACCTCCTCGCTATCTCCGGCATTCACGCCGAGGATAGCAAAATAATCTTTAAAAGGTTGCTGTGGAGAGGGATTCATGAAAGGGTTGGATAGTGGTGATAACTAAACCCATGGGAAAAGTTACATAATCCTATTAAAGTTGTGACAGGGAAGTGTACAGATCATCATAAGATTTTCTAATCATTCTGTAAAAGGTGTCCCAGATTGCGAATAATTTTTCACCATGGCTCGTTTTTCAATAAATAAGAACACTTGCTAGGAGAGTTCCATTCTTTGTCAACTTCCCCTTATCTTGCAGACTGAATTCATGTTCTATCTTTCACGAACGAAAAGGCATCATGAGCCAAGGTCCAGACGATTTCGATCAATTTGCCGAGGAAGCCATTCCTGGTTCTACTCATCATTCTAGTAGCGAGAAGCCGCAAATGGAGACAGCACCGTCTCCACAAAGCTGGCCATCTTCTGCTGTAGAGCCATCAGTGCCATCCACTACCTCCGAATCAGCTAAGCAGCCGAATTTCCGCCTGGCAAGAAGGATTTTCTTTGGCTTTCTGGGCTTCATTGCTATTGTAGCCATTGCGGTCTTGGTCGTCCTTTCCTTCGATTTGCCCCCCATGGAGCTCATCGAAAATCCCAACTCTGACCTTTCCACCCAGCTCATCTCTGCCGACGGGGTAGTGCTTCAAAAATATTATTCTCACGAAAATAGGGTCAACCTCAAGCTCAACGAGGTCTCTCCCAACGTAATCAACGCACTCATCGCAG
Organism: Bacteroidia bacterium; assembly: GCA_030731845.1. GTDB lineage: Bacteria > Bacteroidota > Bacteroidia > J057 > J057 > JANQTF01. The sequence continues at coordinate 7,470 of JANQTF010000363.1, read as the reverse complement.
CAGAAGATGCCCGCTACTACAGTCATGCAGGCATCGACCCCAAATCATTTTTTTCCATCGCCTACGCTCTCATGATGGGCGATGAGGTGAGAGGTGGCAGTACCATCACCATGCAGTTGGTGCGAAACCTCTACCAAGATGTGGGTGACGATGGAGACATTGTGAGAAAACTCAAAGAATACCTCGTGTCCGCCATTCTCGAGCGTAGATTCACCAAAGAAGAAATCATTGAGGCATATCTCAATACCGTCAATATCTACGGCGATGCCTACGGCATCGAAACCTCCTCCAATCGCCTCTTCGACAAGTCGGCCCGTGATCTCAACATCGAGGAGTCCGCACTCCTCGTAGGAATGCTCAAAGGACAAGGCGTTTACAATCCATTTAGGAAGCCAGAAAATGCCCTTAACCGCCGAAATGTGGTCATCGGGCAAATGGTGAAATATGGCTTTGTGGATAGCACCAAAATCAACGTAGATAGTATCAAGAAAATCCCCCTCAGCCTTGGCCTGGCACGTCAGGAGCAAGAACACGTGAAGGGGCTTGCGCCTTATTTTCGCGAAGAAGTGAGAAAATGGCTCAACCAATGGTGTGCTGAAAATGGCAAAGACCTCTATGCCGATGGCCTCAAAGTGTACACCACCATCGACTCGCGCATGCAGGCACACGCCGAGCTCGCCGTTCGCGATCACATGAAAGAGCTTCAAAGCGATTTTGACCGGATGGAAAATCGCGGCGAAAAAATCTACCGCCGAGACCCTTCCCTCCTGCTCGACCTCAAACGGCAATCTGCCCGATGGGTGCGAGGAAAGGCTGCCGGCAAGTCTGAATCAGAGCTCGAAGCCGAATTCAACAAGCCCATCGACATGAACATTTTTACCTGGGTTGGTTCCAGAGATACCGTCATGTCTCCCATGGATTCACTCAGACATTACGCCCGATTCCTCGAAACGGGCATGGTCTCTATTGATCCCAACAACGGTCACGTAAAGGCCTGGGTAGGTGGAATCGATTTTGGATACTTCAAATACGACCACGTGCAGCAAGGAAAACGACAGGTAGGTTCTACCTTCAAGCCCTTTGTGTATGGTGCCGCCATGGAGGCCGGTATCGATCCATGTAAGCTATACCAAAACCAGCAGGTGACCATCAAGCTGCCTTCCGGACAAAACTGGACTCCCAAAAACTCCGGAAATGAAAGCGGCGGAATGGTTTCCCTCAGATATGGACTCGCCCATTCGCTCAATGTGGTCACCGCTCAGCTCATCAATGATATCACGCCAAAATATGTGGCAGATTTTGCACACAAGGTTGGGATAGAGTCTGATTTGGATGAAGTACATTCTCTTGCCCTCGGCACCACTGACCTCAGTGTGTTGGAAATGGCAAGAGCCTATTCTACTTTCGCCAATTCTGGAAATGTCATGACTCCTATTCTCGTAACAAGGATCGAGGACAGAAACGGGAAAATTCTCTATGAATCTGAGCAGGCACCTAAGAATGTCTTGAGTGAAAAAACAGCCTATACCATCGTCAAGCTCCTGCAAGGTGTGGTAGATTTGGGCACGGGCCGTCGCCTTCGCTATAAATACAAATTCACCCAGGAAATTGGCGGAAAAACGGGAACCACCCAAAACCAATCTGATGGCTGGTTTATGGGCATCACGCCCAACCTTGTCACAGGCGTGTGGGTAGGAGCGCAAGACCGCAGAGTACGTTTTTCCAGCATTTCCTACGGACAAGGCGCCAACATGGCCCTGCCGATTTGGGCCCTCTACATGAAAGGCGTGTATGGCGATGCCAGAATCGCCCTGCCGCAAGACGGATTTCGCAGGCCTGATGGCTACAACGTGGACTTCAATTGTCAGGACAAAAGTTCCTCCAACGGACCTAAACCCACCGACTTGCCTACCTCCGACGATTTCGGAGCCTACGATTAATCAGTCTGATGACTCAAGAAAATCCCTGACAGAACGCATCGTCCTGTCAGGGATTTTCTTTTTTTGATCCTTCCTCAGCCTTTTCCGCCTTTGATCGTGAACGAAACCCCTGCATACCAGGCTCTGGGAGTTCCGGGGTAATAATACCTCGGCTGATTGCCGCCAAAGCTACCGGCATTTACCAATACCATCGAAGAATAAGACGTATTGGCGATGTTGTTCATCCCCACATACAGCTTTGCCCGCCATTCGGGATAGGTCAGGAGATAGTCGAGCCTGGCATTGATCAGAAAGTAGGCGTCAGAATAGATCGAGTTGTCATCGCGCAGCGGAATTGCCGAGACATACTGAGAGGTGACATTGGCCGTGAATCCCTTGGCAAGGGCCCACTCGGTGCCTGCACTGAGCTGATGGACAGGAACCCCAGTCACGGCATTGCCCGTGTAGATATTGTTTTCGTCCACAAAATCGGTGAAGCGATAGCGCTGCCCGGCATAGTTGGCCCACAAGACCCATGAGCTGACAGGGCGATAGTTCAGCGCGATTTCCACCCCGTCGTGGCGGGAGCTTCCCGCATTCAATCCTACAAATTGGTCATTGCCCACACGCCTGGCCACGAGCAGGTCAGAGACCCACATCCGGTAGAGGGTAGCGTCCACCCAGAGTTTGCGGGGCAGCAGGTATCCTCGCCATCCGGCTTCGAGGTTCCAGCCTTTTTCCGGCGCGATGTCGGGGTTGATCTGGCCATCGGGGGTGAGGGTTTCTGCGAGGGTAGGCGGCGAAAAGCCATGGCTTAGCTGCACGCGGGCTGTCCAGTCGCTAGCTTTCCACAGCAAGGCTGCACGGGGCGAAAGGGTAGGGGAGAAGGCATAGCTGCCACTGAGATTGAGGCTGTCGAGGTTGAAAAAGTCTTCGTAGTCATACTGGGTAAGGTTGAGGTTGCCACCCGCTTCCCATGACAGGCGATCGCCGAGGTCGCCGTGGGCCTGGGCAAAAAAGTTGCCATAGCGGCGAGATTCGCGGTTGTCAGAAAGGGCGGAGCCCCGTGTTCCAATTCCGCCGATATTTTGATAGGTAGCCCAGCTATATCCTTCTTGGAACAACTCTGTGCCTAGGGTCATGCGCCAGGTTGGGGTCCGATACATCCATCTGGCCCTGGCTCCTTGCTGTCGATTATTTTCTCGGAGAATATCAAAGGGGCGCACTTCGTCTGCTACTCTTGCCCCGCCAAACACGCTGATCCAATGCTCCAACCTTTTGTTGTACACATATCGCCACGAGAGGCCACTGAAGCTACGCTGATACGCTTCGTACCCTTTGGTTTTGTTCCAGGTAAAGGCAGCCTGAGTCGGATCTTCGGCCACGGAGGCGCTGTCGATGGAGCTGGGGATAAATGCCGTGACATCGGCCCACTGTCCGATCCACATCAAGGTGCTTTTCTCACCCGAGAGCCAGGTGGCTGTGGCAGCAAAGGCCGTGCGGTCATAGGTGCTGTTTTCCCTGAATCCGTCTGCGTGTGTGTTGCTCCCCTGCACTTGCATAGCAAATTGGTCGTTGGCAACCTGGCCGTTGGCCGTATATCGCTGGGTGCCAAAGGCCCCCAGTTGAGCCCCGAGCTGGGCCTCATAGCCATTCCAGCCGGGTTGCCGGGCACTGAGGCGGATGGTGCCACCCAGCCCCGCGCCATACACACTGGAGGTGGGACCCCTGAGCACTTCTACTTTTTCTACAAACGACAAATCAAGATCCTCCAGAGAGGTGCCGCCTTCGCCATCGGTGAGGGGAATGTCTTCAAAGTAGGCCCTGATTTTGGCGGTGCCAAAGGGGTTTCTCGCGCCAATGCCCCGAATGCTGATCCGGGCCGTGTTGAGCGCGCCTTGCTGCATCTGCACGCCGGGCACGCGGTTGAGCGCAGGCGCGATGCTGGTTTGATCATCCCGATCCAGCTCATGGCGGCGAATCAGCGTGGCCGATCCTGCCTGATCGCGAAGGAGAGACTCGGTTTCTCCCGCAGTGATCAACACAGAATCCATCTCATAAGGCGCAGGCGTGAGGAACACCTGAAAATAGCCCTCAGGCATGGAATCGAGTGGCCATATCCTGGCTTCGTATCCGGGTTTATAGACTATCAAGGTGGCAGGAAAACTTTCGATCGTGAGGGAGAAGGTGCCATCGGGTGCTGTTTCTGCGAAGGTAAAGAGGCTTCTGTTTTCGACTGTGGAAGCCGCCACGGGTTGCAGGTTGCTGGCATCGAGTACCCTGCCTCTCAGGATTTGTGAAAAGGCGGAGCAGGAAAAGAGGCATAAAGCCATGAAGAGAAGCAAGCGAGGATTCATAGGAGGCAAAGATAGGAAAGAGGCTCTGTCTTGATTGGGAAAAAAGCATTTTCCAACTTAGCATGATGAAAAAGTGGATTTTCCTTCTGCTCCTCGCTGGGGTCTTATCGTGTGAGGAGCCAAGCCGGGTTGTAGAGGTGCGTCGTGGGGTAGAAGTGGCCAATATCACCTGGGGCAAGGGGCCGGGGGTAGATTGGCTCTCTGGTTTGTCGGGCCTGCTGATCTCGCCTGATTCTTGTGCGGCTGACTTTGTTTTTGATCCCCAAGGTGTCGCTTTGGGTTCTTGTCAGGAACCCTGCGCGGCAAATACCCTTGCCTGCCTGCACCGCAGGGCGTTGCAAGAGTTGGATGGCGGTGCCATGGACCGTGTGGAACGGATTCTGTTCAACGAACTCGTTGCGGTCGGCGTTTCTGCCAGTAATCCCGATGCGAGATCTCTGATGGCTTTCCAACATGAGGATACCCTCTGGATCAATCAATTTTTGCCAGCAACGATTTCAGGCATAGGCCCTAATCAAGGTTGGCAGGTGGAGGTCGAGACCGATTATCCGCTCAGTGGCAACATAAAGATCCGGGTGACAGGCAAGAAGGCAGCTGTGTGGACCCTGGCCTTTCGTCAACCTGGCTGGACCGACAACCAACCCGATCCCGACCCGGCCATCCGCTATCGGTGGCGGAGCAATACCAAACTTGTGGCCGAGGTGAAAGGAGAATTTCTCTATCCAGCCTTAGCAAAAGGCTATGCCTACCTCACCCGAAGTTGGAGGCCCGGCGAGGTGCTGGAAATTACCCTTCCGATGTCTATTCGCAGGCTGCTTGTGGATCTTGATGGAGAGACGATGGTGAGTCTGGAGCGAGGGCCTATGGTGTTAGTAAACACAAACGATCCGGAAGGCTTGGAAAGCCTTCCGGATCGCGGATATCTTATGGAAAAACTGGACTCGAAGGGGCGTCCTTATTGGGAGTGGGAGGTGCAGCAACAGCCCCTTGAATTTGTGATGAAGCCTCACGTGGCTGCAGGTATTCCTGCGCGCGATCGTTGGCGATTATCGCCATGATCCAGGCTTATGCTTCAGATTTTTGATGCTGAAGTGCCTTTCTCACTCCTGCCAGAAGCTTTTCCCGGTTAATAGGCTTAGAGAAGTACGCATCAAACCCTGCATTGAGAAATCGCTGCTCATCGCCCGGCATGGCGTAGCTTGTCACGGCAAAGATAGGAAGGTCCACAAAGCGTGGATCTGCTTTGAGCTGCTTCATGATGGCCTCTCCGTCAAGGCTCTGGCCGCCAAGGTTGATGTCCATCAGAACCACAGAAAAAGTATGTGCCTCCATGGCCTCGAAGGCCTTTTTGTCATTGATTGCATGGATGGGTTCGCCTATCTGCTCGATGAGGCGCTTCAGAACAAGAGCATTGATTTCGTTGTCTTCGACAATAAGGATTTTACTATTTCCCATTCTGTTGGGGTTCATTTGAGGATGTTGAAAATGGATTCGATGGATCATTATTAGGTTGCGCTGATACGCTTTTGGGTTTTGTACCGCAATAAAGATCCTGCTAATTTCAGGGAATTAGTAGTTAAGAAAGCAGAGAAGGTAACTCATGTTGGACTTGTGGGAGAATGATCATGAAAGTGGTCCCTAACTGCTGCTCGCTGAATACCTCAATGTCTCCACCGAGAATCTCCACGATACGCTTCACGATAGAAAGGCCAAGTCCTGCACCCTCAAAGTTGCGATCTAGCCCTTCACTTTCCTGCGCAAACTTCTTGAATAGCTTTTCCTTGATGAATTTTTCTCCCATTCCTATCCCTGTGTCGGAAACGATGAGCTCAATGCGTGGGATGGTCCCGTTATTGTTCACCGTGGCGTCAATTGTCACTGATCCACTTTCTGTAAATTTTATCGCGTTAGAAAACAGGTGATCCAGTACCCTGGATAGCCAATCTGGGTCGGTTTGTAGTGAAATGTTAGCAGGAACATTCATGTTTAATGTCAAGCCTTTTGCATCTGCCTCTTCTTGATATGCATGTGCAACCGGGGTGCATACTTCTGCCAGCGGGACGATTTTCCAGCTGATAGAGGAAGTGGCAGCTTCGAGCTGAGACAGGGCCAAAACTGAATCCAGGGTTCGGAGCAATCGCTCTCCAGATACTTGTATGAGTTTGGAATACTCTTGTAGGTCGTTATCGTCTGGATAGATGTCATACATAAGTCCAGACAGGCCAATGATGCCATTGATCGGGGTTCGGATCTCGTGGCTCATGTTGGCGAAGAAGTTGGCCTTGGCTATGTTGGCGCTTTCTGCCAAATGTTTAGCGCGCTCCAGCTCAAACTGATTCTGCTTAGCCTGGGTAACATCTGTGATCCTAACCATCAGTCGCTCATCTTCTCCAGCCTTGATGATGGTGTAGGCAACGTTGCCCCAGAACCACCCTTTTCCAATTTTGGCGAATTTTTCCTCCTCTGTCCATCTTTCTCCTTTTCTGAGTCGCGCTGTTGTTTTGAGGATGAAATGCCGGTCGCGCCGAAGTCGGAAAAGCTTTTCAAGTTGATGGTCAATCAATTCGCTGCGCCCTCCTTGAAACAACTCCTCCGTGCGGCGATTGGCACTGAGAATGATTCCGGTTTCGGGATCAGCGAGGAAAATGGCGTCATAAGAGTGATCAAATGCCGCCTCCATCTCCTGTCTTGCCTGCAAGATGAGACCGTCTGCCTGCTGATTGGATACGTTTTGAAAGTGAAGTCCAAATAAGGCTACAAGCACGAAGGAAAGGAATAGATTGAAGAGATAATCAACTCCGGGAGCAGGACTATTGGTATGAAGACCAAATGGATCGAACTTGACCGAAACCATCAGGACCAGTGCACTACCGATGGCTAGAATGGTGAAGTACAATGGTTTTCTCTCCGTCACTGGATCAAACATCATGGCTGCACCGAGGGTGAATAGGAGAAAGGCAAAATGCTCTCCGCTGGCAAAACCAAGAAAGGAGACTGTGATGATCGTATTGAGGATAGAAGCACCAATGATGGTGATCTTCGCGGCCAGAAAGTGCTGCTTCTCTGAAATCAACAAAGACGAAAACCACAGCGCCAAGGTGAAGGCATGGATGATCGCCGGTACCATCTGCCCTTTTTCGAGGTAGGTGAACAGGTGTGGAGTAAGGGCTATTGCCCCCAAAAGTGCGATCCGG
>JANQTF010000362.1 GCA_030731845.1 Bacteroidia bacterium | reverse complement strand
AGCAATGTCGTTGGAATTGGGGGAACCTTCCAGGCACCTTTTGCCACCTTGACACAAAGCGGAAATAACCCCGCTGTCGGCACTGTGTGCTGGACCCCTTCCTGCACCTACCAGGGAGACACGATCCGGGTGGTGGTAGGAGGCCGGGACACAGCTGATTGTCCCGGGTATAACATTGTCTTTGACACCACCTATATCATTGTTAACCCGATCAACAGACCAACGCTCACTCACACTTTGCCCGGCGGAGGAACGGGTGACACGCTGAAAGTAGATCCCAATAAAAACTTCTGCGTCAACTTTACCGCCACTGATGCCGATATCCTCGACACGTTGGTGATTCTGCCCTTGAGTGGGCCTTTTCCTCCGTTGGGGGGCACGGCCTCCTTCACCGTGACAGGGACTAACCCAGTGAACGGACAAATCTGCTGGACCCCATCCTGCGCCCTCGCAGGGCAAACATTCACCTTTATCTTGCAGGCACAGGACACCAACCGATGCCTCAATAAAGCGCTTGACACCCTTGTGATCGAAGTGAATCAACTTCAACCGGTAGGGGCCTCGGGCAATGCCACCATTTGTATTGGGGCAAGTGCTCCACTCTCTGCATTCGGCGGAGTTTCTTATAGCTGGAGTCCTGCTACGGGACTCTCCAATCCCAACATCGCCTCACCAACGGCTACCCCAACCGTCTCTACCCAATACACAGTTGCTATTACAGATGCCTTTGGGTGCGTGAGAACCGAATCTGTACAGGTAAATGTGAATCCACTCCCTGTTGTGAATGCCGGACCCAACGTGACCAAATGTCCCGGGACGACCGTTCCACTTCAAGCCACCGGCGGCGTACTCTATAGCTGGTCTCCTGCCACGGGGCTCAGCAACCCCAACATCAGCAACCCGATCGCCAATCCAGCTGCCACTACGAACTATACCGTGACCGTAACAGATGCCAACGGTTGTGTAAATACTGATCAGGTGCTTGTCACGGTGATGCAGGGCCTTGCCGGACCAGGAGGATATGTTTGCTCAGGAGATAGCCTTTCTCTTGGCGCAAGCGGCGGGATCATGTATGCCTGGAGTCCGGTCTTGGGGTTATCCAATCCCAATATCTCGAACCCAAAAGCGTCTCCTACGACAACCACCCTCTACACGGTCACCATTACTGATGCTGCGGGCTGTGTGGATACTGACACAGTCACAGTTGGCGTATATCCAACCACCCCCGCCAATGCCGGCGCTGATGCTCCCCTTTGCTTTGGAGATAGCCTTACCCTGAATGCCAGTGGTGGCGTTTCCTACCTCTGGACTGCAAGCCCCAGCCTTCTGGGAACTACCCTGTCAAATCCAGTGGTTTTCCCACAAACGAGCTCATGGTATGGCGTAACGGTGACGGATGCCAACGGATGCTTTGGCACCGATTCGGTCTTCATCACTGTGCTGAGTCTGCCTATACCTGAAGCTGGAAATGATACAGCAAAATGTGGAGAAATTGGCGTACCCCTCGCGGCTTCTGGCGGAATCAACTACCAATGGTTTCCGACAACGGGACTGAATAATGCAGCCATCAGTGATCCTGTTGCCAACCCTGCTGCCTCAATGATGTATTTCGTGACGGTAACCGATGGAAATGGCTGCTCAGACACTGATTCGGTCTTTGTGCGAGTCATGTATGCAGATGCAGGACCAGACCTGCCCCTTTGTATTGGTGACAGCCTCCTTTTGCAAGCAGCCGGAGGAATTGCCTACCAATGGCAGGCTTCCCCGTTTTTGCTTAATGCTAACACCTCCACGCCTGTGGTATTCCCATCGGCTACGAGCGACTTCATTGTCACCGTGACCGATACAAGCGGATGTACTGACACCGATACGATGACCGTCACGGTCAATCCCTTGCCCACCACCTCCACCTTCGGAACAGATCCGTATGTGTGTTCGGGTGGTGGAACCGTGGTAAATGCAACCGGAGGTTCGCAATATTTGTGGACGCCAGGCGCCATATTTAACGATCCTACCCTGGCTTCGCCCATTGCCTCGCCCACCTACTCAGGCACCACCCTCGACAGTACCTGGAGGTTTTTTGTCACGGTAACCGATACCAACGGTTGCGTGAATCATGATTCACTGGATCAGGTGGTGAGACTGTTGCCCATCATCTTCTTTAGCAACGATACCGTCAATTGTCCTGGAGGCTCCGTCCCTCTCTTTGGTTCTGGGGGAATAAACACGAGCTGGTCTCCAGCCTATGCCCTCAACACAACCGTTGGCAACAACGTGATCGCCTCTCCAGACACCACAACTACCTACACGGTGCTTATTGAGGCAGTTTGGGGCTGTAGTGATTCTGCGGAAATTGAGGTGATCGTGATGGTTCCAGAAGCCGGGCTCAACGACACCATTTGCTTGAGAGACACCATTGTTCTGGCCGGATCAGGTGGGGCAATCTATGAGTGGTCTCCAGCAGCGGGGCTCTCCGATCCTACCCTCCCCAATCCTTCTGCGTTCCCACAAATCACGACCACCTATCTACTCACAGTGACCGACAGCCTGGGTTGTGTGGATACCGATACCGTGAGAATTGACGTAAATCCACTTCCACCAGCCTTTGCGGGGGTGGATCAGGAGATATGCATCGGTGATACCGCCCAATTGCTGGCCACGGGCGGCTTGATTTATCAGTGGCTGACAGCGGATAGCCTGTCATCTCCCTTCACTGCCGCAACGGCAGCATGGCCACTCAACACGACCTCCTACCCGATATCCGTGACCGATGGAAATGGGTGTACCGAACTCGATACCATGGAACTTGTGGTGCATCCTTTGCCCATGGCAGATGCCGGCCCAGACCAAACTCAATGTGGAGAAGACTCTGTGAGCCTTGTGGCAAGCGGAGGTATTCTCTATCAATGGAGCCCGGCGATGGGGCTTGGTAGCCCTAATTTGGGTATTACAAGTGCGGATCCCGACTCCACGATCCGCTACTTTGTGACGGTGACAGACCAGTTTGGATGTGTAAACGTGGACTCTGTGCTGATCCGGACGATGTATGCTGTGGCAGGTCCTGCCATCATCACCTGCCCGGAAGATTCTGTGCAACTGAGCGCCAGCAGCATTGGCGGCCTCGCCGCAAGCTATAGCTGGAACCCCGTTTTAGGGCTTTCCAATCCTGGGGCAGCCCAACCAGGCGCATTGCCTGGATTCACCACAACCTATCAGGTGACGATCACCGACACGAGTGGTTGCTCAGACACGGCCTCTCAGCTTGTGACAGTATTTCCGGTTCCTAATGCCGACGCCGGCCCAGATCGGGAGATCTGTATTTTTGATACCATCCAGCTTGCTGCCAGCGGAGGGGTGATCTACGAATGGGACCCAGAGGCAAGTTTATCCTCCCTCATGATTGCAGATCCACTGGCCAACCCATTGGCAAGCACGACTTACCGGGTGATGGTGACCGATGTGAATGGGTGTAATCTGGCAGATACGGTGAGAATCACCGTGAATCCGCTTCCGGTGGTGGATGCCGGGTTGGATACGATCATTTGCAACCGTGATCAGGCCTTTTTGCTGGCTACAGGTGCCAATACCTATCTCTGGTCTCCTGCGGGATCACTGAGCAATCCTCGGGCTGCCGCGCCGGTGGCTAGCCCAGAAGACGATTTGTGGTATTATGTAGAAGGCACTGACCTCAACGGATGCAAAAACAATGACTCCATCTTTGTGGAAGTCAGGCCCTTGCCGATGCTTTCTGGAGATGATTATTATGAAATTTGCCTCGGACAAACCACCTATCTGGCAGTAGAAGGAGCAGACGGATATTTGTGGAATACAGGGGATGATTTTCCAGTCCTGGAGGTGGATCCAGAATTCACGACTGAATATTGGGTAATTCCACTGGGGCCAACCGGGTGCCAGGGCGACCGACTGGACATTCAGGTGTATGTAGAGCGAAACTTACCACAGGCAGCGCTTGAGCCTTCTGTGACCGAAGGGTTTTATCCTTTGGAGGTGAATTTCTCTAACCTCAGCGCCAATGCCACCAACTTCCTTTGGAAATTTGGTGATGGAGACACGAGCAGCGCAGCACGTCCCATGCACATCTACAACCGTCCGGGTGAGTATGTGATTACGCTCACCGCAGATAATGACATCGGTTGTCCGGATTCTACGCAATTCAGCCTGATTGAAGCGCTGGATTTTGTAGCCTTTTTTCCCAATGCATTTACCCCCAATGATGATGGAGAAAATGACGAATTCAGGTTGGTGATTCGTGCTTTTGAGCAAGTTACCTTCCAGGTATTTGACAGATGGGGGCGAAAAGTATTTGAATCCAACCAACAAGATGTGCGCTGGGATGGCACCAAAGGAGGGATTCCACTTGGCGAGGGGGTATATGTATATACTTTCCGCGGCGTAACCTATCTCGGGGAGGTGATCGAACGAAATGGAAGCATTACCCTGATTCGCTAGTGAAATTGGCGTATCAAGAAACGAACGTGAGTCTTCCTGGATTTCCGGGAAGACTCATTTTATTACCATAGCAAGCTGCTAGAGTTTCACAATGTATCGATATCTGACCGTGTCGTTGCCACGAACAGAGAATACATAAGTTCCAGCAGGTAGAGAAGGCAAGGAGATTTGCTCCTCCATGGTGCCAGCCTGTGTATTCCACGAACCCTGTTTCAAGACTTTTCCTCCCATATCCGCCACCTGCCATTGTAGCTGACCGGCTTCAAAGGCTTGTATTTTCGCTGTGATGGGGCCGCTCATGGGGTTGGGTCCAATCGAAACGATATCGAAGGAGATTTTGTCACTCGCGGCAGCCATGTTCACCCAATTGGAGTGCCGCCACAAGCCTGTGGTGGTGATTCCGGTCACACGATAGTATGCGTCCACATTGGCCTGATTGACTTCAAATGAGAAAGTCCCGGCTGATAGTTGCCGATATTCATCAGAGTACAACATTCCAAGCTCCTGAAGAGACAGCGTATCTTTTCCTCCTTCGATGATAAAGAAGTCCCAGTCGAAGGGCCGCTCTGTCTGCCAGCTGAGCACATCCCCTTCCTTTTTCGCTTCAGCACTGAGCTTCAGGCCGAAATCAGGCACGATCATCTGCCCGATGTCTGCATTGAGGGTGAGGCTTCTGCCTTCGAGAAAGTCCACTTCATTGGGCGGACAAGTCAGATCGAGGGTATTGCCGTAGTATGCCCGTCCGGGCCTGTTAAAAGTCCCAAAATCGTGACATGCCTTTCCATCTCCTTTGTTGATCCCCACCGTGGCCGGACTACCGCCAAAGCCTCTGATTCCTCCGGAACTTGTGCCGGTGGTCCAAGCCATTTCTCCATAAGAGAACAACACATTGGCACCTTGAACCATGGGCAATCCGTTGATGTCAGGGATTGATCCGTCGGTCAGGATGGCCTGAAAGGAATTTAGCTGCTCGCATTCAGCTCCCAAGCACCCATAATAGCCCACTTTTTCCCATGTCACGATTAGATAATGCTTCTCCGGATCGAGGTAATACCAAATATTGCCACCGCGCTCCAAATCCACATCGCCAAAAAATGGCGCAATCATTTCAGGACCAGTCTGACAAAAAGCCTCAGGTGTGAATTCGAAATGGGGAGCTGAAAAGGTCAAGTTGCCATTCGCGTTGATAAATACAGTAGCGTAGCTAGATCCGTAAAACTCAAACCCGAATCCTAATTCTACGGGTTCTGAGCAGTCGTCACAAGGCTCGCCTCTGGCAAAGTGAGTATAGGAAACCTGGGTCCCAAGTAAGTCTTTGCCAACTTCTACCCAGCCCGGCGCGGTATCTGGCTCGGGGCAATCACCGGGACAGGATTCCCCTGCTTCGCAGATTCCGTCGCCACAAATTCCGGGGCGGCCTGAGACCAAGATATTGTCAATGCCCATTCCCCAGCTCCATTCGCCCTCATCATCAAAGACAAACCTGAGTTGAACGGGGCTTCCGGCAAACTCGCCCAATTGGATCTCCACATCGCCATAATAATCCTCTGCCAACTCAAAAATCCTGACCCATTCTCCCTGGCTCAATACTTCTGCGTAGCAGCGTCCGTTTCCAAGGTATGTCTCCAACACGAGAGAAAAGCTGAGAAAGAGGTCACTCATTTGTCTGGCGTTGGTCCAGGTTGGGCTCAGCAAGATGGCCTTGCCGATGTTATTCTGGTCTTGTTCTGAAACATAGAGCCATTCTCCCTCTCCGGGATTGAGCATACCAGCAAGTGGACCTTGATCCATTTGCCATTTTCCTCCATCAGTAGGATCTACGAGTTCCCATCCTTGAAGCGAATTGGTGGAGCCATCCATCCAGGCCAGGGTATCCCGCTCATACCAAGGACACATGCTCTGGGCAGAAAGGAAGCCTGGTATGGCAGCTATGAAGAATAGTAGGGACATGACCAAAGTCCTCCCCAAGGAAGACCATGCACCGCGCGTTTGTCCTATATCTTTTCTTAAGTTCCTCATTCCGAACGTGTTTCCAGGCCCTTAATTTGTGCGTCGATTGTGCTGAGTTTATCCTGGTAGGCGGAGAGTTCCTTCACGCCTTTTGCCTCCAGGAGATGGAGTCTTCTCGATACATCTTCTGCATCGCCGAGCAGCCTAACCATGTCTGCGCTCTTTTTCGCCATGGGCGAGAGGGTATCTTTTTGCCTTACTCTTGCTCCGTATTGCTCTTCCCACACCTCTTTCTTTATTCGATACGGATCGGCAGAGGCCTCCACAGTCCATTTTCTTGGTTCAGGCTTGAGGAGAATGCGTTGTTGCCGCGTCTCGATGACACCAGAAGATGGATCTGCAACAAGCAGGACATAGGCCAGGACCAGCGCAGAAGCTCCCAGGGCCGAACCAATAGCTACTTTGCTGCGCGTGGAAACGCGAGAAGAAACGGAAGTTTGAAGTTGTGAACGCTGCATACCGACCTATAATCTGGGTTCAAGGTATGGCAAGCGGAAGGAATCACAGAATCAATTACAATTCAGATATTACACGCATTAAAATTTCCAAAAGCAACACAATATTAGGGTTTATACCTTGCTTCTCTCACGATCAGTTCATAATCTACCAGCTCACACAAATCAGGGAGTGTGATTTCTGGGTGTTTATCCATGTACAAGGATACAATTTTCCAGCCCACATACTCCCCAATTCGCGGGGCAGATTCTCTGGAAAGGTCAGAAGTAAAGGCTTTATCGCTTAGGAAATCCTGCTCGGGTGCCATGTCTGTCTCATAAAGGCTGGGCATGATCAATTTATAATTGGCAGATTCGTATAAGTTGGCCCAGTCCATTTGCTCACTGGTATAATGAAGGAGTAGAGAATCGGGTGTGTAAGGCAAGAGCTGATGAACGACATATTGCTTGATACCTGCCCTTACGACTTTGTGCAACAGGGGCACTTGCTGATTCATGGGAATGGGAGTGACGAGTTCCTCGGCGATCTGCTCTGTCAGGCATACCCCAAAATAGTCTGGCGTGAGCCTGCGCCGCTGATAGGCAAAAATCCCAGGAGGATACATGGGCCAATTTTTCCCCATAAAATAATGAAGCCCAAAAGAAATGAAGCCCGGATAAGATGCGATCTGGTCCACGCTATTCCAATCCGCATCTGCTGGATAGCCATTGACATGCGCCCGAAATTCAGGAAGGGTAATGTCTGGAAAATACTTCACTAAGCGCTTCAGCGGTGCTTCGATCCTGGCAGCCAACGGTACTTCATAAGGAAAGGTCTGACGAATGGTATCCACCAATTCAAACAAGCCACCATCTTTTAAAGCCTGCCCTAGCATGGCTGTCATGATGCTATCCCGTAACCTGGGAGATCGATTGATTCCTGGCGGCAAAAACAAATACTCAGCAAAGAAATCGCCTTGCGGAGCCACAAAGCGCTCGAATGCATCCCAGATTTCCAGCGAATCCTCTTCCCGAATCGCTTTTCCAAACGCATACATGAGGCTATCAACCCGCACAACCTTGACATCAAGCTCAATGTCGGCGATATCAGCGTCTATCTCTTCTTTGCATGAGCTGCCCAATAGCAGAAGGATCAACAAGCCAGAAATTACAACGTTCTTCATCTGTGGGAATCTTCGAGGGTAAATGAGGGGACATCTATTGGTCTGAGTACGCGAAGGTACATGCTTATGAAGGGTTTGACCAACTCTAAGGTTCCTTTTCCCTTGCTTTTCCGTTACCAAGGGTATCATTGGCACGTCCCAACAACGTTGGATATTTTTAACATATTGCTAGGCAGATTTTTCGCGTTTGATTAACATGCAGGTTCAACTCATTCAACATACCAAACGACATTTCATGAAAAAATTTACCATTCTCCTGATTCTAGCCCTTGCAGCTGCACCACTTTTGAAGGCTCAAGAAGGGGTAAAAATCGGACTTAGATTTGCTCCCATTGTTGCTTTTACCTCTATTACCAACGAAGCAGGCAACGACCTCCCTGGCACCACCGTCTCGAGCAGACTGGGCTACTCCTACGGCCTGATGGCCACCTATGGGTTTACCGATAACTACGGGATCTACACAGGTGTGCACATCGTGAACAAAGGTTTTTCGAGAACTGATGTAGGAGATAGCCTCACTAGCACCCAAAAAGTGACTGCAACCACAGTCGAAATTCCGATCGCGCTCAGAGGTCGCTCCAACGAGATCGGAAACGGCATCTACATCAACGGCTTGTTTGGGATTTCCCTCGATGTGAAAGCTGCCTACAAAAATGAATTTACAGGCTCAAATCCCGTAACTGGCGAATTGGGGAACGGGACCACCAAAGATTTGGCCCTGATCAACCCGCTCACTGCGAGCTTCCTCTTTGGCGCTGGTGCCGATTGGTATGTAGATCGTGTTGGAACCTTCAATTTCGGACTGATCTTTCATCAGGGACTGGTGAACCTCAACAGCCAAAAGAACTTTAACAACCTCGAAGTGATCAAGGTGAGCTACCTCTCCTTAGATTTGGCATATTTGTTCTGATCAGGGTAACATCCTGATTGTCACCGGAGTGTAGAGCTGATATATTCAGCATACACTCCGGTTTTTTTTATGTCCACTAAACCATATCTCCCGAACACAAATATTATCCACAAAAAGATACACTTAGCTTGTCAATACATTCGCAATTTACTAACTTGTGTCCCATAATATAGACAGCAACAATGCCTAAAATTTTAATCATTGATGATGAAGAGGTCATCAGGATGACCCTTCAGGAGATTCTCGAATATGAGAATTATGACATTGAGCTGGCTTCGGATGGCGAGGAAGGTCTGGCAAAAGTATTGGCCGGTGATTTTGACGCGGTAATCTGCGACATCAAAATGCCCAAGATGAGCGGGATCGAAGTACTCGAAAAAGCCGTAGGCGAAAAGCCGGATTCTACCTTCATCATGATCTCGGGTCATGGCGACATCGAGACAGCCGTAGAAACCACCAAAAAGGGAGCCTACGATTTTCTGGAGAAACCACCGGATCTCAACCGCCTGCTCCTCACGGTGCGAAATGCGATTGAAAAGACCGGGCTCGTCACTGAGACCAAGCGCCTCAAAAAGAAGATCAGCAAGACACGGGACATCATTGGCCAATCGCCCATTATAGGCAAGGTCAAAGAGACCATCGACCGCGTAGCGGCCACAGATGCCCGCGTGCTCGTGACCGGCTCCAATGGTACCGGCAAGGAGCTCGTAGCCAGGTGGATTCACGAGAAAAGCCCTCGCAACGAAGGACCAATCATAGAAGTCAACTGCGCGGCTATCCCGAGCGAACTCATTGAATCTGAGCTTTTTGGCCATGAAAAAGGCTCCTTTACAGGTGCACACAAGCAGCGAATTGGCAAGT
>JANQTF010000361.1:3800-9870 GCA_030731845.1 Bacteroidia bacterium | reverse complement strand
ATAGTAGCCCATCTTATGCGGCATTAGCAGGCATCCAAGATGCAGGAAGTGATCGAAAAACCGTTAATGGGTGGACTAGCTGGCGAGATTTGAACAACCGTCTTATTGCAGATTTACGAGAAGCGTATATGCGCAGTCAGGGGGCACAAAACAAATTAGCAAACCACAGCTCTTGATAGGCGGCGGCTGTTATAGCCAGCTGTTGCCGGTAAGCTACCCATTCCCCCCATCACTCCCCCTTCTCCTTCTTCTTAAAATACCCCTTCAGCAAAAAGTTATGCTTGAGGGCTTCGAGGTTTTCGTCGAGTTTGTAGGTGGAGCTTTCGAGGTTGTCGATGACTTGCTGGAGCTGGGCGGCGGTTTGTTCGTCGCGGAGGAGGACGCCCACAGTGCTGTTGGGGTCGGTGCTGATGGCTTTCAGCTCGTTGATAATCGTGGTGGCGGTATCCACCATGGATTCGATCCGGAAGATCGACGCTTGTAGGGAGGGAACCATGACCGAGTCCGTCACGAGATCGTGCGGCAGGCCGCCGGGCGCATTGAGGTCAGTGGTGAAGGTTTGCAGGGCATTCATGACCTGCACGATCCGGGCAGAGGCTTTTTCCAGCGAAGCGGTACTCGCCAGCACATGATCATACATGAGCGTGTCTATGAGCAGCTTGCCGATGCTCCCCTCGCCGGCCACAATCCCGGCGCTGATGGCTTTGAAATCCGCTGTGATGGCGAGGAGATTCTCGTTGTTTTTCTGCACCATGTTGAGCATGTCTTCAGAAGACAGCGTCTTCTCCACCGCCAGGGTATCCCCCACCTCGACCACGCCAGCCTGCGGGCTGCCGCCATAGATCACGAGAATCTTGTTGCCGATCAGGCCATCGGAGCTGATCTTGATTTTGGCATCCTTGCGGATGTATTCCATGGAATTCACGTCAATGTTGACCGTGACAAGCACTTGTGACTGATCATAGAGGCGAATGTCGTTGACGGTCCCGACTTTCACCCCTGAAAACCACACGTTGTTGCCCGACTGAAGGCCGTTGACATCGTCAAAGATCCCGACAACCTGCATTTTTTGGGTGAAGGTGCCACGGAGATTCCCCACCATAAAAACCAGCGCGATCAACAGCGCTATGCCGGCGAATACAAAAAGCCCTACCCACACCGCGCGTCTTTCCGATGACTCTCTCATAGCTTACTCAATAAAATTATAGTTGTAAAAATCCCGAATGTGGGGATCATGGGTGGTGAAAACCTCTTCAAAGGTCCCGACCTTAGGAAAGGTCCCGTCGAGGAGCATGGCCACCCGTTGGGCCGTATTTTTGGCACAGGTGAGGTCGTGGGTAATGATGATGGAGCTTGTGTTGTAGCGCTGCTGCACCTCGTTGATCAATTCATTGATTTCGGTACAGGTCACCGGATCGAGTCCGGAGGTCGGCTCGTCATATAAAATGATCTCAGGCTTGAGAATAAGGGTTCGCGCGATGCCAATGCGCTTGCGTTGGCCGCCGCTGAGGTCGGAGGGCATTTGTTTGCCTTTGTCTGCCAATCCTACTGCCTCAAGGGCTTCTGCCACGGCGAGGTTTACTTCTTTCCGGCTGAGATTTTTGACATTCATGGTGAGCGGAAAAGAGAGGTTTTCATAGACGCTCATGCTGTCGTAGAGGGCACTATTCTGAAACGAAAACCCGATGCGCAGCCGCAAGGCGTCGAGTTCTTTTCTGCCCAGGGTGCTCACCTCTTGTCCGAGGATGCGAATGCTTCCCTGATCTGGCTTGAGCAGCCCCACCATCAATTTGATGAGTACGGACTTGCCCGAGCCCGATTTGCCCAGCACGGCGAGGTTCTCGCCCTGGATCACCTCGAGATTTGCCCCTTTGAGCACGTGCAGGTCTCCAAATGATTTGGAGAGGTCCACCACCTCAATGACTGGCTCAGTACCTGGCCCCGCTGTCTTTTCCATATCAGTACAATCTAATCCAATTGGTGATCTGAACCACGACCAATTCTTCCAGGAAGATGAGGAACATTGAGAGGACCACCGCCTGATTGGCTGCGCGGCCCACGCCTTGGGTGCCTTGTGTGGCATGAAATCCTTTGTAGCAACCCACCATCCCTACGGTAAACCCAAACAGGACCGATTTTGCCAGCGAGGAGGCCACATCCAGAAAGCTGAGTGAGGAAAAGGCCCCCCGAAAAAAGGTGATGATTCCTGTGGCTTCTTCCTGATGTACGTTGACATAGGACCCGAGCAACCCGACGGAGATGCAGAATATGGTCAAAATCGGGATGGTGAAAGTGGTGGCGAGGACGCGGGTGACAACCAGAAACTTGAAGGGATTGATGGCCGAGACCTCCATGGCATCGATCTGCTCGGTGACTTTCATGGAGCCCAGCTCCGCACCGATGTTGGAGCCTACCTTTCCCGCGCAGATGAGGGAGGTGACCAGGGGCCCGAGCGCCCTGATGATGGCAATTCCCATGAGCGATGGCAACCACGAGGTAGCGCCAAAGTCCTCGAGAGGAGGACGAGATTGCTTGGTAAACACTACCCCGATGATGAAGCCAGTGAGGGCAATGAGGGGCAGTGATTTTACGCCCGTGTAGTAGGACTGACGAATGATTTCCCGAAGGTGAATGGGCAACCTGAAGACTTCTTTGAAAAATCGGCCCACAAAAGCAGCAGCATTGGCTATTCCCTTAAAATAGTCATCCACGCCGCGACCGAATAAATACCTTCTGGAGGAAACCGGACGCTCGGAGGATGTTTCTGATGATCGGCCTTTCATGTTGCAATAGCTAAAATCCCTTGTGTGACCTGGTAAGTAAACGCCTAAGCCGGGACAAGGGGTTACATAAAGAAACAAAAAAGTTGCACAAATCACAGGGTTGGGAGGGGGGTGGTATGCGGTTTTTCCCTCACTCCTAACTCCCAGCGGGCTAGGGGACGTTGAGGATCGCCTTTGGCTCTTAATTCTTGCTCCTTCTCCTGTGGAAGAAGGCTGGGATGTGGGCATTCGAACTACTTCCGTCACACAAAGTGGGATTTATGCAACTCAGATTCAGAATTGTGTAAGAGCTTCCAACGCTGCTATTCAGAACTTGAGGCTCCAGCCTGAGCACGAAATAACAGAGGGCGAGATTGTATGAGAACACTCATCACAGAAGATGAGGCATCTCATCCCAAATGACCTCCGCGAATGCCTCCTTGCAAGTCCAAGGATAATAAACCAACCTCCCAATGATGGAATCATTAGCAGAACAAATAGTGGCCATGCCACGAATCGGAGACAAGGCACCTGAATTTAGTGCCGTCACGACGCAGGGAGAGATCAATTTCCCAGCTGATTATAATGGCAAATGGGTCATTCTTTTCAGTCACCCAGCGGATTTCACGCCCGTCTGCACATCCGAGTTTATGACCTTTGCCAAGCGAGAGCCCGAATTTACGGCCCTCAACTGCCAATTGGTCGGGTTGTCCATTGACGGCTTATACAGCCACATTGCGTGGTTGAGGACCATCAAAGACAAGATCGAATTCAAGGGCATGAAAAACATAGAGGTCAAATTTCCCTTGATTGAGGACATCACCATGGAGATCGCCAAAAAATACGGCATGATTCAGCCGGGCGAAAGCTCTACCAAAGCTGTCCGGGCGGTGTTCTACATCGATCCCAAAGGAATCGTGCGCGCCGTGATTTATTACCCGCTGTCTATGGGCAGGAATTTCGACGAATTAAAAAGAGCCCTTATCGCCATGCAAACCGCCGACGCTTTTAATGTGGCGACCCCCGCAGATTGGCAGCCCGGCGATGATGTGATTGTGCCACCGGCAGGCTCTTGTGGCATGGCCAAAGATCGGATGGAAACGCAAGAAGAAGGGGTCACCTGCTACGATTGGTTTTTCTGCACCAAAGAATTGCCCCTCGAAGAGATCACCCAATCGAAACATGCCCTGGCAGCAACAAACGTCTGAGGGGCGCTCAGGCATTCATTCACCCAACCCCACTCACAATGACCATTCAATTCAATACCGACAAAACGATTAGCGGAGAAGAAAGGAAAGAAGACTATTTCACCTCCCTGATCACCGATGGCCTGGATAGATTTCGGTCTCACATCACGAGAATAGAAGTTCATCTCTCCGACGAAAACGGCAAGAAAGACGGCATAAACGACATCCGCTGCTTGCTCGAAGCCCGGCTCGAAGGCCGACAACCCATCGTGGCGATCGATCAGTCTGACACCGTGGAGATGGCCGTAACGGGAGCGATCCACAAGATGAGCGCCTCATTGGCCAGCATCCTGGACCGCAGCCACAGGCGCTGAGGAGCTGGAAGCCGCCAGAGACCCTCTCTCAGCACAGACACAGAAACAGGTCAAAAAAATCACCCAGTAATACCACCATCATGGATCCTCATTATTACGCGGTAGATGTCGAATGGAGCGACAGCCGCAAAGGCATTATTTGTTCTCCTGAATTGAACAAGCACCAAGGTGTTTGCATCGAGGTAGCTACACCACCGGAGTTTCCGCAAGGCATTGCCGGGATTTGGTCGCCCGAGCATCTGTTTGTGGCGGCGGTCAGCGGCTGCCTGATGACGACGTTTTTGGCCATCGCCGAAAACTCTTCCCTTGAATTTATGAGCTTCAGCTGTCAGGCAAAAGGCAAGCTCGAAATGGTGGACGGGAAATACATGATGAGCGAAGTCCTGCTGTATCCCAAGGTGGTCATTCACAATGACACCCACACCAACAAAGCCATTCGCATTCTGAAAAAAGCGGAAGATGCCTGCCTGATCTCCCATTCCATCAAATCAAAAATCACGATGGAAATCACGGTTGAGGTGAGTCCTCTGTTAATCGAAAGCACATGAGCAATCCACCTATCGTTATCCTGGGCTACAACTTTGCCAGACTCACCACTGGCAGATACCTTCACGTGGCAGTGAAAGACAAGGCAGAAATCACCATCACCGACCGCAAATCTCTGCTCACCTTTGTGTCGAATATCCCGATGCAAATGTTGACAAATGTCAATCCTGCGATAGACCTGCCACTCAAGTTCATGTCCTTTTTGGAGCATGATGGCAGCGAATTTCTCCAGGCAGAAGTCATCACGATTGACCCGGACAAGAACCCCGTTTTCTCCTAGCCCAATGAGCGTGTAAGTGCATCTTGTTCGCAGAATCAAGGTCGATTATCTGGTCATAGGGCTGGGCAATTGCCTGGCATACCACAACATAGAAGGGTCTAGCGAATATGGGCACAGCGTGACCGATGTTTTTCTGGGCAATTGACTTGGCCGGTTTGTTTTTTGGCAAACAAACGGGAACCACCGGGGGAGAAATCAGACACACCGAGATTAGAGGAGATGCGCTGAGCAAAACCAATCCTGTCAACCAATCGGGTGAATCCGACGAAGACGAGGACTAGCGGCGAAGCAGGTTCCCATTTTATACACAAAACCCTGCCACGCAATGAATAGCAAAAAAACCCTAGGCATTTGGATGGATCATGCCATCGCCAATTTGATCGAGGATACTGATTTGAGGAAAAGCCACCACATCGAATCAACGTTTACCCACACTCAAAAAGTGGACGCGTTGCAGAGAAGTGAAAACCTCATGCACAACAAAGAGCAGCAACTACAGGAGGCCTACTACCAGGAAATTGCAGACCAGATCGTGAAGTATGATCACGTGCTCTTGTTTGGCCCCACCAATGCCCGGGTGGAACTCCACAATTACCTCAATAAGGACCTGCATTTTAAAGACATCACCATCGACACCGAAGCCGCCGAGCAAATGACGGTGAATGAGCAATTTGTCTTTGTGAAAAGGCACTTTGAAGAGTAACAGGAAATCTCAGCGCTGCTGGAACTGCCAGATCAGGTAAAAACTGGTCTGGCTGTAGGCAGGCTGCCTATCGATTGACATTCTAATACCCTCATGGAAAAAGCCTTTTTTCTTCTCGCCATCACCCTTTCTATGTTCAGCGCAAATTCCATGTCTCAGGCCCTTCCGACCGTGCCCTATGTGGCGCTGGAAAAATATGCAGGGAGGTGGTTTGAGAT
>JANQTF010000361.1:0-3790 GCA_030731845.1 Bacteroidia bacterium | reverse complement strand
AGGTAAAAACTGGTCTGGCTGTAGGCAGGCTGCCTATCGATTGACATTCTACTATCCTCATGTTCATCTCCTCATGGAAAAAGCCTACTTTCTTCTCGTCATCACCTTCTCTATGTTCAACGCAAATTCCATGTCTCAGCCCCTTCCAACTGTGCCCTATGTGGCGCTGGAAAAATACGCAGGGAGGTGGTTTGAGATCGCTTCCTTTCCGCAACGCTTTCAAAAAGGCTGCACCTGCACCACGGCGGAGTACACACTAACGGACAAAGATTATATCCTTGTTGAAAACCGCTGCAACAAGGATAGCATCAACGGGAGGCAATCCTATATCAAAGGCAAAGCATTTGTGGTGGAAAACAGCGGAAACGCCAAGCTCATGATACAATTCTTTTGGCCTTTCAAAGGAAAATACTGGATCATTGACCTCGCAGACGACTACAGCTACGCCGTTGTGGGACATCCCAATAGAAAATACTTGTGGATCCTCTCCAGGACGCCAAAGATGGAGGCAGCCGTTTATAACAGGATTACCGCCAAGTTGAAAGAGCAGGGATTTGAGGTGGGCAACCTATCGATGACCAAACAGCGGTAAAACAGCGGTAAAGACCGACTCTCTTTATGTCAACTTTCTCAAGAAGCATCCTGATGATAATGAAATTTATCATCACAAAGGCGCTATGGGCACAAAGGCACATCAATGAAGGTGAAAAAATTAACTTCCAGATGTTGCGCAGAGATCTTGTGCCAAGCCAAGGAAGGGAATCCGAGTAGTTGGAAATGAGGATTTTTCTTAAGAAGAGTATCGGATTTACAGAAGGGCTAGCTCATCGAGATGACCCAAGATAAGCGTGATGCTAAAACCAATAATGCCCTCCCCTGGGCCATTCCTTTTTCCGACAAAACCCCGCCGATTCTTTCCTGTGCCGTTCGATCCCCGATCGGCAGTCCCTTCTTTGCGGTTTTCCATGTAGGTAATGATTACCATAACAGGCTATGAAATTTGGGACCCAGAAACTAACATAAGACTATCTTTATGTTAGTTTAGTGGCCTCAAAGTAACACATGGTTTTTCGTATGTTACTTTGGTAAAAAATGAATGTATGATTCAACTGGAAAATTTTCGGTCAGGAAGACAAGCCAAACATCCAACGGGCTATTCCTACTTTCTCCCCGAATTGATCAATGACCAATGGATATGGGAAGACCAATCCATTAACCTGCTGCTTGAGAAAGCCGCCATAAAGCTCGGAGAACTCAACTCATACGCCCGATTGGTACCTAATATTGATTTGTTTATCCAACTGCACGTAACCAAAGAAGCGGTGGTTTCAAGTCGTATTGAAGGCACCCAAACCCAAATGGATGAGGCACTGATGGACGAGGATGAAATTGCACCCGAACGAAAAAATGACTGGCAAGAGGTTAAAAACTATATCACTGCCCTCAATCAGGCTATAGCAGAACTGGAAGAACTGCCCATTTCTTCCCGCCTAATCAAGCAGACACACCGTATCCTCATGAATAGCGTAAGGGGCGAGCAAAAGCTGCCAGGGGAATACAGAACCAGCCAAAACTGGATTGGAGGTAATACCCTACTGGATGCCGTTTTCATACCACCCAATCAGGATTTTGTGACCGGGCTCATGGGCGACTTGGAAAAATTTCTGCACAATGATGAAATTAATGTACCCGCACTGATCAAAATTGGCATTGCCCATTACCAATTCGAAACTATTCACCCATTTCTGGATGGCAATGGAAGAATTGGTCGATTGCTCATTACCCTGTACCTGGTGGACCAGAAAATACTTCAAAAACCCTTGCTCTATTTATCTGCCTTCTTCGAAAAAAATAAAGGACTCTATTACGATAACCTCACCTTTGTACGCACTAAAAACGATATGAGACAGTGGCTCAGATATTTTCTGGCAGGGGTGGCAGAAACTGCTGAAAATGCCACTCAAACCCTCTCAGCTATACTCGAACTCAAGGCGAAACTAGAAAGTAATTTGCCGCAGCAGTTTGGAAAAAAAGCGAGTAACGCCAACTTGCTCTTACAGCATCTGCTCAAAAACCCTGTAATCCATGTAAAGCAGGCGCAAAACCTGCTGGAGGTGAGCTACAAATCGGCCAATGACCTGATCACCGATTTTGTGCAAGTGGGCATACTAAAGGAAGCCACCGGCCAAAGCCGCAATCGCGTTTTTTTGTTTGACCAATACCTCAACCTTTTCAGGGTATAAGCGAATGGAAAACAGATACATTGGGAGACATAACCTCGAAAATTGGTTCAGAGACAACTCCCAGTAGAAGGAATTAAGATTTGGACGGTGAAAAAATTAACTTCCAGATGTTGCGCAGAGATCTTGTGCCAAGCCAAGGAAGGGAATCCGAGTAGTTGGAAATGAGGATTTTTCTTAAGAAGAGTATCGGATTTACAGAAGGGCTAGCTCATCGAGATGACCCAAGATAAGCGTGATGCTAAAACCAATAATGCCCTCCCCTGGGCCATTCCTTTTTCCGACAAAACCCCGCCGATTCTTTCCTGTGCCGTTCGATCCCCGATCGGCAGTCCCTTCTTTGCGGTTTTCCATGTAGCTAATGTTTACCTTTGCGCAACAAAACCATCGCCCAACTGGTTTCGTTCAACCCTGACTTAATATACCCGTTGATGGAAAATACCCTGATCACACCGTCTAAGATTGCTACGCTTCATGACATCCTCTCCCAGCGCATCATGGTGCTCGATGGGGCCATGGGCACCATGATCCAGCGATACAAACTCACCGAAGAGGATTTTCGAGGCGAGCGCTTCGCCAATCACATCAGCCAACTTCAGGGCAACAACGACCTCCTCGCCATCACGCAGCCGGAGATTCTCAAGGCCATTCACAAACAATACCTCGAAGCTGGCTCCGACATCATCGAGACCAATACCTTCAGCTCCACCTCCATCGCCCAGGCTGATTATCATCTGGAGGAGCTTGCCTACGAACTCAATCTTGCCTCGGCTCGCGTAGCCCGCGCTGCCGCAGATGAATATACCGCCCTCGATCCCGAAAAACCTCGTTTCGTAGCGGGTGCCCTGGGGCCCACCAACCGCGCTGCGTCCATGTCGCCAGATGTGAACGACCCCGGCTTCCGAAATGTCACCTTCCAAGACCTCGTGGAAGCCTACTACGAGCAGGCCCGTGGCCTCCTTGATGGCGGTGCCGACATGATGCTCATCGAGACCGTGTTTGACACCCTCAATGCCAAAGCCGCACTCTTTGCCATTCAATCCCTCAAAGAAGAGCGCAATCTCCCCGATCTCCCGGTCATGGTGTCCGGCACCATCACCGACGCGAGCGGGCGCACCCTTTCGGGGCAGGTCACCGAGGCATTTTTCATCTCCATGTCTCATGGCAACCTGCTCAGCATCGGCCTCAATTGTGCCCTCGGCGCGAAGCAGCTTCGCCAATATATCCGCGACCTGTCGCGCATGGCTCCGATCTATGTCACGGCTTACCCCAATGCGGGTCTTCCGAATGAGTTTGGAGAATATGACGAATCACCAGAGGCCATGGCCGAGCTCATTCGCCCCTTTTTGGAAGAAGGCATCGTGAACGTGATCGGCGGTTGCTGCGGCTCCACGCCCGACCACATCGCCGCCATCGCCAGGGTAGCGGCCCAGTATCCGCCCCGGCTGCGGCCCGAGCCCAGCAGCTATCCGATGTTTTCGGGCCTCGAACCCCTCATCATTTCGCCAGAAACCAACTTCGTGAACGTAGGCGAGCGGACCAACGTGACC
>JANQTF010000360.1:2791-31865 GCA_030731845.1 Bacteroidia bacterium | reverse complement strand
TTTGCGCTGCAACACTATCAAAGAAAAACACCTCCACTGGCTCAAAGAAATTCTCTCCCCGAATGACGACCGTATCGCCGGGGCCGGCAGAAGAGGGCGATAGCGCAAAGATCTCAGGAGGCTCATTCGTCAACCGAAAATTGGTACTCACAGACCCCGTAGCGGTAGTGATCACCACCTCATGATCGCCCAATGGTACCGTAAGCGGAATCCGAAACAGCAGAGCATGGTCTGCATTGTAAGCCGTATTGAAGTTGATCGGTTTTCCGCTAAACGTGATTGACTCAATCCCACCTAGGTTCTCCCCTTCGATGGTAACCAGCGTCTCGGGGGGCCCAAACACCGGGTCAATCGTCTCAATCTTGGGCGCAAAGTTCTCTCCTTTGCAGGACAGCAGTCCCACAGAAATCCCGGCAAACAGGATCCAGAAGTAATAGTGTTTTGTCCTCATATCAGTAAATATCAAAGCGGTCAGGGCGAAACAATCAATATCCAGGGTTCTGGGTCAGATTGGGATTGATCTTGATCTCAGAATCTGGGATTGGAAATAAGAGCTTTTCTGCGTTCGGCTTTTTGCCGTGCAGAGACAGGATTTCGACCGCTCTGCCAGAGCGGAGCAGGTCAAACCACCGCTGCCCCTCAAAGGCAAATTCTGTCCTGCGCTCGCGCAGAACGGTGGCCTTATCAATCACTGTGAGAGAGGCTAGTCCTGCCCGATTTCTCACCTCATTGAACGCTTGCAGCGCAGCAGGATTGGAGCTTACCCCCCCTTCGATCTCCATGATGCTTTCTGCATAAGTCAGGAGCACATCTGAATAGCGGACCAAGTGCACATTTTGCGGGGTACTCATAAAACATACATTGGGACCACTTCCTATCA
This sequence comes from Bacteroidia bacterium, assembly GCA_030731845.1. GTDB lineage: Bacteria > Bacteroidota > Bacteroidia > J057 > J057 > JANQTF01. The sequence continues at coordinate 30,985 of JANQTF010000360.1, read as the reverse complement.
CATACTTTTTGATGTTGATCTGCGTGGCCGATGCTCCGGCAGAAGGATAGGTGTATCCCCCATCACCCGGATTCACACTTGGGTAATGGGCGTTGGGCGTCATGATGGTGGGTTTTATCCGCAGGTCTCCCGTCTCGAATGCGTCAAAAATTGTCGTGCCGGGGTTGGAGAGTTGAGGTCCAGTAGGAATCTGAGAGCCCCACCCATCTCTGTCTTTGGTGATTCCTTCACCCCATGGGGCAAAAAATGCCTGCAACGCATTGCCTGTATTAGAAGAACCGCAGCCAGTGTACTGCACCTGAAAAACGGATTCTTTGTTGTTGTCGCTGGTCTCCAACTCGAAGTTGTCGGCAAAGTCGTCCATCAGGGCATACACGCCGAGGTCTATGACCTTCCTGGCGTTGTCGCGGGCCTTCACATATTCTCTGGTGGTGAGATACACCTTTGCCAGATAGGCCATGGCAGCACCTGCGGTGGCTCTCCCCACATTGACACCATCCCACTTCACAGGAAGTCGTTCTGCGGCATACTCCAGGTCGCTCGCGATGAATGCATACACCTCCGCCACGGGGGTGCGAGATGGCAAGAGATCATCTCCATACACAGGGGCCTTGGTCACCAAGGGCACTGCACCATAGATCCTTACCAGGTCAAAGTAGGCCACTGCGCGCAAAAACCTGGCTTCGGCCACAAAGCTCTCTTTCAACTCTTCCTCAATTTCCATCCCACTCACTTTTTCAATGGCCACATTTGCCAGCACGATCTGCCGATAGTGGACGGCCCAATAGTTGGCAATAGGCAGGTTGTCGGAAGCCACAGTAAAGTTGTCAATGGGCGTGAAATCTGGATCAAGCCCCCCTGCTTGTGTATTATCAGAAGGAATTTCAGTGATCATCCAGCCTTTCCCGCTCCATTCCACGTCCATCATCGGCGTGTACACCGAGAGCAGTGCCCGGTTGGCATCTGATGCGGTCTTATAAAAGCTCCCTTCTGTCAACTGATCAAGTGGCTGCCGGTCAAGAAAGCCTTCACAAGCAAAACTCCCGGCTGACAGGATGGAAATGAATAATATTGTTTTGTATAGATTCATGATTCAATCGGTTATCAGGTGGAAAAAATCAGAAGGTAGCACTCACCCCAAAGGTCATTGATTTGGAAATCGGATATCTGCCGTTGTCAACCCCGTTGATCAATGGGTTCTGATTGTAGGACCCGATGTCGGGGTCGTAGCCAGTGTAGCGGGTCCAGGTATAGATGTTTTGAGCGCCGAAATAGAATCGCACATTCTCAAAGCGGATGGCCTGAAGCATATTATCTGGCAGGGTGTAGCCAAGGGTGAGGTTTTTCAGGCGAATGAAAGAGCCATCCTCCACAAATCTATCTGAGATTCGGCGGTTGGAATTGGGGTCGTTGCCAGTTGCGCGAGGCACAGATGCGTCAAGATTTTGAAAGGTAAATCGGTCGAGCACCGCTGTTGATTGATTAGACAACCCAGCCATTCCTTCCAGATCCCGGCGGATCAGGTTCAGGATTTCATTGCCATACACTCCCTGAAAAAACACACTGAGGTCAAATCCTTTGAACCTGAAGTCGTTGATGAGATTAGCCGTAAAATCAGGATGTGGACTTCCGATGAAAGTCTGATCAAGATCGTTGATCAACCCATCGCCATTCAGATCCTTGAACTTGAGGTCGCCGGCTCTGGTCCCGTCTTCCTGAAAGGGACTTTCTGCCACCTCAGCCTGCGACTGAAAGATTCCCTCCACCTGAAATCCATAGAACTGCCCGATGGGCATTCCTTCTTCCGTTCTCGTGACGGGAATTCGCTGAATAAGACCAGTGAGGTTGCCATTGGACCCCAGGCTCACCACGAGATTTTGGTTGGTCGAAAAATTCATGGTCGTTTCCCAACGGAATTTTTTGTCGAGGTTCACGGTGCGTAGCGACACTTCGATCCCGCGGTTTTCCACCTGCCCGATATTGACAAAAGGCGGGTTGAGGCTCCCGGCGGTGGCAGGAAGCAGCGCGGGCAGGAGCATGCCATTGGCCTTTTTGATATAATAATCCAGCACCCACTCGATGCGGTTGTTGAGCAAGCTCAGGTTCATCCCCACATTGGTCTGGAAAGATGATTCCCACCTCACATCAGGATTGGCCAGGTTGTCGGGAGCGAACCCCGTGATGAGTTGGTCGCCCAGCACGGCACTGATCGACCGGAGGTTGGAACTATAGGAGTACAATCCAATTTCCTGATTGCCGACCACGCCCACACCCATCCGAAATTTGAGATCGGGTTGGAGAATTTTTTGAAGGTTGGAATTGAGGAAGAATTTCTCCTGTGTCACCCGCCATGCCGCCGCCACAGAAGGAAAATATCCATAGCGATTGTTGGGACCAAACCGCGAAGAGCCATCGATCCGGTAGGTGCCTGTCAGGAGATATCTATCGTCGAAATTATAGTTGAGCCGCCCAAAATAGGACATCAAGGCCCAATGCCCGGCTCCTCCATCGTTGATCATCTGCCCGGCATCTCCGAGGCTGAGTTGCTGAAGATCGTTGGTGGGAAGATTGTCTCTGGAGGCAAAAATCCACTCATATTTTCCGGCCTGCGCTTCGTAGCCTGCCAGCACCGTGAGATCATGCTTGTCCGCGAAGGTCTTGTTGAATGTGAGCAGGTGCTTGTTGATCCAAAACAGGCTGTTGTTCAGGGATCTTCTCACGCCGGATTTCCCAAAAAAACTTCCTCTCTCAAAGGAGGGGAAAAAGGTGTTGTGATTGGAGTACACAATGTCAGTACCGAACTCCGTGCGGTAGGTAAGCCAGGGAAAGAGATCCGCTTCGAGGTAAATGTTAGCCAATACCCGCGCTTTTGTATTGATATCGTTGGTCTCCAGGGCGCGAGCCACGGGATTGTCAAACTGGAGGGTAATTTCCTCCTGCGGGCCCGCAAAGGAGCCATCGGCGTTGCGCACTGGTGCATTCGGCACCATCAGCAAGGCTGTGTAGATCACCCCGCTGCTGTTGTCGTTGAAGGTGATGTTCTCGTTGGTACGACTCACGAGCAGGCTATTGCCCAGCCTGATTTTCTTTGAAAAAGAGTGGTCCAGATTTACTTTAACCGAGGTCCGGTTAAAGTCTGATCCCACTACAATCCCCTCTCTGAAGTGGTATCCGGCAGAGAGGGCAAATTTCGTTTGGGAAGTGCCACCGGTAAGGGTGAGCTGGTAGTTTTGCATGCCTGCATTTCTGAATACGGCGTCTTGCCAATCAGTCCCTTCGCCCAATAATTCGGGTCGTTCAAATTCTTCGATCAGCTCAAATCCGACATCGCTGTAATACCCTGCATACTCCTGCAAATTAAGGACTGGCACTTTTCGGGCCAGCGATTGAGTGCTGTAATAGGAGTCAAAGGAAATGTTGGACTTCCCTTCCTTGCCTCTTTTGGTGGTAATGATCACCACCCCGTTGGCGGCACGCGCCCCATAGATCGCGGTAGCGGAGGCATCTTTGAGCACTTCGATCGACTCAATATCGTTGGGGTTAATCGTGTTGAGGGCATTGGTATTTTGCCCGCCTCCATCCAACTCGGCAAAGTTGGAAGAGCTTCCCTGGTTGTCATTCACTACCGGAATCCCGTCGATGATGTAGAGAGGTTCAGCCGACAAGGTGGACCCAATTCCCCTCACTCTGATCGAAACCGCGCCACCGGGAGCTCCAGAGTTTTGGGTCACATACACCCCCGCTGCGCGTCCCTGCATGGCCTGATCCAGACCTGTGGAAGGCAATTCTTTGATCTGCCGCTCGCTAATCGAGGAAACAGCACCCGTCAGGTCGCTGCGTTTCTGACTTCCGTAGCCGATGAGGACTACTTCTGAGAGATTTTGTGCCTGCGGCTGCATCGCAACCAGCCCCAGCTGTGCCTGATTCGCCACGATTTCCAGCTCGCGATACCCATAATATCTGATCACCAAGGTCTTTCCCAGATCCACGTTGATTGAAAACCGCCCTTCATTGTCGGTCAGCACCCCCTTGGCGGTGCCCTTCTCGATAACCGATGCCCCGATCAGAGGATCTTTGGTTTCTTTGTCAATCACGACTCCTTCCACCTGAACAGCAGGAGCAGGACGCACCTCAGCAGCCACAGTTGGCTGGCTTGCTGGCCGTGACACACTGGCTTGAGCCTGTTGTACGCGCTTGATGATGTAGCTTTTATCCGAGATTTTTTTGTAGGAAAAAACAGTTCCCTGAAGCAACCGCTCCAGGTCCTGCTCAATGTTGGCACCCACATCAAACTTCCCAACATAGACCCCACGCACCTGATCTGTGTCATAAATGATACTTACCTGGTGATAGTTGGCGACCCGATCTATGATTTCACTCAACAGATTATTGTCCTGATCCTCCAGCATAACAGAGAGGGCAGGGTGGTTTAGTGCCATGACGAGAGGGCCGTGCAGACAAAGCATCAGCAACAACCCCAGATTCGTCAGATGGCGAGAAATAGAAGAAATTGAAGTAGTAGTTTTTTTCATCCTTGTGAGCTTCAGTAGTAAAACAATCGTCGTAGGCAGCAAAGGGAAGGGATCTTGAGCTTGATCATTCGATCATGTACCTCCGATCCCCTACATTGCGAATGGTGAGATCATAGATGGCGGCAAGGGCCTCGAGCAGCAAGGCGGGGTCATTGGTTTGAAGCACAGCGGTCACGCGTTTTTCCAGCAATTTTTTATTTGTCACCTCAACCTCAATATCAAATTCCCATGCCAGGCGATCCACAATGTATTGGATAGATTGACCGTGGAACACCAGGGTGTGATCTTTCCAGGCGATGAATTGAGCCGGGTCGATGGCCTCTACGGTTACGCCCTCGCTAGTGAGACGTGCCTGATCTCCGGGCTGGAGAATCGCCGTCCCGTTTTCATTGGCATCCACTTCCACTTTCCCCTCTAGCAGCGTCACGATACATTGATCCTTCCTTTGGATCACGTTGAAAGAAGTGCCGAGCACTTTTATATCCGCCTCATGGGTATGCACGATAAATGGGCGCTCAGGGCTTTTGACCACTTCGAGGTAGGCCTCCCCTTCCAACCATATTTCACGCAGAGGCTCTCCCTCCCATGACTGCTTGTATGTCACATCTGAGTTCGCGTTCAATGTAAGGGTGCTCCCGTCTGGAAGCCCGATTTCTCTTGTTTCTCCAAAGGCAGTAGCAACTGTCACAATGGGGTCCACCTTTTCAGGTGTCCACCACAGCCACACAGATACCAATACCAGGGCCGTGGCAGCCATACCTACCCATAAGCGAGAGGAAACAAAGACGTTGCGCTTTACGGACCTTTGCTTTTGGGTACTAATCCTCTCCAGTGCACGAGTTGAATCCCGCAGCTCTTCGTCGCTCAGGTGCCCGGCAAGGGCAAGGATCAACCGGGAGGCTTCCTCCATATTGGCTATTGCCCCCGGGCGCTCTGCCGCCCAGTGCTCCCACATCTCCCGCGATTGAGCAGTGGGCCGTAGGCAGTGGGCCTGAAAAGATTCTGATGCTACCAGAAATTCTACTGTGTTGTCATCAAACTGCATGAAATGAGATCAAATGATAAAGAAGCACGGCTGACAGTCTGCCAGTGCTTCTTACTATAGATGCTCACTACCTTTGGCTTTACTACTGCGGAGGAAAAAAAATTATTCTTTTTTTTCTGTCAGTGCCCGCCTTAATTTAACAATTGCCTGATGGACTTGATTGTAGATGGTCTGGCTACTACGCCCCGTTATCTCTGCAATTTCCTCATAATCCATCCCATCGCGGAACTTGAGAAGCAAGACTTTGCGCTGTTGTTCTGGCAGGGCCTCGGTGGCTTCTTTGAGGCGGGTCTGAAGAAACAATTGATCCTGAGAAGCGATCAGCGCCTCTTCAAACGGCATATAGTGCTCCTCTCCTTCTACAAAAGAGGAATTGTTCCGACGCGATTGAGCCTTCAGCTCCGTGACCATCTGTCGGTAGAATGATCTGAAAAGATAGGCCTTAAGATCATGAACTTCCCGGGTCCAGACCTCTTTCTCGACCATGTTCACATAAAAGGATTGCAGGGTATCGCGGGTGAGATCCCGCTGCCTGCACACTCCAAACCCCAATTGAAAAAGCCCACGATAATTCTTCAAAAATAATTCATGGAATCGGTTTTGCTGATCATGAGAATGTTGGGAAGACATAACAGGTAAACATGCTTATTAACTTAACTCTCAGCAAATTCGAGAAATTCCAATCCTACATAAGGGCACACTCATTCTGTCATTTGACCATAACCTTTGCGGCTTTCAGTGATTGAATATAGCATAAATATTGATTGGACCATGCCTGCTGTCATCTCAGGAGCACCTTGGCAAAAAACTGCCCGCCATCCTGCACCTTGACAACATATATGGCCGCAGGCAAATCTGCCCCCAGCAAATAGCTGCCGTTGACGGGGGTGACTTCCAGCACCATGCGACCAGACAGGTCATACAGGGTAAGGCTTGCCTTCGGAGAAACAGGAGGCCATGAAATCTGGATCTGACCAGAGGGCAGGTACGCAAACGTGAGAGGTGTAGCCTCTGCTGCCTCGATGGAGTTGGTGGTGGATTCGATTTTATACACGGTTCCCTGATTTTTGGTAGCCAGATACAGCTCGCCATCGGCATCTTCGCCGAAGGTGGTGAGCTGTGCTGATGGGGCCAATTTCCCCTGGTTCGTGGTATCGAATCCGCCGTTGGCATTGGGAAAAAGTGTCCAGATATTTCCACTGACGTAATCCCCAAAAATGTAATGGCCAGTGAGGTCGCCGAAATCATTGCCGCGATACACATATCCGCCCGTGACAGATTTTCCGGTTGCATTGCTTTGCTGGTAATCCCACAGTGGCCCGTCAAATGGGCCGCTACAATTGTTGGTGTTAAAAACGGCATTGCCCTCGTAGCAGCGCCAGCCATAATTGAGCCCTGCGGCCTCCGCCGAAGCGATGTTGACTTCTTCGCGAGCATTCTGCCCTACGTCTGCGATCCAGAGCATACCCGTGCTGCTGTCAAAGCTAAATCTCCATGGATTGCGCAAGCCATAGGCCCAGATTCGGTCATCAGCGTTGGCAACACCCACAAAGGGGTTGTCGGCTGGGATAACATAGCCACTCGAAGCACGCACATCAATGCGCAGCAACTTACCCAGTGGATTAGACAGATTCTGAGCCCGATTGCCAGGATCGCCACCAGATCCGCCGTCGCCCATGCCGATGTAGAGCATACTATCCGGCCCAAACCGAAGGCAACCGCCATTGTGATTGTCGAAGGGCTGGGCGATGGTGAAGAGAATTTCTTCTGAATCTGAATCGGCCAGGTCGGAATTGGAAGCGGACATGCTCCAGCGAGAGATCACGGTAGCGCCGTCTTGACGAGTATAATTGGTATAAAATAATTGGGAGGTCGCAAAATCGGGTGGAAAAGCGAGCCCCAGAAGTCCTCGTTCTCCTGCATTGTCTTGCACCCTCGCTTCTATATCCAGAAAAGCGGTGGGATTTGTTTGGCCGCTGGGCTGCACGATCCAGATTTTTCCTCTTCGCTCCACCACGAAGATTCGCTGATCGCCGGCATGGGTGATCTCAACGGGTTGAACAAATCCGCTCGCATGAGGGGTGAGTTTCAGTCTGGGTTGCCCCAGAGCAGGCAGCACGAGAAAAAAGGAAAATGCCAGGGAAAGAATTGTAGAACGCATGATAGTAGGGTCTGCTAGTGTAAGAAACCGCGGGTTTGAGAAACTTTTTTTGAAAAAAAGGCAGTAAAAATGTTACCTAAACATCAGGGATCCGTCTGATTCTCGTTAGTATAAAAGAGGAATGTGGAGCAATTGGCCGCCAAAAATTTGGAAAAGACGGCAATTCAAAGTATTCTAAACCAGAAACTTATAAAACGGGAGAAATGTTCCCCGTATTTTTCCTGATCTGAGAAGAGCGATTTTTCGATTTATTGAATTCTTTCGTGGATTCATTGATGTTAGATTTGTTTCTTTTCGCCAGGATCAATAATTATGCAAAGAAATTCACGGAAAACTAACCTTCACCTGATTTCAACCCTTATTTTCAAATAAGGACAACTCAATTCGGATACATTATGAACCTGTCTGCATCAGTACTCAAAGTAGTTGTCATCTTCGCCAGCCTGGCGGTATTGACATCTTGCGTCTCCAAGAAAAAATACGAGGAGGCCATGACACGCGCCGCTGCCGAGAAAAGCGCCCTCGAAAGCGCCCTTTCCGACGCCCGTGCCAAAAACGATCAACTCGCTGCCGATTTCTCCGACCTGGAGAAAAACCTCAGCATGAGCAAAGAAGAGATTCAGTCCCTGAGCTCTACCATTGCCACCAACAACAAAAAGATCGAAATGCTCAAAGATGCCATCTCTGAAGCATTTGAAACGTATGACGCCGACGACGTGAAAGTAGAACTCCGCAATGGCAAGCTCTACATCACCATGGCCAACAGCATCCTGTTTGACGCTGGTCGTGACAAGCTTGCTGGCGAGTCCAAAGAGGTTATCGCAACCCTCGCTGGTGTGCTGAAAGACAATACCGAGATGAACCTCTTGGTAGAAGGTCACACTGATGGCGATCCTGTAAAGATTCACCGCTCACAATACACCGACAACTGGGGATTGAGCGTAGCTCGTGCCAGCAACGTAGTGCGTGAGCTTGAAGCCAATGGGGTAGCGCCAAGCCGCCTCACCTCCTCTGGCAAAGGATCTACCCAGCCAGTTGCTTCTAATGACACAGACGAAGGCAAAGAAGCCAATCGTCGCACAGAGTTCGTTATCGCTCCTGAGCTCGATGGCCTCTACAAAATGTATAAGAGTGAGTTCGCCAACGTAAACGGCGACAACTAGTAGTCACTCCCATTCTATTCAGCAGGCTGCTCCTTAGGGAAGCAGCCTGTTTTTTTTTAGCCCTGCCAGGCAGTTGAAGCCGTACAGTTATTCACAAACAAAAAATTATCTTAGGGATATTCACCTCTTTAAACAGATCACACCCTGATCCATCTAGTATGTATTTCATAGGCTATGATATCGGTAATGCAAATATCAAGGCGGCTCTATTTGACGGAGAAAGTAACCGTGTCGTAGAAGTAATTCAGTATCCCAATACCGGGATGGACATGATCTCCCGGCGCACCGGGTGGGCTGAGCAGCAGCCAGAGTTGTGGTGGATGCACTTTTGCATGGCCACCCGCAAGCTCCTGAGCCAAACGGGAGTAAACCCCGCCGAGATCGAAGCCATTGGCATCGCCTACCAAATGCACGGCCTCGTACTGATCGACTCGGATGGACAAGTGCTGCGCCCGGCCATTATCTGGTGCGACGGCAGGGCCGTCAAAATCGGTCAGCAAGCCTTTGAGGAAATCGGTGAAAAATATTGCCTCGAAAATTTCCTCAATTCTCCCGGCAATTTCACCGCTTCCAAACTCAAATGGGTGAAAGATCATGAGCCGGATATCTACCAAAAAATTGATAAGGTCATGCTCCCAGGCGACTTCATCGCCTATAAACTCACAGGAGAAAAACAAACCACTGTCTCCGGACTGTCTGAGGCGATTCTCTGGAATTTTCAGGAAAAACGGATCGCCCACGAGGTCCTCGATTATTTCGAGCTCAGCTCCGACGTATTGCCAGGCTGTGTTCCCACTTTTTCTATCCAAGGCAGGGTGAGCCAGGAAGCCGCAGACCTTACCGGACTCGCTTCGGGCACGCCCCTCTCTTATCGGGCTGGAGACCAGCCCAATAACGCGCTGTCTCTCAATGTATTAAACCCAGGAGAAATCGCCGCCATCAGTGATACCTCTGGTGTGGTCTATGGCATTGTGGACCGACCTACCTTTGATATGGAGTCCCGGGTCAATGCCTTTGCGCATGTGAACTATGAGGAAAACTTTGACCGGATTGGCGTGTTGCTTTGCATCAATGGCGCTGGAACCCTGTACCATTGGATGAAGCATCAGGTAGCTCACCACAGTCATGACTACCCCAATATGGAGCGAATGGCGGCCTCGGTTCCTCCCGGAGCCGACGGACTTGTCATGTTGCCCTTTGGAAATGGGGCCGAGCGAATGCTGGACAATCGCAATGTCAACGCTCAACTGGCCAACCTCCAGTTCAATCGCCACAAACGCGCACACCTGTATCGGGCTGCCCTCGAAGGCGTGGGATTCGCCTTTGCAGAAGGCGTCAACCTGCTCAAAGCCATGGGACTGGAAACCAATGTGATTCGGGTTGGGAATGACAACATGTTTCAGTCCAACATCTTTGCAACGACCATTGCTACGCTGCTTAACTGTGAAATAGAGGTGGTGGATACCACGGGTGCCATTGGGGCTGCCCGTGCTGCCGGCGTGGCAACGGGATATTATGCGTCTCTCCAGGAAGCACTTTCTGGAGTCCACACCAGCACAGTCTATGAACCCGATGCCGACTCCGCACCTGTAGAACATGCCTATCATGCGTGGCAATCATGGCTCCAACATCTGGTTCATGGCAGCGCTGCAAACCGCCCAACTTCCACGCCTGCCCTCCAGCGTCACCTCACAAAACTTCAATCTGAAAATATTCGGAAGGATAAAGACCTCGCCCAAAACACCCTTGAGATTCTCTCCCAGCGTGAACTCCTGAAGGAAGCCCGAAGCGAACTTCAAAATATGCGCAAAGGAATGGGAAATCCGGAACGGGTGAGGCAGCTGTGTAAACGAATCGATTCCCAATTAGAAGAGAAAGAGAACTGGGAAAATTTTGAATTGTACTTCGATGTTTTGCACGGAGACCTGCTACGTCAGCTCAAAACTCGTTTTCCAGATCTCTCACAAAAAGAAATTCAACTCTGTGCCCTGATCAGGATGGACCTTTCTACCAAAGATATCGCGCAAAAATTGCACATCTCTACCCGCGGTGTGGAGACTCGCCGCTACCGACTTCGCAAGAAACTTGGCCTCCCGGCCAACGACAACATCAACGACCTGCTAGATCAGTTGGCAAGCCCCCTCAGCACCCATTAGTTCGTACTTGAAAGCCATTATCACCTTTCCATTTGGTGAGTGGGTCTATTTTGTCGGTTGAGCGCATGAATCTTCCTGTAGGTTTCCTGCCTGAAGGATCAATACGATCTGGAGTTCAGGGAAGGAGGCAGCCAACTCATGAAAATAGTCTTGCCCCCAATGATTCTAACCTGAAGTTCCTTTGCTGGAGTAGAAACAAAAGCTACCCGACAAAGCCATAGCGAAGGGGGGAGTAGATTTCAGGATCTCACAAGCATAGTCCTCGCCCATGTCGCTTCCTTCGATCAGCAGAGCAAAAAGCAGCGGCCTGTTGCTACATAATGAAGGAATAAAATCAAAAAATAGGATTTGCGTACAAATGGCGTATAAATTTGGCGTATAAGTGGCGTAATTTATTTTATAGCAGGCGAATTTTTGAAGGGGACCAGGATAGCTCCAATTCCTTGGGGATATCTTACATTTATTAAAGTGTACTGGGCAAGAGAGGATTCCTCTTACATCAGAGATAACATGAGATTGGCTACCCGCAGGATCAGAAAATGATCAGGCTTTCAAAAAGCGGGATCCATTCGAATGAAATCATCACCCATTACCCTGACTACTTACGAATAGGGAAAGAAAGGACCCTCGCTGTATATGTATTTACTTGGACTAGATATCGGAAGCTCATCTGTGAAGGTGGCCCTTGTCTCCACAGCTACCACAGAAATGGTGGCTATGGCCCAATCCCCCAACACAGAAATGGAGATTGCCTCGCCTCATGAAGGGTGGGCAGAGCAGCATCCTGACTTATGGTGGACCCATTTAGTCGCTGCATGCCAGGATCTTGCTGCTCTTCATCCTGAAAAGATGAAAGCTGTCCAGGCCATCGGGATCTCCTATCAGATGCACGGGCTGGTGTTGCTTGATGAGAACGATGAGATATTGCGTCCTGCCATCATCTGGTGTGACAGCCGGGCAGTAGAGATCGGAGAAGCAGCTTTTGCAGAAATTGGCCAATCTACCTGCCTCCACCATCTCCTCAATTCTCCCGGCAATTTCACCGCATCCAAGCTTCGCTGGGTTCAGGAAAATGAGCCTGAAACGTATGCAAAGGTGGCCGTGGCGATGCTTCCTGGTGATTTCATCGCGTTCAAATTGACTGGTATCGTTGCAACCACCGCCTCAGGCTTATCCGAAGGCATTTTGTGGGACTATCTGGAACAAGCACCAGCTCAATTGGTGATGAATCAATATGAGATCGACTCAGGGTTGCTCCCGCAGGTGCTGCCAACTTTTGGAGAACAAGGAAAGGTCACGCCCCAGGTGGCGCAGGTGCTTGGCTTGCCTTCCGGCATTCCGGTGAGCTATCGTGCGGGAGATCAACCCAACAATGCGCTTTCGCTCCATGTGTTGAATCCAGGCGAAGTAGCCGCTACGGGCGGCACCTCTGGCGTAGTGTATGGCGTGGTGGAAGAGCCCCTTTTCGATCCTGAGAGCCGGGTAAATGGCTTTCTCCATGTCAATCATCTTCCAGAGAAACCCAGGATCGGCGTTTTGCTCTGCATCAATGGTGCAGGGATCCAATTTAGCTGGTTGCGCCGCATGACCAGTCATCAGCCCCTCAGCTACACGGATATGAGCCTGGCAGCAGAGGAGATCCCAGTGGGATCATCTGGAATTTCCATGTTGCCTTTTGGCAATGGAGCCGAAAGGATGCTGGGCAACAAAGCCCTCGGGGCACACATTCACAACCTGGACTTCAACCGCCATCATATCGGGCACTTGTATCGGGCTGCCCTGGAAGGCATTGCTTTCTCATTTGTCTATGGCCTCGAAATCATGAAAGGAATGGGGATGGAAACCACGCGACTCAAGGTGGATAGCCACAACCTGTTTCAATCCCAGGTTTTTTCACAGACGATCGCCAATCTTAGTCGCTGCCAGATAGATATGCTCGACACAAACGGAGCCATCGGGGCCGCCCGGGGCGCTGGGTTTGGCGCGGGCATCTATCAAACCCTCGACGAAGCCGTGGGCCGTCAACGGATTCTTAAGCAATACCATCCCCAAGACGAAACTCAGCCATTTGAGGTGGCTTATCAGCGCTGGAAGCAGCTCCTCCAGGAATCGATTCAGAATCCCATCTTTTCCGCCCTTTAATCATTAGAATCACCGATTACGATGACCGTTATTACCGGACAAACCTCCTACTTCAACTCAGTTGGAAGCATCCCTTTCGAAGGAAAAGGGTCTGACAACCCCCTTGCATTTAAATATTATGAAGCCAATCGCATGGTAGGCGGCAAAACCATGGCCGATCACCTGCGCTTTGCTGTCGCCTACTGGCACAGCTTCTGTGGCACAGGCGGCGACCCCTTTGGCCACCCCACCAAAGCATTTCCCTGGCTTGTATCCAAAGATCCTGTGCAGGCTGCCAAAGACAAAATGGATGCTGCCTTTGAATTCATTACCAAACTCGGTGTTCCCTACTACTGCTTTCATGACGTGGACCTGGTAGATGATGCAGAGTCTCTTTCAGAATTTGAGCGCAGATTGGATGCGATTACTTCCTACGCAGCCGAAAAACAGCAAGCTAGCGGCGTGAAACTCCTCTGGGGCACTGCCAACTTGTTTTCGCACCCAAGATATATGAATGGGGCCGCTACCAACCCCGATTTCCGGGTAGTTGCCAGAGCCGCAGCCCAAGTGAAGCTCGCCCTTGACGCAACCATCAGGCTGGGAGGGGAAAATTATGTATTTTGGGGTGGACGCGAAGGATACATGTCCCTACTCAACACCGACATGAAGGCCGAGCTGGCCCACATGGGACAGTTTCTGACCATGGCCCGGGACTATGCCCGCAGCCAGGGATTCACAGGAACCTTCTTCATTGAACCCAAACCCGCCGAGCCCACCAAGCACCAATACGATTTTGATTCGGCTACCGTCTTGGGCTTTTTGGCCGAACACGGCCTCAGAGATGATTTTAAGCTGAATCTTGAGGTGAATCATGCTACCCTGGCCCAGCACACCTTCCAGCACGAGTTGCAGGTAGCAGTGGATGCAGGAGCCCTTGGCAGCATGGATGCCAACCGCGGAGATTATCAAAATGGCTGGGATACCGATCAGTTTCCGATCAATCTCTATGAATTGGTAGAGGCGATGTTGGTAATCTTGCCTGCTGGTGGATTTGGTGGTGGAGGCATCAATTTCGACGCAAAGACACGCCGCAACTCCACTGACCTCGAAGACATGTTCTATGCCCACATCGGCGGCATGGATGCCTTCGCAAGAGCCCTGCTCGTAGCCCACAAAATGCTCGAAGAATCGCCCTACAAGAAATGGCGGGCAGAGCGTTACCAGAGCTTCCAAACCGAAGAAGGACGACAGTTTGAAGCCGGAAAGTTTACTCTCGACGCCCTCGCATCCTGGGCCTGGAATCAACCGGAGCCAACACTGAAAAGTGGAAGACAAGAACTGTTTGAAAACTTAATCAACGATTATCTCTAAGTCAGACCAAAGGCTCTTCCAAGGAGCGAAGAATGACCTGTGAGCCGTTCTTTTTTTGATTCAATTGATCTATTACTACTAATCCTTTTCTGAATGAAACACGTCAGACTTTCAAATGGGAGTCAGCTACTCTATTGTGGCAAACATTGGCTCCTTTTGTGCCTGATTTCGCTGTTTTCGGTTGCCGCTTCGGCCCAAAATCGCGTTTCGGGTACTGTTGCAGACGATGAGGGCAATCTCCTCAATGGTGCCACGAGTGGTGGTTCAAGGAACCACCAGAGGGGTTTTCACCAATGATGCAGGCGCCTTCTCAATTGAAGCTTCATCAGGCGATGTCCTTATCGTTTCCTATGTAGCTTTTGAGACCAAAATGGTTCCGGTAGGAACCGAGTCCAACATCAAAGTGGTCCTAACGGGCAGCACGCTGGAAGAAGTCATTGTTACTGGCTATACCAGCCAGCGCCAAAAAGACATTACAGGTGCTGTTTCTGTGATCAAAGTGGATGAGCTCAACGATGTGGCTGCGGCCAGTGTGCTCCAGAAGCTGGAGGGTCGTGCCTCTGGTGTAACTGTATCTGCTTCTGGTGACCCAGGCACAGGAACCACCGTGAGGATCCGTGGGGTAAGCTCTTTCCTTAACAACGACCCCCTCTATGTGATTGATGGGGTTCCGGTACAAGACGCCTTTCAGAATGGCCTCAATCCCAACGACATTGAGACCATGCAGGTATTGAAAGATGCCTCAGCAGCCTCTATCTATGGCGCTCGTGCCAACAATGGGGTAATCATCATCACAACCAAAAAAGGCAGCAAGAGTGGCACAAAAGTCACCTATGATGGCTATGTGGGAATCCAGACTCCTGTGGACAGGTATAACCTGATTATCAACCCCGCAGATTATTCAAATGTAGTGTGGGACTCTCATGATAACGCAGGCCTTACTGTGGACCCCTCCAACCCTTATTCGGCAGGCCGTGGAGTTATTCCCACCTACATTTATTCTGGTGCCTCCAGTGGCTATCCCGGCAGCGATCCAGTGGATGAGAGTAGCTACTCCTATCCCAGCAATCTGATCATGAAGGCCAATCAATCTGGTACTGACTGGTGGGACGAAGTCTTCAACCCAGCCATCATGACCCAGCACACCGTTGGGGTATCTGGGGGAAACAAAGACGGACGTTACTATCTCTCCGCAGCCTGGTTTGACCAGCAGGGAACGATGGACTACACCTATTTCAAGCGCGCCTCTATTCGGGCCAACTCCGAAATGACCAAAGGTAGATTCTCCTTCGGCGAAAACTTCTCACTGGCTCGTTCAACTGGCGTTTCTCAGCCTGGTGGAAACCAGCAGGAAGGCAACACCATGACCCAAATTCTGAAGGCACAAGCCATTGTGCCAGTGTATGACGTTGGAGGAAACTTTGGGGGTGGTAAAGCCAACGGACTGTCTAACGGATCAAATCCCGTAGCCCAACTCTATCGAAACAAAGACAACGAGGGAACCTTCTATAGGATCCTGGGAAATGTTTTTGGCGAATTTGAACTTCTTGACGGACTGAAAGCCAGAACCAGCTATGGTGTTGACATGTTTGACAACTTCAACGGCGGTTTTAACTTCCCCACCTGGGAAAACTCAGAACCGAATACCGTAAATAGCTGGAATGAAACATGGCAAAAAGGCTATACCTGGACCTGGACAAACACCCTGACTTATAACAAGTCTTTTGGCTCAAGCAACTTGCAAGCTCTTGTTGGGTACGAGTCTGTTCGTGGGTCTTTCCGCAGCATCAATGGTGGATTGTCCAACTACTTTACCACAGACATCAATGCCTGGTATTTGAACACCGGACTTGGTGATCCTGCTTCCAGAAACGTGGGCAGCAACGGTGGGTTTAATACATTGGCTTCCTCATTTGCCAAGCTTGACTACACCTGGAACAACCGCTTGTTGATGAGCTTCACCATTCGTCGTGATGGTTCTTCTAACTTTGGAGTTGAAAAGTACGGGGTATTCCCTGCAGGTAGTATCGGATATCGTCTTTCTGAGGAAGCCTTCCTCAAAGATGTATCCTGGCTCGACGACCTCAAGCTTCGCGCAAGCTGGGGAGCTACAGGTAACCAGAATATCCCTGGAGGAAATGCCTTTGACCGCTTTGGTGGCGATCCTGGTTCTTCTTTCTATGACATTTCTGGCGTCAACAATGGCCTCGCAACTGGGTATGCACTTCAGGCACGTGGCAACCCAAACACCCGCTGGGAGCGCAGCGAAACAGCCAACATCGGCCTTGATGCTTCTTTCTTTGGGGGTAAATTCCTTACTGTAGTTGACGTATATCAGAGAAGAGTGAAGGACCTCCTTTTCAACCCTGCTCTTCCTGCTACCAGCGGATCAGCGGCGTCTCCTTTCGTGAACATTGGCGAGATGCAAAACAATGGGGTTGACTTGTCGATCGATTACCGAGACAATGCTGGTGATTTCGGCTGGAGCGTGGGCTTGGCCTTCACTGCCTACCGAAACAAGATTGTGAAAATCGACGGAAACTCTGAGTCATTCTTCCCAAGTGGTGGCGATAGCCGTATCGGTCGCACATCTATCAACCAACTGGACAACCCCATCGGAACCTTCTTTGGATTGACTGCCGATGGCATTTTCAAAACACAGGAAGAAGTAGATGCTCATGCCACCCAAGATGGAGCTGCCGTAGGCCGCCTGCGCTTCAAAGACATCAATGAAGATGGTGTGATCAATGACGATGACCTCGGGATCATTGGAAGCCCACACCCAGATTTCACAGGAGGTCTCAACCTCGGGCTTAGCTACAAGAATTTTGACTTCACGATGTTCTTGTTTGTCTCTTATGGAAACGAAATCTTCAACTACAACAAACTGTTCGAAGTGTTCCGATTCTTCAATACCAACGTTCGTACTGAAGTGCTCACCGAAGCTTTTGACCCGGTTTCCAATCCGAACGGAAGCTTTCCTGCACTCGACGAAAACGATGTATTCAGCGAGCGCCCAAGCTCCTTCTATGTAGAAGATGGCTCTTACATTCGTGCTAAGCAGGTGCAGTTGAGCTACAACTTCCCTAGCGCCATTGCTTCCAAGATGGGTCTGGGTAATGCCCGCATTTACATCCAGGGACAAAACCTATTCACCATCACCAACTACAGCGGAATCGATCCGGCACTCTCCAACTTTGGTGTGCGCGGCAACGCTGACCAGTGGAATGGAAACGACTTCGGTAACTACCCAAGTTCCAGAGTCATGATGGCCGGTATCACCCTTGGATTCTAACAAGTTGGTTGAACAAAAAAATTTGAAAGAAATGAAAAAGATACTAATCCGTGTTTCCATTGCACTCTCCCTGATTGCAGGCGTTTTCGCTTGCTCGGAGGAGTTCCTGGAAATCAATCCTCAAGGGGCACTCGACGAAGGAACCCTTTCTAATACTCAGGGTGTTGAAGCCGCCCTTATCTCAGCCTACTCAATGCTTGATGGCTGGAACAGTAACTGGGGAGTACTCAGTACTCCATGGCCTGCCGCCGGTAGCAACTGGATCTTTGGAAGTGTCACTTCTGATGATGCTTACAAAGGCTCTGAGCCAGGTGATCAGGGAGAAACCACTCAGGTGGAGCTGTTTCAGTGGGCTCCGGGCAACACCTACTTCGAAATCAAGTTCAAAGCCTTGTATGAAGGAGTAGCACGTGCCAACGCCGCGAAGGCACTGGCCGATAAAACCGAGTCTCTTTCTGACGAAGATCGTTCAAGAATCGTTGGAGAAATCCGCTTTTTGAGGGCTCACTACCATTTTGATGCATGGAAAATGTGGAAAAACATTCCTTACTACACAGAAGAGGATGAAGATTTCCGCAAAGCAAATGACCAGGATATCGTGCCTATGCTGATCGCTGATTTCCAGGCAGCTATTGATGTGCTTCCCGTGGATCAGCCACAGGTAGGTCGTGCCACCAAAGGGGCTGCGCAAGCATATCTTGGCAAACTCCATCTCTACAATGGTAACTATTCTGAGGCAAAAACTCAGTTTGACGCTGTGGTAGCCAGTGGAAAATACGCCTTGCAGGATTGCTTTAATGACATTTTCAACTCCAGTACTGAGAATGGTTCTGAAATGATTTTCTCCATCCAGGCTTCCGTGAATGACGGCACCAGCGAAGGGAATAACGGAAACTTCGCCGATCGACTCAATCACCCACACGGTGGTAGCCCATTTGGATGCTGTGGATTTCATCAGCCATCTCAAAACTTCGTGAATGTACACAAAGTGGATGCCAACGGCCTTCCTTTGTTCGACACTTTCAACGATTCTGATGTAGTGCTCGCCGATGAGGTAGATCCTCGCCTCGACTGGACAGTAGGACGCGATGATGTGCCCTTCCTTGACTGGGGTACACATGACCCCACCTGGATTCGCGCGCGTGCATGGGCTGGCCCATACAGCCACAAGAAGTTTATCCACAGAAATGGCGAATCCAGCGCTGTTGGTTGGTCCAACGTACAGCTCAGCCCGCTTAATATTCCAATTATCCGCTACTCAGACGTGTTGCTCATGCTCGCCGAATGTGAAGTGGAAGTAGGATCACTGGAGCGTGCCCGCGAATTGGTGAACATGATCCGCACACGTGCAGGAAGCTGCGCGCAAGGGCCAAACGGTGGCCCGGTAGCCATCAACGATCCGGGCATCACCTGGGCTAGCTACAAAGTAGGCACCTACACCACGGCCTGGACCGATAAAGACGCAGCCCGTGAGGCCGTACGTATGGAGCGCCGTCTCGAGCTGGCTATGGAAGGACACAGATTCTTTGATCTTCGCCGTTGGGGTGTGGCCAAAGAAGTCCTGAATGCCTATTTCGCCACTGAAAGTACCAAGCGAACCTATATGACTGCTACCACTGGCTATGAGGATCGTCATGACCTCTATCCCCTTCCTACCGTTCAGATTGAGCTGAGCAAAAAGGATGGAGTAGCCCAGATTAAGCAGAATGCAGGATACTAAGTGAGATAATGCAAGTTTTATGTAGTAGTAAGCATATGCATTATTGAGGAGAGAGGAGGCAGTCTCTGCCTCCTCTTCTTATTTTTGTTTGTTACCTTCCCTCTTTGATTCTAACTACTACCACGTATGACTCGCCTTGATGGAACATGGAGAACTCTCCTATTCGCCAGCCTCCTGATCCTGGTTGCTTGTCAGAAGCAACAAACGCCCCTACCACCTGAGGAAATCTCCAATCCGCTATTTTTGAAAATGGATTCCTCCCAAACTGGAATCAATTTTCGTAACCGGGTAGAGGAAAGCGCAGAATTCAACGTCCTTACCTATCGCAATTTTTATAATGGAGGCGGTGTAGGTATTGGCGACCTCAATGCTGATGGCTGGCCGGACCTCTACTTCACTGCCAACACAGCCGACAATCACCTGTACCTGAATCGAGGTAATTGGAATTTCGAGGATGTCACCGCTTCGGCAGGGGTTGCTGGCTCCAAAAGCTGGAGCACTGGGGTGGCATTTGCCGATATCAACGGGGATGGGTGGCTTGACATCTATGTCTGTAATTCTGGCGACATTGCCGGAGACAATAAAACCAACGAACTCTTTCTCAATTTAGGGGTCACTACCCCAGGAGAAGTGCCGCGTTTTCAGGAAGTGGCTGCCTCCTATGGCCTTGCCGATTCCGGATTTTCTACCCACGCCTCTTTTTTTGACTATGACCTCGATGGCGATCTCGACTGCTATCTCCTCAACAATTCATTTAAAGACCCTAGCAGAATAGACCTTTATTCCAAAACCAGAGAGGAACAGGACCCACTGGGAGGGGATAAACTGTATCGAAATGACGGGGATCACTTCACCGATGTGACCCTAGAAGCGGGCATCTACAGCAGCCAAATTGGATTTGGCCTGGGGGTGAGCGTTAGCGATCTCAATGGCGACCTGTGGCCCGATATCTACATCAGCAATGATTTTTGGGAAAGAGATTATCTCTACCTCAATCTTCAAAACGGCACCTTTCAAGAAGTGCTCACCGACCGGATTCCCCACACCTCCGTCTCTAGCATGGGTGCTGATCTGGCAGACATCAACAACGACGGATTTGTGGATATTTTTAGCACAGATATGCTCGCGGCGGATAATTACCGCCTCAAAACCATGACAGCATTCGATCCTTATCATCTCGAGGACCTAAAATATCGGGCTAATTACCACTACCAGATCCTTCAAAATGGCCTGCAACTCAACAATGGTCAGGCTCAGTTTCAGGAAATCGGGTTTCTATCCGGGGTAGCCTCCACAGATTGGAGCTGGGGTGCGATGGTATTCGATTTTGACAATGATGGCTGGAAAGATATCTATGTCGCCAACGGCATATACCATGACATCATGTACATGGATTTTTCTACGTTTATTTCAGACAAAGTCGAGGTAGAAAAGGTAGTCAAACAACAGGGTCGGTTCGACTTTCGAGATTTTCTCCCCTACCTACCATCCAATCCATTACCTAATTACGCATTTCTCAACCAGCGCAACTTGCAATTCAAGGATGCCGCAAAGGCCCTCGGCCTGGCAGAACCCTCGTTTAGTAACGGAGCTGCCTACGGCGACCTCGATCTGGATGGCGATCAGGATTTGGTGGTCAACAACGTGAATATGCCTTGCTTTGTGTATCAAAATCAGAGTGAGCAGACTGGCAGTCATTTCCTAAGAATTTCTTTGAAAGGGCAAGGAAAAAATACCCTAGGAATTGGGGCAGCAGTGCGCATCCATACCGGAGAAACCAGTCAAAGTCTTCAACACTACACCGCACGCGGCTTTCAAAGCAGCATGCAACCCGGCCTCATTGCCGGATTGGGTAGCAGCACCATTGTGGACTCCCTCACTGTGTCCTGGCCCGGAGGCATGACACAGACCCTTTACCTCATTCCAGCTAACTCACATATAACCCTTTCCGAGTCAGAGGCAGTTCCATCCAAACCAGCTCCTTATCTCCCCTCTTTGCCCTTGCTGGAGGCACTACAGCCCTTTCAACAGCAAGCCGTTCACCACGAAAATGCCTTCAATGATTTTGATACCGAGAGGTTGTTGCCACACATGCTCTCCACCGAAGGGCCTCGCATCCTGCATGCGGATCTCAATGGCGATCAACTAGAGGAGGTATTGCTGCTTGGCAGCCGGGGGCAGGCTGACCAAATCTGGCTCCAATCCCCGGCGGGGGCAATGAGTATGATGAATCAACCGGCGTTGCAGGCAGACTCCAGCTTTGAAAGCACCTGTGGGGCGTTTTTTGATGCAGACGGCGACGGTGATCAAGACCTGTTGCTCGGTTCTGGTGGAAACGACATCAGCCTGGGAATCGATGCATTTTTACTTCGCTACTATGAGAACGATGGAAACGGAATCTTTACCAAGGCATTTGACAAAACGCCCCCTGCGGCTGGCCAGATGAGCTGCATCGTACCCGAAGATTTTGATGGCGACGGCGACATCGACCTTTTTATCGGCGGAAGATCTGTGCCAGGAAACTATGGCCTCGTGCCTACAAGTTTTTTGTTTCGGAAAGATGGACAGCAATGGACTGCCATCACCCCCGACAAATTGGCTGGAATCGGCATGGTCACAGATGCTGTGTGGGCCCACACGGATGGAGATGACCGCAAAGACCTTGTGCTTGTAGGAGAGTGGATGCCTGTGAGCGTGTGCCGAAATATGGGTAGGGAGCTGGCAGCTCCTGTGTTTGTGCCATATAGCGAAGGTTGGTGGACCCGTATTGAGGCCGCCGACCTCGATGGCGATGGTCGTACTGATTTTGTCCTGGGAAATTGGGGCCTTAACTTCAAACTGAAAGCCACACCCGAGCGCCCGCTGGAAATGTTTGTGAAAGATTTTGATGCCAACGGAAAATCAGAATTT
Source organism: Bacteroidia bacterium (assembly GCA_030731845.1). GTDB lineage: Bacteria > Bacteroidota > Bacteroidia > J057 > J057 > JANQTF01. The sequence continues at coordinate 8,511 of JANQTF010000360.1, read as the reverse complement.
ATCCTAACCTGGTTTCCACCGCTTGACGCAACGTCCTACCCCTTTGCCAGCAAACCAGATTTGCAGGGGCAGCTTCCTTTTCTCAAGAAAGAGCGGGTGAAATATGAAGATTATGCCCAACTCACCTATGAGACCTTGCTCAGCGATGCACAACGTAGCGGTGCCGCCGCCTTCCGGGCCCAAACCTTGCAGAGCAGCGTGCTATGGCAGGGAGAAGCTGGCTTCACCTTGCAAGCCCTCCCCCTGGAGGCCCAAATAGGGCCAACTTTTGGCATGAGCATCGCAGATGTGAACAAAGACAATAAACCTGACCTGATTCTTGGGGGAAATTTCTATGGACTCAAACCGGAGCTGGGCCGTCTTGACTCTCACCGTGGCGTGGTGCTACTTGGCACAGGAAACCGTAGCTTTCAAGCCATGACCTCAGCCAAATCTGGAATTTGGTGGGAAGGAGAGATCAGAGACATTGTCTGGATCAATCGAGATTCCGATCACCCATTCCTCCTTGTCGCACGCAATCATGACTCCCTCCTAGCTTACCGATTCAGCCAATAATCCCTACTACCTATGCGCTCCTTTCTCTGGATCATCTCTTTCTCAGCGATGCTGCTAGCTTGCGAGCCGGCTCCACGTTTTATTTTGCATTCGCCTGACGAAACAGGAATTACATTTTCCAATACCATCACAGAATCAGATTCAATCAACATCCTCGCCAACGAATATATCTATAATGGCGGCGGTGTAGGCGTTGCCGATTTTGATCGCGATGGGAATATGGACCTGATGTTTTCGGGAAACATGGTGAGCAATCGGCTTTATCTCAACCATGGTGACTGGAAGTTTGAAGATGTGACCTCCGTGGCAGGAGTCGGCGGCGAGCAACGATGGTCTTCCGGTGTGAGCATTGTGGACATCAACCGGGACGGTTGGCCTGATATTCATGTCTGTGCGACCAACCGTGATGATGACCCTTATCGAGATAATCAACTCTATATTCATCAGGGACTAAATGAAGCTGGCATTCCTGTATTTCAAGACTTAGCCAGAGAATATGGCCTGCTAGACCAGTCACATAGCACCCATGCTGCTTTTTTTGATTATGACAACGATGGAGATCTGGATATCATCATCATCGTAGATGAAGTGGAAGCCAGTGGCGCTCCCAACACATTCCGCCCAAAAAAATCAGACGGTACTGCTCCCACCACCGATCGCCTGTATCGCAATGATTGGAATGATTCTCTCGGACACCCTGTTTTCACCGACGTATCACGCGAGGCAGGGATTCTCCACGAAGGCTATAGTCTTGGGGTCAATATCACGGACCTGAACCGAGACGGATGGAAAGATATTTTCATCACCAATGATTTTGTAACCAATGATTTATTTTATCTCAATCAGGGTGATGGCACCTTCAAAGATGTGGCTCCTGCCCTCTTCAAGCACACCTGCCACTCTGCCATGGGCAACGACGTAGTGGACCTCGACAATGATGGCAGAATGGATATTCTGGCCCTGGACATGATGCCGGAGGATAACTTCCGAAAAAAAACCATGCTCATGTCCAACAACTATAATTCCTACCTCAGCAACAACCGCCTCGGATACACCTACCAGTATGTGCGCAATGTGTACCAACACAATGAGGGCTTCAATCCACAAACAGGGCTTCCTCTTTTTGCAGAGGTAGGCATGATGGCTGGTATTGCGCAGACCGATTGGAGCTGGACCCCTTCTGCCGCAGATTTTGATAACGATGGCAAACGTGATCTCCTCATTACAAACGGTTTCCCCAAAGACATCACCGACCGCGACTTTGTCAATTATCACTCTGAGGTATTTGCCTATGCCAATTATCAATTTCTCAAAGACCGTATTCCTTCTGTCAAACTCAACAACTATGGCTATCGAAACGAGGGGGGAATGACGTTCTCTGATCAATCTGAAGCCTGGGGCCTCAAGATCCCTTCCTTCTCTAGCGGAGCTGTGTATGTGGATCTGGACAACGATGGCGACCTCGACTGGGTGGTAAATAATATCGACGACCCGGCTTTTGTGTATGAAAATGCCGGAAAAGACCAGGCAGCCTCAAACTGGCTCAATGTTCAGTTGAAAGGAGATGACAACAATCCCGATGCTTATGGAACCTGGGTAGAAATCTGGGCAGGTGGAGAACATCAAATTTGGGAGCATAGTCCCTTTCGTGGTTATCTCTCCTCTGTGGATCCAAGGATTCACTTTGGGCTGGGCACACAGCCCAAAATCGATTCTATCCGGATCATTAGACCCGACGGCTTGAGCAGACTCTGGAAGGAGCTGGAGCCAAACCAATGGCTGCAAATCAGCCTCACAGAAGGCAGTTGGACAATGCCACCAGCTAGCCCTTCGCCTTCCCAGCCATTGTTCACAGATCATACGCATTCACTCCAGCTCATGTACTGTGACCGCGACAGCGACTTTGTTGACTTTAATATTCAGCGCCTTTTGCCGCATAAACTATCCCAATATGGTCCCGGCCTCGCGGTGAGCGATGTCAATGGCGATGGGCTGGAAGATCTTTACGTCACTGGCCCTCACTTTAAGCGTGGGCTCTTTTTCATTCAGAATCCGGATGGAACCTTTGATCGAAGAAATCTGCTAGCGAACGAATCAGGGAGCATCAAAATGGAGGAAGAACTGGGCGCCCTCTTTTTTGATGCAGATGGCGATGGCGATCAGGATTTATACCTGGTCAGTGGAGGATATGAATTTGATGCAGGCCACCCTGCATATCAAGATCGGTTATTTTTGAACGAAGGAGATTCCTTCCGATTGGCCAAAGCAGCACTCCCTGCATTGACTGCAAGCGGCTCCTGCGTAAAGGCTGTGGACTACGACCATGATGGAGATCTTGATCTCTTTGTGGGAGGGCGCGTAGTCCCATCTCAATATCCGAAGCCGGCCACGAGCTATTTGCTTCGCAATGAAAGTCGGGATGGCAAAGCCCGATTTGTAATCGACGAGCAGGCAAATGCAGTCTTTGGCCAACTAGGAATGGTCAGTGATGCCCTCTGGACAGACTATGACTCAGATGGATGGGTGGACCTTATCATGGCCGGGGAATGGATGCCACTCACCCTCTTGCACAACGAAGCTGGCACTTTCCGAAATATGACCCAGAGCGCTGGCCTGGCCTCAGCCGTGGGCTGGTGGAACAGCCTTGCCGGGGGAGATTTTGACCGGGACGGCGATATCGACTACATCGCCGGAAACCTGGGTCTCAACACCCTCTTCCAGGCCAGCGATGCCCATCCGGTCGGCATCTATGCCGCAGATTTTGACGGCAACGGTGGATATGACGCCATCCCAACACAATACCTTCGCGACTCCACCGGTGCCTTCCAGGAATTCCCTTTTTACGGCCGTTTGGATGTGGAAAAACAATTGGTTGGCGTCAAAAAGCAGTTCCCGTATCATGCACAGTTTGCCCGTAGTACCATGGCACAATTCCTCAAAAACAATGCTGGAGGGGAACTCCTCACCTATCACGCCAATTATCTTCAATCCAGTTGGATAGAAAATCTCGGCAATGGCACTTTTACCATTCATCCCCTGCCTACCGCAGTGCAAACTTCCCCTGTCTATGGCATGGTGGTAGATGATCTCAACCTCGATGGATATCCCGATGTAGTGATGGTTGGAAATGATTTTGGAAACGAGCTCACCGCAGGCCGCTACGATGCGTCTAATGGATGGGTGCTGTGGAATGGACCGGATGGATTTCAAGTGCGCAGCTATGACCAAACAGGCTTTCTAGTATCTGGCGACGCCAAGGCCCTGGTGAAATTACAAGGCAATCAGGGACAAATACACTATGTCGCTTCCCAAAACCAAGACAGCCTGAGGGTATTTAGCACCCACGGATCAGAATCCCTCCGGCTTGCCCCTGGTCAGGCACTTGACCTTCAATATCCCGATGGTAGCAAACAACGGGTAGAAGGCTATTGTGGGAGCAGTTTCCTCTCCCAAAGCAGTCCCACGTTTTCACTGCCTCATTCAGCGATCCGGTCTAACTAAACCGGGGAAGAAGTTCTCATCCTGAGAGGAGAGGCCGTGCTCTCCTCTTTTTGCTGTATGTTTGCGGGCATTCCAGACTTGATTTATGAAGACCTCCTGGCTGATTGTTGCCCTCCTTTCTTTTTCAACCAGCGTTTTGGCGCAGAATTCCCAACACGCCCTTTGGCTCGAAGGTGGTGGCGGAAATCCCTCTTATGCCATTCAATATGAGCAGTTTCTCACCACACTCGGCAGGTCATCCTTCGAGGTGTATGGGCGAATTGGCATTGGCGCGGAAAGAGCTCGTGTGGCGGTTCCCCTCAGCGTTCACGCGGTGTCGCAAGGCGATCCACACCATCTCGTGATGATGCTCGGCGCCACTCCACAGATTCGCAACCTCAACCTGTCCAACACCGATACCTACCTCCTCCTTGTGGGCGGCCTGGGCTATCGCTACCAAACCCGGCAGCATCCCTTCATGCTTTCCTGCATGGGCCATCCGGTCCTCATCACCGACCCCACCCCCACCCAACTCATCGACAGGAACCCGAGCCTTCGGTTTCGGCTCAGCGTGGGTGCTGGCATTTCTTTCTAGTCGGCAACGGATTATTTTTCTGTATCTTTCCGGCCAAAATACTTCCAAATGAGACTAACCATCCTCACGATAGCCATCGCCATGATTGCCATTTCTGGCTGCACAGGTGGCAAAAAGATCGCTCCTCCCTACGAGGTGAAAGCCAAAAAAGGCATCCTGCTCGACCAGGGGGTGATGCTCTACATCGTGACAGAAGGAAAAGGGGCAAAGCCCGCCGTGACAGATGAGCTGAAGGTGAATTATCATGGAATGCTGGAAGACGGCACGGTGTTCGACAGCAGCTTTGACCGCGGCGAGCCCAATGTGTTTCCGCTCAACCGCCTCATCAAAGGCTGGCAAATCGGGCTGGTAGAAGTGCCCGAAGGCTCCAAAGTACGCCTCGTGATTCCGCCCGCCGCCGCCTACGGCGATCAGGCAAAACCCTCCATTCCACCCGGATCTACCCTTATTTTTGACATTGAACTGATCTCCATCGAATCCAAGTCATGAGATACCTACTCCTCGCTGCACTAGCCACTTTGGCGTTTTCTGGTTGCCAAAAACTCACGACCCTGGAGGTCAATTCAGACTACTGCTCCCTGTATATGCTTCCCCTGATGCAGTTTTCTGTGTCCTATCCTGCCGATTTGGAGCCAGACCTGCCTACTGCCGGCATGAGCAACATGGAGTATCTTTTCCTCTACAAAACCGATACGACCAGTACGACCAGGATCCAGACCGAGTCCATTGCTTTTGGAGCCCTTTCCCTCAGCGCCGATTCGGTAGAGCAGGACAAAGACATGGAAGTAATGATCGGGAAGCTGGAAGAAAATTATAGCCAGGCAGGTTTCGAGCTCGAAGACTCCTTCACAGGCATAGAAGAATTTGATGGCAAAGAATACCGGATGTTTCGCGCCACCGGCACCATAGACCGAGAAGAATATGAGCTACAAGGCCGCTATCGCATCCTTATTCTGATCATCAAGCCCGAATTCCACGACAACGGCCTCATCATCAGCATGATGGCCCGCGACGACAGCCCCATCCAATCCTACGAAGACTTCGCCAACAAAGGCTCCATCTCCAAAGCCTGGAGCAGCCTCGAGATCGA
>JANQTF010000360.1:0-2691 GCA_030731845.1 Bacteroidia bacterium | reverse complement strand
TCACCCTCCCACTTCCGATTCTCTCTTCTTCGACGTACCTTTGTGCCCACATTTTGCCCAGATATGTCGCTGAAATCGGAAATACAGAGGAGGAGAACCTTCGCGGTGATCGCCCACCCGGATGCGGGAAAAACAACCCTCACAGAAAAATTGCTCCTCTTTGGCGGGGCCATCCAAACGGCTGGTGCCGTCAAGTCCAATAAAATCAAGCGCCACACAACCTCCGACTTCATGGAGATTGAGCGCCAACGCGGGATCTCTGTCGCCACTTCCGTCATGGGATTTGACTACAAAGGCCTTCAAATCAACATTCTCGACACACCTGGTCACCAGGATTTTGCCGAGGATACCTATCGCACCCTCACCGCCGTGGATTCAGTGATTGTCGTGATCGACGTGGCCAAAGGCGTGGAGTCCCAAACCGAAAAGCTCGTGGAAGTCTGTCGCATGCGCAACACGCCTGTGATGGTCTTCATCAACAAGCTCGACCGCGAAGGGCTCGATGGCTTCGAATTGCTCGACGAGATTGAGCAGAAGCTGCACATCCATGTGCGTCCGCTTTCCTGGCCCGTGGGCATGGGCAAAGAATTTCAGGGCGTTTATAACCTCTACGAAAATAATCTGGTCCTCTTTTCGGCGCATGGCAAACAGGCCGAAGGCGACGTGGTCAAAATCACCGACCTCTCCGATGCGACCCTGGAGCGCCGTGTGGGAGAACGTGCGGCCAGGACCCTGCGCGAAGAAATCGAGCTGATCAATGGCGTGTATCCCGCCTTCGACAGGGAAATGTATCTCAATGGCGATCAATCACCCGTATTTTTTGGCTCCGCAGTAAACAACTTCGGGGTCCGCGAGCTACTCGATTGCTTCATTGATGTGGCACCGCCGCCACAGTCCTGCCCCACTGAAGAGCGGGAAGTGATGCCCGAAGAAGAGGCATTCTCAGGATTTGTGTTTAAAATCCACGCCAACATCGACCCCAAACACCGCAACCGCATCGCGTTTCTGCGGATTTGCTCAGGAAAATTTGAGCGAAACAAAGCCTATCATCACGTGCGCTTTGGTCGGGACTTCAGATTCTCCAGCCCTACCTCTTTCATGGCGGCGAAAAAAGAAATCATCGATGAAGCCTTTCCCGGCGACATCGTGGGTCTGTACGACACGGGCAATTTCAAAATCGGGGATAGCCTCACCGAAGGCGAAAAACTGCACTTCACAGGCATCCCAAACTTTGCGCCTGAGCTGTTTCGTTATGTAGAAAATGGCGATCCGATGAAATCTAAGCAGCTGGCCAAAGGCATCGAGCAGCTCATGGACGAGGGTGTAGCGCAGCTATTCACCCTCGTGGACAATGGCCGCAAGATCATCGGCACGGTGGGCGCGCTTCAGTTTGAAGTCATTGAGCATCGCCTTCAGCATGAATACAGCGCCACCGTGCGCTACGAAAACGCCTCTCTCTACAAAGCCTGCTGGCTCACCTGGACCGATCAGGCCAAGTGGAAGGAATTCCGTGTGCGCAAATCGCGCCAACTGGCTGAGGATAAGTATGGCAGCTTCGTCTATCTCGCCACCTCGGCCTGGGATCTCAATTCTACCCAGGATTTGTTTCCAGAGATCAAGTTTCACTTCACCAGTGAAATGAAGGAGAAGTAAAAAGCGCTACACTGGCGGCTCGTCGAGGTCCTGAATGATGAAAAACCCGTCGTGGCCCTGTGGCTGATAGAGAGGCATCAAAATGCGGCCATCTGCGGGCGAGAATACCTCGCCGTGGAGGTCAAAGCCCATGGGCTGCCCCTGGCTCACTGTCTGGAAATTATGAAAGCCCGGAATCATCCGGTATTCGTCGCTATCCTCAATGGCATGGCGATAGGCCACCTGCTGAAAATGAGACAAGCCCCCTCCAGCTTCCTGGAGAGTTGCCACATGGCGGTTCCAGTCTGGCACATCGGCCTGATCCACGCAGCCTGCGGCCACCAACATCATCCACACGGCTGCCTCGTGGCCATCCACTGAGGCGGGATCGTCGTGCTGCCCGGCTTCAAAGGCAATGCCGACCATCCCTCGTTCTTCGAAAAAACGATTGGTGGTGTGGGCCAAGGCAGAGGAAAGTCCAAAAATAATGGGCACAGGCAGATGCTCGGCCAGTGCGCGATGAGACGCCACCCGCGACACCACCGAAAAAGCCCCGCCTGACGCTGATGTGGTGTGTAAATCAACATAATAGCGTGGCGAATGTCCAGAAGATTCCATCTCCTCAACATGTGTCAGGAGCTGGAGGAGCTCTCTTTCCTCCACATTCCTCAAGGCTGGATCAAGGGCCATAACCCGCGCGATCTGCTCCTTTGACCAAAGCCGGTTGAGATCTACCGCCACATAGCGCATCTGCTGCCGGAGCCCTTCGAGATTGCCACGCAGGCCCATCAGCCTGCCACGAAAGGGAATCTCCAGCTGAGACAATTCTATCTTCACTCGCTCCAACGCGAGCACTCCTGCGGGTTCATTGCCATGAATCCCAGCAAAAAAACATACCAAGGGCCCCGCTTCTTCCTCTCCCCACGATACAATGATTCTCTCTTGTTGTTCCTGCATATACCCATCATCCTGATTTGCGAATATAATCATTTTGAGAAGCGAGCACCATGCAAGAAGTCATTCCATCGCCAAGAATCATCCGCACGGGCACCGTAGGCC
>JANQTF010000359.1:1291-9899 GCA_030731845.1 Bacteroidia bacterium | reverse complement strand
GGTGCACTTCATCGCCGGGATAAAAATCATAAATATCCTTTCTGGAGTACCCCGGCAAGCCAATATTTGGATGGCTGATTCCAGTAAGGTCATATATGTCAGGCTGAGGGGGAAGGGCTGACGCTGAATAAAAATCACTGACAGCGAACCAATTTAGTGCCCCATGAGTTTTGCTAATCCTCAATTTTTCCCCCTGTAAGTAGTGATTGGGAATGAATACGCCCGAGCTATCCAGGCAAATCATCCGCAGGGTTCTAACCGAATCGGTTTGCCCCAGAAAGGTTTCTTCTTTAACCCCTTCACTTTCCCACAAAAGTTGGACGTCACCAAGCGTCGTGCAAAAGGCAGTGTCTCCGGCCTTGAGTTGATAGGGAATCTGATATGGCGCGATAGATGGCGGAAAAACCCATAATTCGGCCTCTTTCTTTTTATGGAGAAAAACAGAATCCCGGAAAGAAAAATGTTCCAGATCTGTCGCGGTTTGGAAGCATAGCTTCACGCCCGGGGCAGCGTATTGGGTCTCATATCCCGGCACTGTCTCTTTGACAGAGTCAATTTTCACAATGTCATTCATGCCAAAAAAATAGGTTCTTCCTGGCTGAATCGGGAGGTAATCCTGGGAGAAACAGAATGTGAGCGGGAAGAGAAGTGCGAGAATAGAAAATCGTTTCATGGGAGTGTGTTGGTAAATAATTGTTGTTGATAATCAGGATGTTCGGAGTGAATATTTTGGATACACCCCCGATCGTGGTTAGTTCCTAAGGTAAAATATTAGATTTCCATTTGCCAATTTTACCCGCAAAACGATGCAACAACAATCGGGTATCCACTCAAAAAGCTCCTCTCAGCCATAAAAAAAATGCCCTGCTGCTACAAGTGCGTATCAGCAGGGCAAACAAAGAAACGGCTACCTGTAAGTTGGTAGGTGGAAATACCTTAAGGGATAGAAAATTCAATGTCTCCTGTGGTTTTTTCCTCGCAATCGTGATCGGCACATACGACCACCTCCAGGTGAAACATGGTCCCGGAAGGGTAGCCTGAAAGATCAAGATCTTCTTCAAAAATGTACTCACTGTCGCCGTGAACGTGCTCATCTACCTCCACAATCAGGTCGCTCACGTCGTTGTCGGGATGAAGCAGGATCTCGACATCGTCCATCTCCTCGGTCGCTGTGATGTGAACGTGAATAGAGACATTGCTGGCATCAGCTACGACGGAGTTGGCAGTAGGCGACTCAAAGTCGATGGTGATTACATTCTCTGGCTTCTTGTCGCAGGAGAGAAAAGCAAATGCGACAGCGAGGAATAGTACGGAAGGTGTTGAAAATTTCATAGGGCAATTAGTTAATGCAACATTGTTGCAAGTATAGGGCTTGAAAATCGCTTTTGCAACATTGTTGCAAAATTTGGTGACGAAATCGAATCGCCCTTAACCAGAAAACCCCATCAATCCCGTCCCTCCGCCGCCATGCACGATGAGATGACGGCCAGCATAGTGAGGAATGAGCTCTCGGGCCGTGAGGAATAGTTTGGCCGTATAGACAGGATCTGCGAGAATTCCCTCCTCTCTCGCCAATCGCCTCACCTCTTCCCACACGGTGGCATTCACCGCGCCAAATGATCTGGCTGTCACTGGAACATGCAGGCTGTAAGCTCCCGGCAGCGGTGCCGCCTCCTCAAAGATCGTTTCCCACCATTGGCTCGCCCGATCCAATTGTACTACAAACTCCTCTGCCGTCCCAGCCATGAGAACCACATGGGTATGCAGCTTCCACGACGTTCGTCCAATCATCAGCAGGCTGGCAATGGCTGACAGACCCGTTCCGGCATCCATCCAGAGATGATCAAATTGGGACGGGTCGAGACCCAGCGGCAAAGTCGCCGCGCCGGGCAGAGCAGCCTCACAAAACCCACCTTCGGGCAAGACAAATACCCGCTGCGGTTGCTGCGCGGCCCATGTAGTAGCTGTTTGCGCTACTTCCTTCCAGTTTTCCCGATCAATCCAGATGATTTTTTCCTCCGGGATTAATGCATCGATCAAAAATGCATTCCCAGTAAGGGGGCCTTCTCTTCCTTTCAGCAAAAAAGCCTGAACCCCCAGGCCATGCTCGAGAAGTGCCTGGGCTGCCGCCACCACGTGGTTGCTGTTTGAACCCCCGATGATGGCAACGGTGTCAAATCTTTCTGTTAATATCCAGGGAATCAGAGAGGCTAGCTTACGGCGTTTACTGCCGCTTATCCCAAATCCAGATTCGTCTTCTCGCATCACAGAGGCATTCTGGAAGCCACGAAGCACGTGGATTCGCTGTGGCTTGATCCATTCAGTGATACAATGCGAGAGAATTTTATCCTGAATTCCTGTGTGTGAGGCTTCAGATGCAGATAGAGACAAATTCATATAGAATGAAGGTAGGAATGAATTCGCCGAGCCTATAACCGAATGGCAAATTTATCTATCTTTGTCGCATTATCAGGCAACTATCATTGAGGCTATGACGCTAATTTCCTCCATTTCAGGCATTCGGGGCACGATCGGAGGCTCTGTAGGCAATAATCTCACTCCGATCGATGTCGTAAAATTTGCGTCTGCTTACGGTACCTGGCTGGCCATCAAAAAGCCAGATGCCAGCAAAGTTGTCATAGGCCGCGATGCCCGCCCTTCAGGAGAAATGGTGCATCAGCTCGTGAAGTTTACCCTCGTAAGCCTTGGCTTTGAGGTCATTGACCTGGGTCTTTCTACAACTCCCACAGTTGAAGTTGCCGTGACGCACTTCAAAGCAGCTGGTGGAATCATTCTCACCGCTTCTCATAATCCAGTGGAGTGGAATGCCCTGAAACTCCTCAACCATCGCGGTGAATTCGTTACCCAAAAGGATGGGATGGAAATCCTCGAAATCCTGAAAAATGAGTACTTCGACTTCAAGCAGGTCCGGCAACTGGGTCGTGTGCGGGAAGTCACTGATTTTGGCAAAAATCATATTGATCAGATTCTCGCGTTGCCCCTCATTGACAAATATGCCATTGGCAAAGCCAACCTCAAGATTGTGGTGGACGGGGTGAATAGCAGCGGCGGGATCTACGTGCCACAGCTGCTTGAGGCCCTCGGTGTGAAAGAGATTATTAAGATTAATTGCGAGCCAAACGGCTGGTTTTCTCATAACCCAGAGCCGCTCAAAGAAAACCTCACAGAGCTGTCTGAAGCCATCAAGCGACATGGAGCCCATCTCGGCATCGCCGTAGATCCCGATGTGGATCGCCTCGTGTTTGTGGATGAAAATGGCGATATGTTTGGCGAAGAATATACCCTCGTGGCTGTAGCCGATTATGTGCTGAGTCACACCAAAAGCTCGGTGGTCTCCAATCTATCATCCTCGCGCGCGTTGCGCGATGTGGCCGAGCGTCATGGCTGTCGCCATCATTACTCTGCTGTGGGCGAGGTGAATGTGACCGAGATCATGAAGCGCACCGATGCGCTCATCGGTGGAGAAGGCAACGGCGGGATCATTTTCCCTGAGCTGCACTATGGCCGTGATGCCCTCGTGGGAATCGCCCTGTTTCTCTCGCATCAGGTCAAGTCGGGGCTGAGCACCAGCCAACTGCGCGCCACTTATCCCAACTACTTCATGGCCAAGCGCAAGCTCAACCTTGTGCCCGAAATGCGCCCCGAAGTACTCGAAAAAGCCTTCCGCGATCGCTATCAGCATGAGCAGATCAACGATCAAGATGGAATAAAGGTAGATTTTGAGCAAAGTTGGGTGCACCTCCGCCGCTCCAATACTGAGCCCATCATGCGGGTGTACACCGAAGCCAAGAGCCAGGAAGAAGCCGACGCCCTCGCCGACCGCATCATCGCGGAGTTGAAGGAAATGGTCTGAGAGAGATGTCAGAAGTCAGAAGGTCAGAAGTCAGACAAGAGCGCGGCTGCGGCTCTTCGACCTGTCAGGTTTTGAGATGTTGAGAGGCGAGATATTGAGAAGCGAGAATCCCTGAGGACAGGAATGTGAGTTGTTGGTTCCCACAAGCGGGACTTCGCTACGCTCAGGAGAGGTTGGGGGTGAAATGAGGGGTCAGAAGGTTCCCGATTCTCGGGATTTCGCTTCGCTCAACAGGTCAGGTGTCAGACAAGAGGCAAGAACTATGCAGCAACGCCTCCCCAGCCCGGCGGGCTAAACAATGGTAGCCTCGGGTGAAACCCGGGGAAGGAGTGCCAAGATCAGTTTTCGCAAAAAAAATCACCACAGATTTCACGGATTATCACGGAGAAAAAATCTGTGAAAATCTGAGTAATCTGTGGTGGAAAATGAGCTTAACACAGAGAAAAATCTGAGTGCTTAGGAACCGGAGAAAAAGAACTTCCAGATTTTGCGCAGAGATCTTTCGCGAAGCCAAGGAAGAAAAACCGAGTTTGGTGAGCCAAATGAGGATTTTTCTGACGCCGGATTCGTGGAAGAGATCAAGCTAAAAGCGGATATTATTTTTTTGACGGTTCCTTAGCTCGGTTCGCCGGTGGGCATTTGCTCGATATAAACAGAGGTGCTTGGGAAAGCAAAATCGATTTCCATGCGTGCTGCAAGGCGCATGATGGCGAGAAACACATCCTGCCGGCAAGCGAGCCATTCCCCATGATCAGTTACTTCGAAAATCGCGGCGTAGAAAATATCCAGGGATGAATTGCTCATCTCGTGAAATTGCACCTGGGCGGAGTCGGGTCGCACCTTGGGGTGAGCCTGTACAATCTCGCGAACTCCGGTTACAAATTCCTCCATTTTGTCGGGCTTGGTGCTGTAGGTGACCGTGATGCTCGTGGCATAACGGCGATAGGTGCGCACCGTGTGATTGGTGATCACCCTGGCCGATAAATCCCCGTTGGGAACGGTCACCGCCGCACCATCGAGTGCCCGGATGCGGGTGGTGCGCACCCCCACTTCTACTACGGTCCCTGTGATGTCTCCGGCGTTGATAAAATCACCGACAGTAAAGGGGCGGTCCACAAAGATGGAAATAGAGCCAATGAAGTTTTTGACGGTGTCTTGTGCGGCCAGTGCAATGGCAAGGCCGCCAATGGAAACCCCGGCCAGCAAGGCTGTCACGTCAATTTGCAGGTTGTCCATCACAAATAGCAGCCCGAAGATCACCACCACAAGCTTGGCAGCCCTGGCTAGCAATGGCACAAGCTGATCATCCATCGCGGTCTCTGTCTTGCTCGCCAGGTTTTGGAACACCGAGGCAAATACATCTACCAACTTATACACCACCATGACCCCAAACACAGAGATCAGCACAATGAGGAGCTTGCGCAGAGGGTCCGTGATGCTGATGGGCAGGAGCAACATCGGCATGAGATAGCTCCTGAAGACAAAAATGACCAACATAGCAGAGAAGGGGCGCGCCACCGGAGGCACCAACGCCGGATCGAAATAGGAGGCCGGCGTGAACCTCGGAAGCACCCGCTTGAATAAGATGCCCAGAACGATGTTGAGGACCTTAAACAGCAGGTAGCTAAACCCGATGATCAGGGCAAGGCCCAGCCATTTCCAAATGGCCATGCCCAACACCTGCTGTTTGCCGACTTTGGGCACTAGCCCTTGGAGCAGGTCGGCCCCGAAAGGGATCACAGTTTGGTATAGCTCCGGAATGAGCGCAATCGTGGTTTGGGAATAATACCAAAGGCCGTCTTTTCTGGTGAGAAATACGTCTGGGTATTTGTTTGGGAGAATGACATACCTGGATTGTCCGCTGAGGGAGTCTTTATAGTCTTCTTCGTCGGGGATCAGCTCGGTTTCGATATAGTAGCCCCGGGCATCAAATACGTCGCGGAGTTGGGTAGCCAGCTCAATTTTTTCTTCCAGGGTGAAGTCGCCATAAATGACTTCGGCGGCGAGTTCGGGTTGATAGCTATCTGCGTGGAGATAGTACAAATGACGCTCTACGGCTCCTCGTGGCGTTTTTTGTGAAAATTGCTCTCTGGGAGATGTCGAAGGAATGCTGTCTTGTGCCAGTAATGCTTGTGGAAGCAACGCGGCAAAGAGTAGGAAAACAATGGTTGAGGGATGGTTTTGGAGTAAAAATTTCATAAATCGGGCGCATTGACGTTGAAGGGGGGCTGTCTGTATTCATAGCAAGCGTAAAACTAATGAATATCGGGCCAACCCATAAAATCAAACCAGAATGAACAGATTTCTCATTTTGGCCCTCGCAGGCCTGTTCTCGCAGTCTTTACTTGCCCAGCAAATTACAGTTTCCTCCTCTCAGCTAGATTTTGGGGTCGTGCTCGAAACGGCAGCATCCACCCAAGCAGTGGCGGTGACCAACCCTTCTCAGGAGGTCGTTGTCGTGAAGGCCATGCTTCCCGAAATGAATGGTTACAGCGTGATTCCCGATTCGCTGATCCTCTCTGCTGGATCAACCGATTCGTTCTTTGTGACCTTTTTGCCCCGGCACAATGTCTATCACAATCAGGAGCTTCTGCTCCTCTCCGATCAGCATCTTGGGGCTGTTTCTCTTGATCTGCTGGCGCAAGGGCGTTATTCCAAGGTCTATTATTCTACGACCGAAAATCTCTCCGGTGAACCTCTCAAAGCAGCCCTCAAAACCCGCTTGGCACAGGGCTATACCCAGCTCAGCTACAATGCCGCCCGTGATCAGATGTTCATGATCATCGATAACCAGAAAACCAACGGACAGGGCGCCGCCGTTAATACGCTGGAGTGTGTGTACACCGGCACACAGGTTACCTCCTACACCGACCGCACCGATGCCCAGCTCATGGGATTCAACACCGAGCACACCTTTCCACAGGGGTTTTTCTCCCAGAATCTGCCCATGAGATCAGACATTCATCACCTTTTTCCCACCACGGAATCATCCAATTCTGAGCGGGCAAATAACCAATTTGGCGTGGTAACAAATCCATCGTGGCAGGTTGGTGGCTCCAAAAGCAATGGCTCCAAGTTTGAGCCACGCGACGTGCACAAAGGTGCCGTGGCGCGGGCCCTGTTCTACTTCGTGATTCGCTATCAAGACTACGCCAGCCATGTGGCCCCGCAGGAAGCCATTTTGAGACAGTGGTTCGATACCTATCCGCCCACCGCGATCGACCAAGCCCGCAACAACGGCGTATTTACTGCACAGGGCAATCGCAATCCATTTGTAGATTATCCGCAATTCATTGAGCGGATCTCCAAAATCAGTGGCACTGCCACGGTGGCCGATGTTGTGGCATACCAACTCCCCGAAGTCGAAATCAATTTCGACACCATCACCGGGCCTCGCGTCTATCATTTTCCGATTGTGAACACAGGAAATGTGGCCCTCACCCTGGAGGCTCCTTTCTTTGATGATTCCAGGCTGAGCGAAAGCAGTAGTCTCACATTTCCCTATACTTTAGATCCGGGCGAAGACCTTCCCTTGGCAATCGCCTTGCAAACCACAGGTGATGTCGGCCTAGATGCCCAGATGACCATCAATATCACGGGTGGCGATCCAATCAGCGTGCCTGTCAAAGCATTTTGGACGCTGGAAGCGGGCATTCATGACCCATGGCCAGCGCAATGGCTGCTCATGAGAAGCGAAAATGGGTTTGAAATCGTATGTACAGGTGCGAAACTCAGAAACTGGAAACTGCTCGACATCAACGGCAGGGAAATTCAGCAGGGGCAAAGTAATTCGGGTTCATGTTTGCTCCCCATGAACCACCTTGGCGCAGGCAGCTACCTGATCGGTATGGAAGAAGGGGGCAGCTGGAAATTTCGTAGAGTGATGTGGCGAGAATAGAGCCAGAAGAGCTTGAAATTCTGTAAATTTAGCTCCAATTCCACCTTCCATGATTATTCGCTGGCTCATTGGGCATTTCTGGAAATTTGCGAAGTGGCTGCTCTTTGGGGTGGTGGCATATCTGTTGGCAGGCATCGCCGGAAGCCTCGCTCCCTTGGGAGGCGAGGCTCGTAGCAGCGCAGGCATACAGGTGTTTGTCGTGTCGAATGGTGTTCACACGGATCTTTGTCTGCCGATTAATAATGCCATCAAGGACTGGCGCGGCACCTTCCCCCCACAAACCACTTTTCCTGGAAGGGAGGTCGCCTATCTTTGTTTTGGCTGGGGCGAATTGAATTTCTTTGTGAATACGCCAAGGTGGTCTGACCTCACAGCCAAAACCGCTCTGCGAGCTATTTTATGGCCAAGCGCAGCGGCCATGCACGTGACGCCCTGGAGCCAGGAGCCGCTGGTAAACACAAGATGCCGCCGGATTTTCCTCTCCGAAGACCAATACCGACGCCTTTGTGGCTACATCGAAGAGAGCTTCGCCCTCTCTGCCTCTGGCATGGTGCAGGACCTCGGCAAAGGCTACGGTGGCGGAGATAAATTCTATGCAGCAACAGGGGCCTATCACTTGTTCAATACCTGCAATGAATGGACGAGTCGTGGCCTTCACCGCACTGGCATACAGACAGCACTGTGGGCTCCTTTCGCCCAAAGTGTGATGCTGCATCTGCCCTGACAAATTCTGTCATAGCGATACATCCTTGATCTGTGGGGCAAAGGGAATACACCGCACTCAATCAACCTGGACCGTGATAATTGAGGCCATTCAATTTATGTGAACTAAAAAA
>JANQTF010000359.1:0-1191 GCA_030731845.1 Bacteroidia bacterium | reverse complement strand
TGCTTTAATATCAGCAATTAATTGATTGATTGATGCTTTGTTTAGTCCATTGTAAATGCCTCTGATGTGTCTGTTTTTGTCAATCAGCACAAAATTTTCGGTATGCAAGAAATCATCATCTTTTTTAGTTAACCCTAAATCTTCTTCGACAAAATAATCCTTCCTCCCTAATGTATAAATTTCCTGTTGTGCCCCGGTAGCCAGGTGCCATTTGTGAGAGAGAATGCCTTTGTCATCCGCGTAGCGTTTGAGAACGGGTACTGAGTCGCTTTCAGGAGTGACAGAATGTGATAATAGCAGCACATCCTCATCTTCTAAAAATTCATCCTGCAATTTCATCATATTGGTAGTCATTTTGGGACAGATGCCCGGGCAAACGGCAAAGAAAAAATCTGCCACATAAATTTTGCCTTCAAAGGTTTCTTCTGTGATAATGTTTCCTTCCTGGTTCGTAAGCTCAAAAGGCGAGATGCGATGAAAAGTATCTAATGCTACATCATCAGGAGAAATCCAGTGTGGAGTAAAAGTCGCCTCATTGTAAAAGGGAAGCGCTTCAACCCTGCTTTGGTTTGGCTGGGATTCGCTACATGCGACTATACACATGAGGAACAATATCGGAAGGGTTTTAGTATTCATATTTTATGTTTTCGTCTTCTAACCCATAGCAAAGCATTGCTTTTTTCAGGCCAAATATTCGACCATTTTTTGCTTCATAGTTGGCGTACAAAGCACCGTTTTCTCTATATGCCTGTTGAATCCCCTCTTCTATACCCATATTAAAATTCAATTTTTTATAAAGCTCACCAGTCGGATACCATTGTTTTTGTTCTCCGTGCACCTTCCCCAAATGATAGTTTAGGTGAGTAATTAAAATATGGCTTGTGTCTGTGGACCACAGCTTTTTCTCTCCATGAAGTTTTCCTTGATGATAGTTTGCTACTTCTTTAAGATGCCCGTCAGGATACCATCGAATGGCTTTATGATGTCTTTTCCCTTTTGCAATGCCTGTTTTTTCTTTTAGCGTACTGTCCTGATAATAACTTACAGCGAAACCGGTGTACAGTTCATCATTGATTGTATATAGAGATTTCTTGTTGTCATAGCTAAGGGCAGAAATGTCAACAGTCCTGTTTGGGATTTCAATTTCTTCCAGGATATCGCTTGAGTTATGAGTTGGCGAAAATGTAGCCT
>JANQTF010000358.1:10627-31900 GCA_030731845.1 Bacteroidia bacterium | reverse complement strand
GGGTCTGCGTCAGCTCAGCCGCTACCTCGACAAGCTCGGTCAGCAGCACGGGTATTTGGTCATTTTTGAAAAATTGCCCTCCAAAGAGCTGCCCTGGGATCAGCGCATCCGGCATGAGGTGGAGCAAGTTGAGGGGAAAGAAATTGAGATTTGGTGGATGTGAGAGGGACTGCCGGAGTATGTTGATCCAGTTGGAATTTCCAAAGGATACATCCCTACTCCGCCACCAACACCTGATTGCCATGCACAGAGCGGGTGCCATCTTGCCGAATAACCCAATAGCCATAAAAAATACAGCAAAGCCCCACAAATTCCGTCACATACAACACTTCGGTGTACCCAAACTTGGTGAAGGAACCCCCAATTCCGGGAAGCAAGCCCCCAACCGCGATGGCAATATTGCCGATCATCCGGGCTCGGTGTATTCTTTTTCGGGCGTATATCCACGCAGACCAAATCGCCCCGCCCACCAAAAAGATAAACGCATAGATGTTGATGAACGGGGTAATCAATCGGATCCACTGCCAGCCGAGAACCGCTCCGGTAAGGCGGTGCGCCTCGGCCTGGGAAGCATCAATGGGGGAGAGAATGACAAAAACGGAGCTCACCACAATGGCGAGGAGAAGAAGCACCGAGAGCACATTGGCCGTGCGATTTTTCAGAAGAAGGTGCACAGTTCCCTGAGTGAGTGGCGCGGCACTTTGTAAACCAGAATGCCCATGGCATGGTTGCTGCGAATGGAGGCTGCGAATCCTTCGATCTGAAAAGCCAGATCCCAGGAGGCCAGACTCGCACTGCCAGCCTCCCCACCGACGAGGCTATAGTAGGTCTCATTGGCATAGCCGGGCTGCACAGACACCGACTGCTGGGCCATCGCCAGAATCGAAAACTGAAGAACAAAAACAAGTATCAAAGACTTATACATAGCTGATTAGATTTGTTAGGCCACAAAACTATCGGCATAAGTTGAGCATTTATGCCCCCAAAAGGAGTAAAAGTATCGAAGGCAGGATTTTCATTTTTACTTACTTATTCGCTATTTTTCGACTTTATTGCAGGAATTGTGTCACTTATTATTCATGGAACCAACTTTTTTCATCCAGGAGGCAGTAAATGATGCCCCAAAAAATCGAGTCAAGGTAATTAACCTGGATGAAGATGTGGCATTGGCACCGGTAGAGAATCGCGAAGAATCTGGGATTGTGATCCAGGGCGAGCTCAACCCTCGCCTCATCCAATTTTATTTTTGCATGCAGGGAGAGGTGGAGTTTGTCTTCCACCGGGGGCAGTATCGCAGAAAGCTCGAAGCCAACCGCTCCTTCCTGTTCTACAACCCCGAAGGACCGCTCGCACACGAGGTGCACCTCGGGCCACACACGCGTCTGCTCACGATGTTTGTCTCGGTGAAGCGGCTCCACCACTGGTTTGTGCAGGATTCTGGCGAGCTCACCTTTTTGAACAACGACAACATCAACCAACGGCTCTATGCCGAGCTGCCCATCAGCTCCTCGTTGGCGATGGTGATCGGGCCGCTCTTTTTGGTGCAGCCGCCTGAGAGCACCAGGAATTTATTTTTTCGGGCGAAAGTCATGGAAATCCTGAGCCTTTATTTCACACAAGGAGATGATAACAAAGACGAAAAGTGCCCATTTCTTCATGATGAATCGAATGTGGAGAAGATCCGCGAAGTGAAGCAAATTGTGCGAAATCAAATGACCGACCCGCCC
Organism: Bacteroidia bacterium; assembly: GCA_030731845.1. Taxonomy (GTDB): domain Bacteria; phylum Bacteroidota; class Bacteroidia; order J057; family J057; genus JANQTF01. The sequence goes on along the minus strand of JANQTF010000358.1, from coordinate 30,173 downwards.
GGGCTCAAAGAGTTGGCCAGGCTTGTGGGCCTCAATGAGTACCAACTCAAAGTAGGGTTCAAGAACATCTATGGCACCACGGTGTACAAATACCTCACTGATTACCGAATGGATCAGGCGCGGAAAATGCTGGATTCGGGCAAATATCTCGTCAACGAGGCCGCGGCAGAGGTTGGCTATAGCAACCCAAGCCATTTCATCGCAGCATTCAAAAAGAAGTACGGCTTTACCCCCAAAAAATATCTAGGGTTCGTGAGGCGCTAATTTCATCGTAGTCCGGCTAAGGGCAAACCTGCTGCTCAGCCCTCCGGGCAACTGCAAGAATCAAGTTCAATTCTTATTTGGACCATCGCACTCCTCCCAATGGCCATAGCCATCCAGATAAGAAAAGTGTCCGTCACTATGCGCCTGTGCTGAGAACTTGCATTTGCCATTTCCGACCAAAAGCCGAAGCGCGTAGCGATTCGAGCCTCGGTAGCACAAGGTATAACCATAGGGTTTGCAGGCGCATAGCGACTGCCACCTTTCCCAGGTCCTCCAGCTCAACGTTCCTTACAGCCTCACAAAAACATCCGTGACCTTACCCCCCCTCAACCCACACTTCGACCAGCACAGTCATCAGCGGGAAATGCGCTACCTTAGCTTTATTCCTGTCTTTCGCCTTCATCCCCAATTGCTATGACTGCCTTTTCTAGCCTGCTGACGTTTTTCATGTTTTCCATGGCTTCTGTGATTGCCGTTGCCCAATCTGCTCAGCGGTCTTGGACCGACCTCGATTACGTAGGCGACGAGATCGTCGCGCACCGATTGGACATTACGCTGCCTGCCGAAGGCGAAGGGCCATTTCCCGTCATCATCGCCATCTATGGCAGTGGATGGAAAGGCAACAATGCCAAGCAAGACATCAAAAAATCGGGCATGGCAGATGCGCTGCTCGCCAAAGGCTTCGCGGTGGTGGCCATCAACCACCGGTCGAGCAACGAAGCCATTTTTCCAGCGCAGCTCCACGATGTCAAGGCGGCCATCAGATTTGTGCGGGGCAATGCCGCAGCATATCATCTCGACGATGCCTTCATCGGCATCACGGGCTGGTCTTCGGGCGGGCATCTTGCCGCCCTCGCGGGCACTACCGGTGGCCTGCGAAAATACACTGTGGATGGTGTGACCATGCTCCTCGACGGCGATCTCGGTGAGTTCACCGAGCTGAGCAGTGAGGTAAATGCCGTGGTAGATTGGTATGGCCCATCCAACTTTGCCACCATGTCCCGCTGCGAAAAAGACTACAACCACGAGGCGCCAGGCTCTACCGTCTCCGATTTACTGGGTGGCCCCCCGCTGGAAAATCTCGCGCTCTGTGCGCTCTCTGCCCCTGCCACCTACGCCGACAAGAACGATCCCCACTTTCTCCTGATTCACGGAAATGCCGATCGCCGCGTCCCGATTTGTCAGAGCGAAGAGTTGCAGGAAGCCCTCACAGCCGCAGGCGTGAAAAGCGAGCTGATCTCCGTAGCCGATGGGGAGCACGGCCCCAAGGTGCTCGAAGCTGCCTGGTTCGACAAAATGGGGGACTTTTTTCTACAAAATTATTGGACTGCGAAATACTTTGAACGCGTGGAATACACCCTACACAACGACTTTGGATGGCTCGGGAAATTTGCCGAAGAAAATGCCGCCCTGCCTGATCCCGCCCCCGGCGAGAAGCGGGTTGTGTTCATGGGAAATTCCATCACCGAGGGCTGGAGCAATTTTCATCCAGCATTTTTTACCGAAAATCCCTACATCGAGCGGGGAATCGGCGGGCAAACCACGCCGCAAATGCTGGTTCGCTTTCGGCAGGATGTGATTGACCTCCAGCCATCCGCGGTGGTGATTTTGGCTGGCACCAATGACATAGCGGGCAACACAGGCCCTATGACCCTTGAGCAGACCTTCGCCAACCTTGTGTCTATGGCCGAGTTGGCCCAGGCTCATGGCATCAAGGTACTGCTGTGCTCGGTGCACCCCGTTTACGACTACCCGTGGAAACCAGGATTGGAGCCCGCCTCCAAAATCGTGAAGCTCAATCAGATGATCAAAGACTACGCAGCCACGCATGGCTGCTGGTATGTGGACTATTTTTCGGCCATGGTCGATGAGCGCAACGGGCTTCAGGCCCAGCTCGGCTCTGATGGCGTTCACCCCAACAAAGCTGGCTACGACATCATGGAGCCCATTGTGCAGGCAGTGCTTGCCGATGCGCTCGGACAGTAATCAGACAGCATCTGTTCTGCGGATGGCCTCCATTAGGGAGCGCACGATGTGGTATGGCGCCTTCCAGGGCCCGGCTTTGTCTTCTTTGAAGTTGGGCTTGCCGGCGCGGTTCAGGCACCAGTGATATTCTCCTCCTTCGCGGTCTTTGTGGTGTTGATACACGAATTCCCATACACGGAGGGCTGCATTGCGAAACCGTTCGTCCTGAGAAATCTGCCAGGCATTGAGCCATCCCACCATAGCCTCAAACTGTGGCCACCAATCTTTGTCGGTATTGGTGAATCCAATGGGGCTTCCTTCATTGATGATTCCCCCATCTTCATCCTGCCCTTCGAGAGAAGCCTCGGCCAGCAGCACCGCCGCTTCTGCACAGCGCTGATGTAGCGCCGGGTCGTCGAGCTCGGCGGCAGCTTCGCAGATGAGCCAACTTGCTTCAATGTCGTGTCCGTAGGAAATCTCCTCTGAACGGGGCTCCCAATTCGCCGAAAAAAACAAAATGAGATGATGGCTGACCGGGTCTAAAAACCGATCGAGTAATAGCTCAATCAGTTCTTTGAGCCTCGAGGCCAGCAATTCAGAAGGGGCCACCCGATGCAAATTGGTATATGCCTCCAAAATATGGAGGTGAGTATTCATCGATTTTGCCTCATTGCGGTCTTTGGTGCTAAGCCTAAAGTCGGTTAGCGTTTTCCAATCACGGCTAAAGGCTTCCAGGTAGCCACCATAGATCGGATCTCGGCTGTGATTGTCGATGAGGTCAAATAATTCCAATGCCCAGTTGAGCACGAGCTTGTCTTGCGTAAGGCGATAATATTCACTCAGGGAATAAATGCCAAATGCCTGGGCATAGACCTGTTTTTTATCCGCTACAACTCTTCCCTGTGCCTCCAGCATCCAAAACAAGCCGCCATAATCTTTGTCTCGAAACTGCTTGAGCAAATAGACATAGGCCCTGTCGGCCAGAGACTCGTAAGACGAGCGCCCATAGGAGCGCGTCATGGTAGCAAAAGACCATAAGAGGCGAGTATTCTGAATCACGCCTTTGTCCGACTGAGGATGCAGACGGTTGTGAGCATCCATCCGACCATAAAACCCTCCATATTCAAAATCAACCATATTCTTTCCCCACCACCCAAGTAGATCATGCAACTCGGTGGCCCAGTCAGATTTCACAGCGGCTGGTATAGGTACTTTGGGAAGATTCTTCATTGGGAAATGGTTGAATTGGTGAGTTGTTGAATGGATGAATGGATGAATGAGGGAAAGTCTTGGCTGGATGGCTGGATTTACAGGATGAGGGAAAATGGTTGAATGGGTGAGTTGGGGAAAAGTTACCCTTATACCTCATACCTTTATACCTCAAACCCCTTATACCTCTTCCCGCCCCTCACTCCCGCCCCGGCAGTTTCATGCCTTTCATGAGTTGAAGATTCTTATTGATCAGTTCGATCCTCGTCTCCACGGAGGCGGCGGAGCGGAGTCTGTCCACAGGGGTATTGATCGTGTAGTCGATCAGTTTTTCGAGGGTGGTGGTGGCCACGTGCATGCGTGTGTCGGAGGAGCCATAATAGACAAATACCTCGTCGCTGTCGTTGAGGATCCAGCCATTGGAGAAGACCACGTTGGAGACGTCGCCGACTCGCTCTTCGCCTTCGGGCGCGATGAAGTGCCCCGCCGGGGCATGAGTAATGCGCCAGGGTTCCTGGAGATCAGACATGAACGTGTAGAGCACGTAGCGCAGGCCTGCGGCGGTATTTCGCACCCCGTGTGCGAGGTGAAGCCAGCCTTCGGCTGTTTTGAGGGGAGCGGGTCCTTGCCCGTTTTTCACTTCCTTGATCGTGTGATACAGCCTTGGGTCCATCACAAGTTCTTTGTCGATCACCGCATTGGTCACGTCGTCACATGCCCCAAACCCGATGCCACCGCCGCCGCCCACGCCGATGAAGCCGTCTTGTGGCCGCGTGTAAAAGGCGTATTTGCCCTCCACAAATTCTGGGTGCAGCACCACATTGCGCTGCTGCGCCGAGGGCGATTTTAGGTCGGGTAGCCGCTCCCAGTTCACAAAGTCCCGGGTCCGGGCGATGCCAGCCTGCGCATCCGCTGCCGAAGTATCGCCTGCCGGGGCATTAGGATCTTTTCTTTCTGTGCAGAAAACGCCATAGATCCAGCCATCTTGATGCAGGGTGAGGCGCATGTCATACACATTGGTGTCGGGATTGTCTGTCTCAGGCATCACGATGGGGTGGTCCCAAAAGCGCCATCTATCTATGCCATTGGGGCTTTCGGCCATGGCAAAGAAAGACTTTCGGTCCACGCCCTCTGTGCGAACCACCATGAGGTAGCGGCCTTCGTGAAAAATAGCTCCTGAATTGAGCGCTGCGTTTACCCCTTGGCGCTCCATGAGGTGCGGGTTGCTGCTTTCGTTGAGGTCATATCGCCAAAAAATGGGCGCATGGGCGCCAGTGAGAATCGGATAGCGATAGCGGGTATAGATGCCATTCTGATCAGGCAGGGGTTCGTTGGAACGGTGAATAAGTGCTTCGTGACGCTGGAAAAGCTCAAGGATGCGATCAGAAAAAGTTGACATAAGGGGGCAAGTAGAGGTTGTAATTCAAGAAAATGATTAAGCCTGACGTCCATGTACTTCGGTGGGATAGTCGCGTAGGCGGTCATACCATTGAAATTTGAGCCAAATGGTACTACCCAGAACAATGGCAATTGTTATAGCAAGCGAAGTCCAATCCTGGATGACGAGAAAGATACCCGTAGCCGTGAGGGCAGTTTGCCAGGCAATGCCAATGATCACATTGAGCATGTCTCTGCCAGCATTTCGATTGGCTTCCAGATTGGGATATTCGGCCAGGAGCTGCGCGTGCACGGGTTTCCAGAATCCCCAGGGACGCACCTTGAAGTAGAATTTTTTCAGTACCTCCATGTCGTCGTGAGGAGTGAGATAGCTCAGCACCAGACAAGTAGTCATAGACCCGGCAAAAATGTAGAGAAAGGCATTGAGCGGATTCATTTGATCTACCCAAAGCAGTAGATCGCCGAGTCGCGAAGCACCGGGGCTCAGCGCGAAGATCTCCCCGTAGGGCAGGACAAAGAAGAGCGCGATGAAGATTCCACTAACCATTCCCCAAAAATATCCCTGACTATTGAATCGCCACCAGTACCATTTCAGCAAATTGGAAGCGGTGTAGCCGCCATACAGGGCCGACACAATCCACTGCACCAGGTCATTGAGCGAATCTGCCAGAAACCCAAAGGCAGTGCCTACGATCACCACAAGGATCGAGCTTAGGTAGCTCATGCCAACGAGTCGCTTGTCGGAAGCATGGGGGTTGATGTATCGCTTGTAAATATCGTTGACGATATAAGCCGGAGCGGAATTCACCGTGGCGGCATAGGTGGACATAAACGCTGCCAACAACCCGGCGATGAGCAAGCCGAGCAGCCCAGAAGGCAAAAAGCCTTTCATAGCCATGGGCAGGATGAGCTCAAAATCTACGTCAGGTCCCATCTCATGGAGGTCGCCGATGAAATGAGCCAGGGCCAAAACGGTGAGTCCGGCTACGAGCATGTAGCGAGGAATGAGCATCACCACATTCACAATGCCGCTCATCTTGGCAGCATCTGCCGGTGACTTGGCCGAGAGTACGCGCTGCATGTCGTAGTTGGGATTGGGGCCCGCGCCCGCTTGCAGATAGCCTTTGAACAGAACCATCATGAAGAAGATCGTGAAGAGCTCGTAGCCGTCTTCGGCGATCTTTTGGTTGGCCGCCGCCAATTGTGCCGACCAATCTATGTCCAGGGCCCAGCCAAAGAAAATGTCTCCCCAGCCTGCCGGCACTGCCGCCTGTAACATCTGCGGCGACACCTCCACCATGGCGATGATGCCCACCGCAACGCAGGCAATGGTCATCACCACAAACTGCAACACCTCGGTGAATACCACGCTGAACATTCCTCCCTTCACCACATACAGGGTTGTGATTGCGGTGAGAAGGAGGCCATAGAGATTGGCGTTCCAAACTGGATCGGCGCTCAGCTCCCAAGGCAGAAATATCGCGGCAAATTTGCCGATGCCGATGAAGCCGTAGGCCAAGAAACCGATCACATTGAGCAAGGCAAAGATCACCACCATGATGTGCGATCCCTCCGATCCTTTCCCCACCCCAAACCGAAACCTGATCCACTCAGCGCCCGTCATTACCCCCGATCGGCGTAGCCACATGCTCAGATACACCATCATGAAGATCTGGTTGAATACCGGCCAAAGCCAGGGAATCCACACGCTTTTTAGCCCATACACAAACAGCAGATAGACCATCCACATCGTGCCACTGATGTCAAACATACCCGAGGCGTTGGAAAGCCCAAGCATGAACCAAGGGATGGTTTTGCCACCAAGGAAGTAGCTCTCCATGTTTTGAGAGGCGCGTTTGGAGATCCAAAACCCAATAAAAATGGTCAGAATCAAATATCCGATGAGGATGCCGATATCGAGATAGCTAAGATTCATGAAGGGTAGGGTGGGTAGATACTGGAAAATGCAATACCGGGGATCTGTTTACCGGACGGATTGCCTCATTTATACAGATCCGGCAATTCCTCTACAAAGAGGACTGAGGGGCTGTCTCTGAACTTGATGAAATCAGCTGCGCTGGGATGCCCGGGAAAGGGCGCATAATAATGATCTGGGCGACCATTTCGCCACACAAGCATCCACGAGATACGCGAGGCGATAGGGTCTGCCTCAATGTGCCTCAGCAGCGAGGCGGTCCACCAATCGTGTTGGGGGATCAGCTCAAACCCCGTTTCGGTGAGGGCAAAGAGCTTGCCGCGCTCCATGGCGATTTCGCCCAGCATTCGCAGCCGCTCGGTGAGCCGCTCGGGTGTGCCTCCCGGCCTGAAATCTGCATAATCGTCGAGGCCCAGCACATCCACATAGGCATCACCGGGGTAATCCATCAGATACTGCTCTTTGGAGTTGACCACATCTGGCGAATAGGCATAGAGCAGGTTGTGAACGCCTTTGGTGTCGCGGAGATATTCTACCGTAAATCGCCAGAGTTGCTGATATTGCTCGGGGCTGCGGTGGCCGGTTCCCCACCAAAACCACCCGCCGCTTTGCTCATGAAAGGGGCGAAAAACCACCGGGATGTGTGCCTTAGGGGAACCTCCCTCTAGGCTCAACATGAACTCGGCGATGAGATCGAGCTGCCCTTGATACCAGCTGTGAAGCTCCCCGCCAGGCAAAATGGCTGGCACAGCAGGGGTGTTGTCCCAGGCATCACCACCTGATACCGGGTTGTCGAGATGCCAGCAAATGGTGATCATGCCGCCCATCTCATAGCCCGCCTGGATCCACTTGCGCATTTTCCCAAAATCGACCGTATCAATGTTGCTCGACTGCTTGCCCAGCTTGCTCAGCTCCCAGCCATATACCGCCGGAAAAGATCCCGATACATCGGCTACATCAGAGCGCAGCTTCGCTTCTTTCCAGCCAATGCCGTATGCCAGGTCGTCTTGATGGCCAAACATGATGCCCTTGCCCTGCAACCCGTGAAGGTTACGATAGAGGGCCTGGGTGCGTGAATCTGCCATGGTATCTACCATGGGAGAAATCGATTGCTGTGCAGTCATCGTTGGGAGGTTGAGCCATCCTGCCAAGAGGAGAAAGGCAAATTGCGGAAGTCGTTTCATAACCGGGATTCTTCTCGCAACTTCTGCCATTCCTGCCAGGAAACTATCCTGCCACGTCAATATGCCTGTTTCTTGCAGAGCCTCATTTTGTGACTATTGATCCCCCTTTTGCGTCATAGAAAAGCCCTCTGGCCTTCGATTTTTCGATATTTGAATGACTTTTTTTCAGTGAATTCTATCTACCTTCCAGAAGCCAAAGACTTCTTTCGCCAATCCAGCCTTATGACTGTCAAAAACGCCATTCTGACCATTTTTCTGGGGCTTATCATCCTGCCTGCCGGGGCGCAGCAAGTAGCACCCTCTGTGATTCAAGCTCGTGTGCAAGCCTATAAGAAAGAATTTCGCGGCCCATTTCGGGACATCCGATGGTTCTGCGACGATGGTAGTACCAGAGACCCCAAAGACCCCTGCCCCGATGACACAGGCGTGCAGCACGCCCGCCTCAAAGACGAGGTGATCGCACTGGGCAAATCCAACCACATTTTTCTCGGACAAGTGCTCGCCACCACGCCCGTGAACGACTTTTGGGATGCCCCCAACAGGCAGTCGCGCCTCAAGCAATATCAGCTGGAGCAGTATCTCAAAAATACAGACGATGGATGGATCTGGCGAAAAGCACAATACTACCGCGGGGCCATGCAAGCCGAAGACGAGGAAGCCTGGGGCAAAGCCTTTTTTCTCGATATTCTGAAGGATCACACGTTGCTCGAAGATCGTTTCTTCTTGCTATTCCAGGCTGTCAAAAACATTCCTCACCAGGGAGACGGTCCACAGACGCAGCGAATCAGGGCGCTCTCCAAGCAGCTATCCGAAGAGTATTCCCGCTTCATGGACCTCCGAATCAAGATTCACGGGCAACCCGAAGCCGAGGATCTGCCCGCAGTCAAAGCCTTTGAGCAGGTGAATGCAGGCAAATTATCAGAGAAACAAAAGACCCTGATCTCCGAGCTCATTGCTGCCATGGAGACGCAGTATCGCCCCATCAGCTCCGCCGACCTGAGGACCATCGCAGCCGCCATCCCTGCTGATAATCGGGCGTGGCCATCTATTCAGCATTTTTTGGAAAAATATGATGGCTACACACAAGGGGAAGAGCGCGCCGAAGCCATCGCAAACCAGATGTGGTTTCTCCGCTATGATGTATTGCTTGCCCCGGATGCTCCTTCGCGTCTCGCCATCCTCGACCTGCTCGTCAAGTTGGAGGAGCTTCTCTTCCTCGAGGTGAGAAACTGGTACCCGCAAAGCATTGGGCAGCAGACCTGCAAAATCGAAAGCATGGCCAGAGCCGCTGCCGCTACCGGATTTGCCGAAATGTGGGAATGGAACCTCGCCCAACAAGACCTCGCCCAACTTCCTGATGCAAGCGCCTCCCTTGGTGAGCTCAACGCCTATCTTGCCCGCTCCAGAGCTTTTCTCGAATGGGGAACCGGCATGGTCAGAGCTGAATACAAAGACGTGATCACCCTCTATCAAGCCTTTGAGCCACTCGCCTACGGCTTCGTAGATGATCGCATCCGCTCCTCCATGCTCCTACCCTTGGGGCAGGAAGTGAGCAAGCTCGGCGATCGCCTCGCCATTGAATCAGCCTTGTCCAATCAGGTGCTCAGGATTCCTGAGCAAAGCCAGATCAGGGGCCTTAACCCCGGCTATGCCATGGGCGAATTGGTCGTGATCTCTGGCGAAGAATTTCCCGAAGAAATCTCTAACAATAAAATCTACGCCTTTCAGCGCCCGCCTTCCGACCTCAAGCCGGTCGCTGGCATCCTCACTGTGTCTGAGGGCAACATGGTCTCTCATGTGCAGCTCCTCGCCCGTAATCTTGGCATCCCCAATGCCGTGATCAATGAAAACCATCTCGCAGCCCTTCGGCTGATGGCAGGGCAAAAGGTGTTTTATGCCGTTTCCAACAGGGGCACGGTGATCATGAGGCTTGTGAGTGACATGACCGAGGCCGAGCGACAATTGTTTGAAGTAAAAAAACGCAGCGAAACCCGCATTCGCGTACCTGTAGATAGCATCGACCTTACCTCCAAGGTGATTGACATGAGAGACTTGCGGGCACATGACTCCGGCAAACTCTGCGGCCCCAAGGCCGCCAACCTCGGGGAACTCAAATTTCTCTTTCCCAACAACGTGGTCGAAGGCCTTGTCATTCCTTTTGGCCTGTTCAAGTCGCACATGGATCAACCCATGCCGGGCCAGGCAGGCTCCTATTGGGAGTTTCTCAACCGAACCTTCGAACAAGCCAATGCGCAGCAAAATCAGGGACTGGCTCAGGATAATATTGATGACTTTGTGCTGAAGGAACTCAGCCTTCTGCGCGATGCCATCAAGGCCATGCCCCTCCAGCCCGAATTTGAGCAGGAGCTCAGAGATCGATTCCTGTCTGTGCTTGGTGATGAGATGGGCAAGGTCCCCGTGTTTCTTCGCAGCGATACCAACATGGAAGACCTCAAGGAATTCACCGGTGCAGGTCTCAATCTCACGCTTTTCAATGTGCTGGATGCGGAGAAAATTTTTCAGGGAATCAAAGACGTGTGGGCCTCTCCCTACACCGAGCGCAGCTACCGATGGCGGCAGCGATACTTGCTTAATCCCGAGAATGTTTATCCCTCTATCCTCATCATTCCGAGTGTGAACAATGACTGCTCGGGTGTGCTGATTACCAAGGGAATCAGTTCGGGCAAAGACAGCGACCTCACCGTGGCCATGAGCCGGGGCGTAGGCGGCGCCGTTGACGGGCAGTCGGCGGAATCATGGCTCCTCACCATGGATTGGAAAGCCACCATGCTCTCTCCTGCCAGAGAGGCCACCTACCTCTCGCTGCCTGAGGCAGGCGGCACCGAAAAGAAAGTAACCGACTTTTCCAGCCCCATCCTCAGCTACGCCAACCTCGATTCCATCATTTTGCTCTCCCGAACCATCAGGAAAATATTCCCATCAAATGCTGAGGGGGGAAGCAACAATCCTTATGACGTAGAATTTGGCTTTCAGAACAACAAACTGTGGCTGTTTCAGATCCGGCCTTTTGTCGAAAATAAACTGGCGCTTAGCTCCACTTACCTGAGTTCCATTTCGCCCCCACTCAATGAGGGCAAACTCATCTCCCTGCGTTAATTCACCCGATTTTATCTCTAGCCATGCGCCGATTTGCCATTCCTCTCATTTGCCTGCTTTCCCTGATCTTCACAGCATTCTTGCCTTATCCCATAGATGGATTTGAAGAAACAGGAATCCGCCGCCTTGCACGCCTTCAAAAAATTGAAGATGGAGAGATTGCCGGAGAAAAACTCCCTTCTGGAGCTTTGAAAACCAGCGATCAGATTTTTCTGAATTTCACGGGCGAGCGGCGCGGAGAGCTTGAGGGAGGCGTGCCCATCGACCCGAGCTTGCAGCAGCAAATCAACCGTCTCTTCACGGGCCTGGATGCGAGTTATTCGCTTACCCTGATGGATATAACGCCGGGTCGCCCGGTTCGCTACGCCGAGCGCAAGGCCAACAGCGGCTATCAGCCGGGCAGCGTGGGCAAGCTTGCCGTGATCACCGCCCTCTTCACCGAGTTGCAGCGCATTTATCCAGATTCATTTGAGCAAAGGCTGGATCTGTTGAGAAATACGCAAGTCACCGCCGGAAAATGGGCCTTGCCCAATGAGCACACCGTACCTTTTTACGACCCCGAAACCGGCAAATTTTTCAAACGCACCCTCGTCGCAACCGATGTTTTTTCGCTCTATGAATGGGTGGACCACATGCTTTCGGTGAGTTCCAATGGCGCTGCCAGCGTGGTGTGGCGCGAGGCCATTCTCATGCGGGCCTTCGGCAAAGACTATCCCGTATCGCTGGAGCGGGCCAATCAATTTTTTCAGGAAATGCCGCGTGATTCTCTGGCCACCCTCACCGTGGCCGTGGTCAATGAGCCCCTTCGACACATGGGCATCATGGAAGATGAGTGGCGCCTTGGGGCCATGTTTACCCACGAAGCCAAGCGCCTCGCTCCTGGCCAGGGCGGAAGCATCGGCACGGCTGGCGGCCTGATGAAGTTTCTCCAGGCCATTGAATGCGGTGATGTGGTGGACAAAGAAAGCAGCCTCGAGATCAAGCGGATGATGTATATGACCGATCGCCGCATTCGCTATGCCGCGGCTCCCGTGCTCAAAGAAGCGGCGGTCTATTTCAAATCCGGAAGCCTCTACAGCTGCCGGGCAGACTCCACAGACCCCTGCGGCAAGTACAAGGGCAATGTTCAGAACTACATGAATTCTGTGGCCATCATTGAGCATCCTGACAGTGTCCAGACAACGTATCTGGTTGTGCTCATGTCGAATGTGCTGCGCAAAAACTCAGCGAGCGACCACATGGCGCTTGCGGCGCGCATCGATGCCATCGTGAGGAAAGAATAAGGGTCTCTACTCCCTTTTGAGCAGGTGCTTGAGGGTGTGAAACGCAGCTTCGCGTACCCCTGCGTTGCTAGACTTGGTGTAGGGCGCCACAAGCGAGATGTAATCCGGATCATCTAGCTCCACGATGAGGGTCATCACGAGGTGTTTCACCTCAGGGTCCTGCCCCTTCATGAGCATATCAAAGCATTCATACTCAGAGGGGACCTTGATCTTGAGCCGGTTGAGCGCCTGCTCCGACACACCCTGATACATGTTGGTCTCTACGATCGGGATGAGGATTTGCTTGAGGTTGCGTCCTAGCAAATTATCCAGATACTCGATGGCATTGATTTGAATATCTGGAGAGGGATTGCGGAGGCTATAATAAATGGGGATGATATCGTCGGGGGGATAGCGGAGGCCCAGGAGCCGAAATATGCGCTCCAGATTGCCATCGAGGCGTTGTTCGAGCAAATGAATGAGGGAATGGCGGGCCGTTTCTATCCGGGCTTCTTGTGCCGGATCTGCCTCCTTCTCGCGGACCGCGAGGATCTGCGCATGGAGAGAAGCGACGGTATCGTTGTAGAGATGCCCTTCTTCCAGGATTTTTCGGATCACGAGCTTTTGGTCAAAGCGCAAAAAGGGAAAGCCGACCTTGAGAGAATTCAGCCCGCGGAGAGCCTCCATTTTTACAGTAAAATCTTCAAAATCAAAGAGCTTCATCAGGAGCACCACAGAAGCCTGCGAGCCGATGCGCTCAATGATTTGAGGCATGAGGGCCACGGTTGCCACGTTGGTAGTAGGATCTTCGACCAAGGCTTGGAGCCAGGAGATGAGGGGCGCTCCATATCGCACGAGTGCTTCACGGCATTCGTGGGCGATGTCTTCTCGGGTGAGGCCTTCGAGAAGGGGCTGGAGAAAAAAAGGATCAGTGGTGATGCCACAAGCCTTGGCTGCCTCCCCCGCAATGTCCGGATCCGGACCAAGCAACTCTTCCCTGATCCAGGGGAAAAATGGCACGAGACGGGCCGCTGAAATGACTTTGAGGGTCGTAATGATCTCTTTTTTTGCCTCTGAGCGATCTTGAATGTGAGGAATGGTAGCGAGTATTTTTTCTACCCGATCCAGAAACCCAAAGCGGTCTTTGAGTACGGGATTACGACCTACCTCCTGTGCCAGACTCACGAAAGCTGCCCGGCGAATCTCTGGATTGTCGTCATTCAAAATTACCTCCATCCATTCCACCAAATCAGCGGGATGGCGGGAGATCAGGTATTCGAAAGCACCCATGGCCACGGGTTCTTCATTCGAATGAATCAGCCCTTCCATGACTTTTGAGAAATCTGGAAGGGGAAAATAATATAAAAACCGAATGGCAGCAGCTTGTATGTCTGCATTGGGGTGATTGAGCAAATAGGATACGTCTGGGACCAGCCGGGCATCAGGCTTTTCGGAAATCTTGGCGAGCACATAGGTCATCTGCCTGTCATTGCCTTCGCGCAGCACGCGCTTGAGGCCTTCGAGCACCGAATCATTTTCCAGATTGGGGATGTCGGTGGCCAGGTCGGTCTGATGGGTTGCCAGTTTGCTTTTAAATGCTTTGACATATTCTTTCCTGACCATCATCACAAGCCATCCCCAAACCAGCAAAAAAGGAATGGTGATGACTCCCACATAGGCCACGGGCATATCCATACCGCTCACTACAAAAATCAGAATGAGGCCTCCAAGGCCTGTGGCAAGGCTATCTACCACGACATCAATGAAGGTCTTTGTCTGGTTTTTGATGGAGAGGGGAATGGGAAGCGCGAGCAACTCCATGGCGGCTTTGTTCACAGATTGCTTGAGGCTGCCATCGATAAGTTTGGTGCTGATGGCGAATACCAGGCCGGGGAAAATGAGCAGCAAGATGAGGGAGAAAAACAGGCCCATCGGGAGGAAGAGCAAGGAAACCCCCACGCCAAACACGCCCACGATTTTTCGGGTAAAAATCACCTGAATGCCCAGGGATAAGACATTGATGGTAGAAAACCAAAAGCCAAAAAAGGCGGTCAGCTCATCGGGATCCTTAAATTGGGCGGAGGCGACAGCGCTAAATTGAAAATCGACCAGACGTGCTACGAGCACGCTCACCCCCACCATGAGCGCCAGATAGGTCAAGTGTCGTGACCTCAGAATCTGGGTGAGCGGGTGTTGATTAAATTCTTTGGTTGTTTCATCCCGGCTAAACACCGATTGCTCGGGCAGCACGTGCCGGGTCCAGATGTAGCGGGTAATGGGAAGGCAACAAGCCAAAAATCCAGCACAGATAAACAGCAGGTTGTGGGTGTCGATGATCGGCGCGAGAATGGTGGTGAGGTAGCCACCAAATATGCCCCCACTGATTGCCCCCGCGCCGATAAAGCCAAAGAGTCGCTTAGCTTCCCGGGCATTGAACACCAGATTGGCCAGGATCCAAAACTGCGAAGTGGCCAACACCGCAAAAATGGATACCCATAGATAGAAAAAATACAAAATGCTGCCCTGGGCCAGGTCAAACCTCAGCACAATCGCCAACAGAATGAGCACTGCGATGGACACATAGAGCGTGATGTTGAACAGCCGAAAGAGCGTGTAGCGCCGGAGAAAGTAGGAATAGAGAGAAGACACGATCACTGCCGTGAGGGCCACCAACAAATATGCTTTGGGCAATTCTTCTACCCCAAAATGTGCCAAAAAGAGTCCGTTAACTGCGGGCTTCACGATTAGGAGGGTAGAAATGATCAAAAACACCTGCACCTGCATGAGCAGGATGCGGGCAAATTCGCCCTCCCTTATATCAAAATAGGTCGTGAGAAGCTGCTTTAGCTTGACAATAGCCAGATCCATATTCATTCACAGGAAAGCCCTCTTAATTGAGAAGAAAGATGGGCCTTTTTCACAAACGATCCTATTGTGCAGGATTAATACAGCGCTCGGCAATCGGAACAATCTCCCGAATGATTTGCTCTCCACTGGGATCTTCGACCAGCGCCACAAGGATGTAGCGCCTCCAGCTATTGTCCCACACAAGGGCAGAGTCGCAGTGCCAGGCCTGCCAAGAGCCCGATTTGCGATATACCTGGGCATTGGGTGCCAATTGATCGAGGCTGTGAACAAATTTGTGGTGCAAAGAGGGGTTTACCATGATCTCCAACATCTGGGCAGAGCGCTCTCTGCTCACAAGGTTGCCTGTGGCAAGCATGTAGTAGAACCGGCAAACTTGTGTGGCGGTAGCTGCATGGCTAAGGCCCTGCATGGGTTCTGGGTGCCTGGCGCCTCCGGCAGCATATCGCTTGCCTACCCAAAGGCCACCACCATGCGACTGATCATACAGCTGATAACGGGGATCAGTAAGCACCGACTCGATTTTGTTGTACCCCAGTCTGTCGATCATGCGTGTAGATGCCTGATTGTCAGAAAAGCTGATCATGCGATAGAGGTCTGCCCGGATTTCGGCATTGTCGGGGAGTTCACCCGACTCCATGGCATCCATGCTTGCCAGCAAGATGGCAATTTTGGGCAGGCTCGCTGCATACATCATCACATCGCCATTGACCTGCGCGAAGCGCATATTTTGTGTATCTGAGAGATCAACAAGGCCCACCGACATTTTTCCCGCATTCACCAGCTCCGACCAGCCGGGTTGCTGCCGTATCAGGGCATTGAGTTTTTCGCTCAATCGGGGGTCTTCCATCGAATTGAGCTGTGCAGACCGATCTCCTGGAATATTGAGCGGCAATACTGTTCCTCTGGTGTGAATATTCTGACCTACGCTTTTATTTTCCTCGCAGCCCACTAATAGGGTGAATAATAGTCCAAGGAGGAACACGGATTTGAGGTTCATATTTATAGGGAAAGGCTCCGGTTATGGTGGAGAGATTGTGAAGTAGTGAAAAAATCTGCCAATTATGAAATACAACGAAGCGGATGCCATTACAGCATAAGCCAAATCGCAGAAGTAGGAAAATGGTGAAAATCGCAGGAAAAGGTATAAAAAAACACTCATCCCGATGGAATGAGTGCTTTCTGTTGGGTGGGAGCTACAGGGTTCGAACCTGTGACCCCCTGCTTGTAAGGCAGGTGCTCTGAACCAGCTGAGCTAAGCTCCCTATTTGTTCGCAATCTCCTTCTGGAAAATGCTGTGCAAATATAGGGGGGTTGATGACTATCTTCCAAATGTTTCTTTGAAATAGAGCTATTTTTTTTGAAAAAAAAGATTCAAATCCTCGCTCCCCGTTTTTGTCCGTTTGCAAACCTGTGGCATGGCATCAGGCAGTTGGTTTGCCACCTCCCTGACCCTGAGGGCCTTTCGAGTTTGGTTTGTAATTTCTTCGCTTATTGCCCGACTGCCCGGCACCGGGTCCACTTCCTTCCCCTCCACTGTTTCTTGGTCCTTGCGGGTTGTTGCTGCGCGATCCTCCGCCACCGCTGGGCTTTCCGCCTCTGCGATTTCCACCGCCCGATCTGCCACCGCCTGGTTTTCCACCACCCGACCTGCCACCGCCACCGCCGGGGCGATCGCCCCCGCTATATTTGGCCTTGGGGTTATATTCGGGTGTTTCACCGAGAAATGCCGGGATTTCTGGCTTGGGAATCTCCGATTCGATGAGCTCCTCGATGCTCGATAGTCTTCTGAAGTCCTTGGGACTCACAAAGGTGATGGCTTCTCCGGTTTTGCTGGCACGGGCCGTGCGTCCTACCCTATGCACGTAGTCTTCGGCATCTCTCGGGCAATCGAAGTTGAGCACGTGGCTCAGGTTGTCGATGTCGATGCCGCGAGCCAGTACATCAGTACCCACGATGATAGGAAATTGCTTTGACTTGAAGGCTTGAAGGGTTTCTGTGCGCTCCTCCTGCTCCTTGTCGGAGTGCATGGCCTTGATATTGATGCCCTTTCTCACGAGGGTCCGCTCAATTTCATCCACTTTCAGCTTACTGGAGGCAAATATGATCATGCTGTCGATGTCCTTTTCCTTGATCAGGTGCAGGAGCAACGGCAATTTTTGTTCGTCGAATACGCAATAGGCCTTTTGGTCGATTCCAGCGGCTGGCTTGGCGAGGTTGAAGTTGATCTCAACCGGATCTCGCTGAATCTCGAAGGCGAGCTTGCGGATCTTCTTGGGCATGGTGGCAGAAAACATGATGGTCTGCCGCTCCTTGGGGACATTCTCAATGATCTTGAGGATATCGCCATGAAAGCCCATGTCGAGCATTTTGTCGGCTTCATCGAGCACCACCATTTCCACCTTGCTCAGGTCCATATAGCCGAGGGTATTGTGGAGGTGAAACCGCCCGGGCGTAGCGATCACCACATCCACGCCGTTTTCGATGGCATTTTTTTGATGATCCCAGCCTTTGGTGTCTTTTCCTCCATACACGGCAACCGAAGAGACGCCGGTATAGTAGGCAATGGCCTGGAAATTTTGGTCGATTTGGTGAGCGAGCTCCCGGGTAGGTGCCACGATGATGGCACGGGTATGTCCGGTAGGCAGGCTCATGATGCGCTCCAGGATAGGGATGAGGTAGGCAGCCGTCTTGCCTGTTCCGGTCTGGGCACAGGCGATGATGTCTTTGCCTTGCATGATCACGGGAATCGCTGCTTCCTGAATGGGCGTTGCGAGGTCATATCGCATCGAGTGAAGCCCATCAAGCAGGTCGGGGTTTAAGTCAAATTCGTCGAATGTCAAAGCTATATTTCCGCTTAGGATGATCAGTGGGCGGACTGGTAAAAATCTACGTCGCCTGTTTTCCTGATGATGCTAAAATAAACCCGGCCTTCCGCCGATTTGTTCATCCTGTTCATCTGGAATCTTCTTCCACTTCCTGGTAAAGTTACGCATATCCCGCTGGAAGACAAGCGACAAAGAATCCTTCACACGCTTGATCTGATATTTTGCACGCTTGCTAACCCTGTATCGGATTATTCGAACTTGAGCTTCATTTTTGGGTATCTGGATATAGGAGACAAATAGTATATGCTTTGCAAGCAATCCTTCCGATTCATGGTTTCATCGCTTGCCCTGTTTGGCTCCTTCTTTCAACCTTCACCATTGTTCCTGCGGGAGTCACCTTGTTAAGAGAAGAAGATATGAAACGATGGACTTTACTTCTGCTGAGTATCCTGGCCTTGAACCCCCTGGCCTGGGCATCTCTCAGCTACTCCGGCCCCTTATCCACAGTGGATCCTGATGCCGGGCTTTCCTTTTCAGTCACAAGCTCAAGCCTGCCTTCACTGGCTGGGCTCGCCCAAACCCACCACGGCGGCGGATACTGGGACGAATACGATGATTTCTACTTTTCAAGAAGAATCAGACGTTTTCATCGCCGCAACCGTGCCAGGGTCACCTGGGGGTATTTCGACCCCTTTTATACCAACGACATTTATTATGTGATCAACACGCCCTACTGGAATCGCTGGAACAATTGGTATAGCCCATGGCGAACCAGATCGGTGATCCAGACCAATTTCTGGCTCGGTGGGGTCAATTTTAACGTGGGCGTGTACAGCGCCGGATGGAATCCATGGGGATATGATCCTTGGGTCTATGCCAATCCCTGGAGCTTCTCCGCTGGTTTTTATCAACCCGTGTTTGCCTATTCCTACAATCCCTGGAGATTTAACAATGGTGGATGGGGGTGGAACTGCGGATATGGTGGATCATTCAACCGCGGGTTTAGAAATGGATTCCAAAATGGCTATGCCTTTGGCTATAACAATGGTTTCAACGGTGGCTGGTACAACGCCGGCGGCGGCGGCGGCTTCTCCAACGATTACTGGTGGAGAAGGAATGATCAGGGATATGCCAACACCGTTCGCACCCCCAACTCGCGCCCGGTAAATCGTAACAATCTTCCCCAGGGAAGTCGGCAGGAAGTCAGAAGACCTTCTTCGTCAAGCACCGAAGGGCTCAGGTACGAAACCCCCGGATACGAGCGCACGGCTTCGACCAATAGAACGGCCTCTTCTCCAAGATCCTCGCAGTCGCCTGCCGTGAGAAGTTCCGCTTCTGATGTGAGAAGAACCGAAAGCAACAACTACAGCCGCTCTGCAACCGCCAGCAGAAGCACCTCGCCAAGCTATGAGCGCACGCAGCCGAGCAGCAGCTACGAGCGGCCTTCGACCAATAGCAGAAGCACCTCGCCAAGCTATGAGCGTACGCAGCCGAGCAGCAGCTACGAGCGGCCTTCGA
>JANQTF010000358.1:0-10527 GCA_030731845.1 Bacteroidia bacterium | reverse complement strand
AGCGTACGCAGCCGAGCAGCAGCTACGAGCGGCCTTCGACCAATAGCAGGGCGACCACGCCAAGCTATCAGCGTACGCAGCCCAGCAGCAGCTACGAGCGGCCATCTAATAGCAGAGCTTCTACGCCCAGCTATCAGCGAAGCCAACCTAGCAGTAGTCAACAACGGGCGACAAGCCCTCAACCCAGCAGACAAAGTGCGCCAAGCTATCAGCGAAGCCAACCCAGCAGACAAAGTGCGCCAAGGGCCAGCAGTCCACAGCCAAGCCGCCAAAGTGCGCCAAGCAGGGCACAAGCGCCGAGCTCAGGAAGCAGAAGTCAAGGATCTAACAGTAGGTCATCGCAGTCTTCGGGCTCCAACGGATCTCGCCGACCCTAGTAAGAATAGCAGAATTTAGTTGTCATTTATTTAGTGGTGTGTGAATTGCCCGGCGTGGTTGCCGGGCAATCTTTTTTTGTGCAGAGGGCACAAAAAAAGGAGGACTACCGCCGGTCGTCCTCCTTGTCATGGCTTGCAGTGCATAAGCCGGGTTCTGTGATCTGCCGTAGCAGATTGTCGTCATTTATCTAGGCCTGACGTCGCCATCAGGCTCCAACGACCTACCCACCGGCATCAGACGGGCCGCCCTAAACCGCCGGTTTATTTGGTCTTTCAGCTCCTGAGGTTTACCTGGCTCCCGATGTTGCCACCGAGACCGGTGGGCTCTTACCCCACCATTTCACCCATCACCTGTGTTCCGGCAAGCCGAAACCATCGGCTGGTTTGCTTTCTGTTGCACTTGCTGTCTTTCTCGCCGGCGCAAAAAATCCTTCCCGTTAGGAAGCAGGATGCCCTACGCTGCCCGGACTTTCCTCCTGCCACAAGGACAGGCGACGAACTTCCCACAAGCTCATGACGGACGTAAGATACGACACATTTTTCGGATGGTGAATCACGCAGCCAATCTTCTTGTAATTGCTTCTTTGTCAATATCTTACCGCTTCCGAAAATCTGGCATCTCTGGCCTGTTCTTTGATCTGTAGCCCACAGAAACAGTTATCCCTCATTCGTTCATGTATTTATTCTATGCGATCCTCACCTCTTGCTTAGCCGTTTTGCCTCCAGGAAGTAGCAGAAGCCAATCTCAGGCATCTGCCTCCCTTCAATTTCAAGTTTCTTCCAACCCCAGTCAAGATGGTAGTTTCTACCTCGACTTGTCGCAGTGCCATCAAGGAGATTGGATCCAGATACGGATCACTGATGTCATCAACCGTGAGGTCAAGAGAATCAGCATTCCGCCCGATCGCGGTTCCCGCGTGCACATTGATCTGAGCGACAAGCCTCCCGGCTATTACATGCTTGAGGTGGTGCAAGGCTCCTGCCGCCAAATCCGGCGGCTGATGTGTGAGTGAGGCAGGGGTGGACCATAGCCGTCCGGTTAAGATGAATTTAAGGTGATTCTTTCGGTTTCCCGGAGGGAAACAACAACAGTAGCCCCGCGTGAAACCCGGGGGGGTAGGAACCAAATGGATTGGTCTGGAGGAGTTGAACAATTAGGAGGCTAACTTGTCGGGATGCTGTTGTTCAGCCCCGTTGGGTTGCTGTTCATTTTATGCCCTTCCTTCCCCGGGTTTCACCCGGGGCTACCATTGTTCAACCCTCCGGGTTGGGGAGGAGAATTTTATCACGATACACAAAAACATCTGCATCAAAATGGGTGGTCTTTCGCCTTAACCGGACGGTTATGGGGTGGTAGATTTTTACGAGTAGTGCCTTTTTGGGTGTCGGGTGGCATCGGGCTGAACCGCCCGATTGAGAACATAAACCGCTGACTTTTTCGTCCAAACCTGGAACCTTATCTCCAAAAAGTATGTAAATTGTAATTCTGGTTTACAATTTACATACTAATGACTGTCGAATATCTCCCCCGGAGCCTGGAAAAGCAGGTAGAACAATACCGACAAATTTTTCCGGTAGTAGCCTTGCTCGGTCCCAGGCAATGTGGAAAATCTACTTTGGCAAAAAAATTAATTGGTGGTGATCCCTCTTTCATTCACCTTGACATGGAGCGCCCCTCAGATGTCCAGAAACTCGCTGATCCTGAGCTTTTTTTTCAGGTCAATCAAGGGAGGAATATTTGTATTGACGAAATCCAGCTTCGCCCCAATCTATTTCCAGTTCTTAGAACCATTGTCGACGACAATCGGGTAAATGGTCGGATTTTACTACTCGGATCTGCATCCAGGGATTTACTTCAGCAGAGCTCGGAAACGCTAGCTGGCAGAATTGGATATCTGGAGTTGACTCCATTTATGTCTTCGGAGCTGATAGAAGTAAACCGATATGACTGGCAGTCCCATTGGCTCAGAGGGGGCTTTCCTGATAGTTATTTCCAGTCCGATGATGCAGCGAGTTCCGTATGGCGGGAAAATTTTATTAGAACGTTCGTCGAACGAGACATCCCCCAGATTAGCCCAGCTATTTCCCCACAAAACATTCGCAGATTCCTTACCATGATGGCTCATAATCAGGGGCAAGTATTCAATAGCACTACGCTAGGGGCATCATTGGGCCTCTCACACAATACGGTGAGAAATTATCTTGACTTGATTCAGCAAATGTTTTTGCTGCGAATGTTACCGCCATTGGAAGCCAATGTCAAAAAGAGACTTATCAAGTCTCCGAAGGTGTATTTGCGGGATTCAGGATTGCTCCACCGCTTACTGGAGATAGAAGATATGAATGCGTTGCTGGGACACCCAGTGCTTGGATTTTCGTGGGAGGGCTATGTATTGGAGCAAATCCTCTCCCAAAACCCGAGCTGGACTTCGTCATTTTACCGAACATCAAACGGAACAGAAATCGACCTTATTCTGAGCAAGGGAAACCGAAGGATCGCCATCGAAATCAAAGCTTCTACCAGCCCGAAAGTAGGCCCTGGTTTCTATCATGCGCTGGAGGATCTGGGCATTTCCGAAGGCTTCATCATAGCGCCTGTGCAAGACTCTTACCCCGTGAATAAGAATGTTACCGTAACAAATCTGAGGAGCTTTCAATTGGCGTGATGGGACACTAGCGCACATGATTCTGGCCCGGGGAATCGAAACACCGAATTACGCCCAACACGATCAGCCGCTTCCCTACCGAAAAGCCTCCATCCCTACGCCGTATTTGTCGAAGCGAACGGTGGGCAGCGGAATGCGAATATAGTTGAGCGCGCCGAGGAGGAAGTTGAGGGTTTGGCTACGGGTGTGAATTTGGCTGGTGTCGAAGTCGAGGCTGAGGTAGAATTGGCGGTATTCGCGGGTGGTCCAGGAGCCGTTGGGGTCGTCGTAGCCGCCTTCGAGGCCATAGGCACCGTAGCCAACGGCGAGGTTGAGCCATTTGGGATAGTGGTCTTTGAAGCTGCTTTCGGGTAAAAAGGAATGCACCCGCAGACTCAGCCAATAGCTCTGCCCATTGTAGTCTTTAAGGAGCCACTCCGCGAAGTTGTTGCCAAAGAGCCGCTCAAAATCGGGATCACCGGCATAGGGCGATGGCAGATAGTTCCACTTGTACATGATGCGTTGCTCGCCCCAGAGGGACTCGTTGAGCACTGCGAGACTGGCGCCAGTGGCATTGGCGGCCACATCGCTCCAGCTAAAGCCCCACGTTTCGCCAAAAGCATCGAATAACTCGATGCTGCTCACAGAGAGGAAGCCTTGCAGGCTGCCCAGCACAATGGCCTTGCGCCTGGGCATTCCAGCCCATTGATTCAGCCCCATAAACCAGGAGCTTGTGAGAAATGAGCCGTAGGCATGGCCCATTTTGTCCATCTGCTTCCATTCGAAGGAGTCGTCGAAAAAATGAAAGCTCCCCAGATCCTCGTCGGCATACCAAGCGAGACCAAGGGTGGTCATGGAAATCACATATCCCCCCCCAATAAAGCTATTGACCCCGATGGTTCTGGCGCGATTGGGCACAGAATCCGGCATAAACAAGGAGCCATTCACCCGCAGCTGCGCCAGGCAGGAAGAACCCACAAGCAGAAACAGGCAGAGCAGGAGGAGAAATCGTTGGTTCATGGCGAGGACAAATAAAAGTAGAGCGACTATCCAACTATCGGCTCGGGATGTTGCTCCTTTGTCAGGAAACAACCAAGGACACGTGCTTCCCAGTGGAGATGGCGTCTGCCACGCGGGTATAGATATCGAGATATTCGCCAATATTGGGGATCACAATGCCACCTTGTGTGTCTGCTGCTGACTCACCGAGGCGGAGATAGCGAAACCCGTCGAAGGTTGGATCTTTGATCACGATCATGCCTTTGTGATGGTCTGGAAAGCGAAACCAATAGGCGCTGTGGAGGCCACCTTCCTCGCGAAGTTCGAGGGTATAGCTGCCGGCAGCCAAGCGTTTGGCGGATTCTTCAGTGGTGGCAGATACGCCACCAAAGCTGAGCTTGCCAGTGGCAGCATCCGCAGAGCTGCTTTTTCTGGCGAGTTGCATCTGCTCGCTACCCGAAGGGGTTGGCTCCGGGGTAGTTGTGGGTTTCTCGGCAGGGGAAGCGGCTGGCTGGCTGGCAGGGGGGATGACTACGCTCCCCGAGCGGCCTGTGAGCCAGGCCAGAAATCGTTGAAATAGTGAGGCCATAACGATGGGTTTTCACAAACTTAGGAATAATTTTGGGCAGCGGAGAAGAAAGTATCCGGAAAGCTTCAAGTGTATGAAACGATTCAGGCAAACTTACAGCTCGGGAGCCCCTTGGGAGCAAGTGGTGGGCTACTCACGTGCTGTGCGGGTGGGCAGGCAAGTAGAAGTGGCGGGCACCACAGCTGTGGAAGACGGCGAGGTGATGTTTCCTGGTAATGCCTATTTCCAGACCAAGGTGATCCTCGACATTGTGCGCGACGCACTGGAGTCGGCAGGGGCACGACTGGAGGATGTGGTGAGAACCCGTATTTTCACCACCGATATGACCATGTGGCAAGACATTGGGCGGGCGCATGGGGAGTATTTTTCAGCGATCAAGCCCGCTTCTACCATGGTGGAAGTGAGCCGCCTCATTCATGATGACCTCGTAGTGGAAATTGAAGTGACTGCGGTGATCCCGCCTCAGGAAGGCGATTTGTGGTAGGCATAAAACTGTCGATCTGAATTCCACGTATTGGCTTTGTTTTCATTCTCTCCTTCTTTCTGGTGCGCGTTAATTGATTACTTTTGCCCCGCTAATCAGATCATACTTCTATGGATATTTCCATGTTTTTGAGCACCGATGGACTGGTGTCGCTTTTCACCCTCACTCTGATGGAAATCATCCTGGGGATCGACAACATTGTGTTCATCTCTATTGTGGCAGGCAAGCTGCCCGAGTCGCAACAAAAAAACGCCCGCAATATCGGGTTGTCTCTTGCCCTGCTTTTTCGCGTCGCCTTGTTGCTCTCGATCAACTGGATCGTTTCGCTCAAAGAGCCCGTCATTTCCTTTATCGAGTACCTGCCTGATACAGATTACACCCCTTTCGCACTCAGCTGGCGCGACATGATCCTGATTGCCGGAGGTGTTTTCCTGATGGTCAAGACCATCACGGAGATGCACCACAAGCTCGAAGGAGAGCAGGATTCTGGCGAGAACAAGCTCAAGGTCACTTCCTTTTGGTCTATTGTGGCGCAGATCATTGTGCTGGATATCGTATTTTCCTTCGACTCCATTTTGACTGCGGTTGGGCTTGCCGAGCACGTGGAGACCATGATCGCTGCCGTGATCATCTCGTTGGGCATCATGATGACATCAGCCGGTGCCATAAGCAATTTCATCAACAGCAGGCCCACGATGAAGATGCTGGCCCTGTCCTTTTTGTTGCTGATTGGCTTCATGCTCATCGCCGAGGGCTTTGATCAACACGTGGAGAAAGGCTACATCTATTTTGCGATGGCGTTTTCATTCGTCGTAGAAATCCTCAACAGTCGCATCAGAAAATCGAGCGAAGCCCCCGTACAACTCCGCGAGCGTTACAGCGCAGACGAAGAGGATCTGGCATAGAGTGAGGCTTTGAGGTATAGGGGGTATATGATGGATTTTTTTCCTGATCCATTTTGGCCCAATATTCGTTATATATCAATCATTCAGCCTTCCCTCATTCAACAACTCAATAATTCCCCCATTCAACCATTTCTACCCCATGAAGTTGTCCTGCTTGCCGGCTATCCTCTCTCTGATCCTGATTCCATTTTCTATGAATGCTCAAACGGGCACCGAGCCTGAGTTTCGCGAGATGCTCGACAAGATGTACAAAAAGACCGTGCCGCTCGTGCAGCCCGAGCAAGTCTCACTCGATGGTGCCACCATCCTGGACACGCGGCAGCAAGAGGAGTATGTGGTGAGTCATTTGCCGGGGGCAAAGTTTGTGGATTATGGCAGTTTTAAGGCCGAATCTCTCGAGGATCTACCCAAAGACACGCCCATCCTGGTGTATTGCAGCGTAGGCTACCGCAGCGAGCGGGTAGGAGAGAAGCTCCAGGAAGCAGGTTTCACGAATGTGAAAAACCTCTACGGTGGCATTTTCTACTGGTACTTCAAAGGTGGTGACATCGTGAACATGTCCAACGCCCCGACCGACCGCATCCATACCTACAATGAAAAATGGGGCAAATGGTGCCTCAAAGGCGAGAAGGTGAACTAATTCCGGTTACTTCTCATCTTCCCCCTCTTCTTCCACAAATCTGGCCCATTCTGGGGCGTCGGGTCCGGGTGGCAGCGGCAGCAATTGCGCTTCTCGCGCCAGCAAATCAGCCTCTGCTGCTTGCCCGCGTGATCGGTAGTGCCTGATCAGGGCATCTCTCGCGTCAAAGAGGTAGGGCGCGAGCTTCACCGCTTGCTTCAGGTTCATTTCCATCGAAGTCGTGTCGCCTGCGGTTTCATCAAGCAACGCAAGGGTGTAGGCGCGTTGCGCCTGATCATAGGGATAGGTCGGACTCACAATCCCATTGAGCCATGCACGAGCAGTTGCGGTATCTCCGAGCTGGAGAACGAGGCGAACCCATTCATCCGTAGAAGCCCGCGGGGGCCGCATATTGTGCAGGTAAGGGGTCAGAATCTCCCGGGAGGCTACTGTGTCGCCTTGTGAAAGGTGGCTTTTGGCGAGCAAGAGATCCAGATCCTGGGTTGCATTGCCCGCAGATTTCATCAAGTCTCGTCGCTCACCCAGCAGGGCCAGCACCTCTTCATGCCTTCCATAATGCAAGAGGATCTCCGCATTGATGACCGCGTATCGCGGCTCTTGTGGCTTTCTATTCACCAATTCTCTCAAGCTACTGAGGGCCTCGGTTTGGTATCCCATCATGCCTTTGATCCATGCAAGATCCGCGATGGCATCGTCCTGGAGGCTTTGCAGGTAGGTGGAGGTGGTGGCACCGGTGGCGAGGTAGCTATCTGTTTCCGCGAGCAGAATGTCCCATTGGCCAAACCCAAACAGCGTGGAGCGCAGTTCAAGTTGCCACTCGGCCTTGGTGAGCTCATCAGATTCCTGGTCCATGGCGCTGCGATAGCGCGACACATATTCGCGGCTGGCTTCTGCAGCACTTTTGAGGCCCGATTCAAAGAGAGTCAGGCTGAATGTGGCACGCGCCCGCAAAACCTCCGGCGAAGTAGGAAACATAGCCTGGGCGCGATTGAGCCAATTTTCGGCATCTGTCCAAAACCGCTGTCGGGAGGCAATCTCCACCCGCGCCAGATACACCGGCAGGTAGGTCGAGTCCCAGCCAAATGCCTGGTTGAGATGTGCCTGCGCATCGCTAAGGCGATTCTGAAACAGTGCCTGCCTAAACAAGATCAGGTTGGTCTCGGCCCAGTTGGAGGCCAGTGCGCTGGAGTCGCCAGCCATGGCGGCCCGTTGCCGCTGCACCAAGGAGTCGATAAAGGCATACAGCGCCGGGTCTTTTGCCAGTAGGTCTTCCCGCGTATTCACCGATTTGTGATTGAGCGGATGCACCTTTTGCTCAGAAAAATAGGCTGGAAAGCCTTGTGCGAAATATTCGTATTCGTTGTTTCTCGCATAATAATCGAGCGTGAAATCTTCTGCCATGGCTTGCTCGTACAGCTCGCGGATTCGCTGTCGCTCCGCATCGGTCATCACGGTGCCGTGAAAAAGGTGCACGTATTCGTGCAGGGTCACGTTGCGCTCGAGGTGCGCGCCGCGCTCCACGTATTCAATGCCGGTGGCCCCGCTGCCCACGCCCCTGATGTCCATCCACTGCCGGTTATCGAAGGTGGTGGCACCGCGAAAAAAGGGGGTGCCCATCGTCAGGCTCAGGTCTTCATGCAGTGGTGGAATGGCAAAGGTGCGACCCAGCTCCCGTAGCATCGGCAGGTAGGCCGCCCCCGTGTGAAGTTGATTCCAGACCATATTTTTCACCCGCTCATTTGGGTAGCTTCTCACATCAGGAAACACAGCGAGAAAGGTCTCCGGCTGCTGTATCTCGGCTGCGGAGATCGCTGCCTCCAGCTCCTGAAAATTGCGGAGGTAGCTGATTTGGCGTTGTTTGATCACCGCTGCCAATCCGTTGTGGGCAGGACCATAATGTGGTTTTTGTCGGAGAATGTGAAGAAAAGCTTGCTCAGCGGAATCGGAAGAATGAGTGCCGGCCCCCATATAAAAGTATGAGCCACGATAAAGACCCGGAATGACCGATTGGGGAAACTGTGCCTCGGCTTCATGCGTCAGGGAAATGGCCGCCTGTACCTGCCCAAGGCTCAGGAGGCTATCGGCAGGCAGGAGAAATTGGCGAATGGCCGATTCATCTGGGTCGGCATAGTCGGCAAAGGTGAGGTTGGTGTGGCCGTTGCCCCAATGCCAGTGCGTGAGATAATGCAGTGGGTGAATGGCGAGGGCGAGTTGCCATTGTGCTGCCATGGCAGAGAGTTGCTGCGCGTCGCGCCGCCGCCAGATCGCGTAGCCATACCAAAATCGGGCATCGGCATTGAATGGGTCGAGTGCCAGGCATCGTTGGAGGGAGGTTTCGGCGGCTTCGAGATCTAGGAGCCAAAACTCAGCCTCAGACTTGAGCAGCCACCCGAGCGGGTCCTCAGGAAATTCGGTCGTTTGGTCGATCGCCAGGTCGAGCGCTGTGTCATAGGCCTTGTTCCAAATCTCGATGCGGCCTTGCTGCAACGTGAGCCATCCTTGTGGAAGCCTGGATTTGCTCCGCGCAGAGAGAATCAAGCCCTGTGCTTCTTCCAGATCCCAGCGCTGCATAGCCAGGAGAATCTGATATTTCTTTTTTACCTCCATCCACTCCGCTCCCGACATCAGGCCGACCAGCTTTTCCACCGTCTGATATCGATGATGGAGCCATGCCCATTCGGCCTGAGCCGCCAGGTAAGCGGGGCCCGATCCCCAGGTAGCGAGGTCTTGTTCGGCTGTTTCCCAGTCGCCCAATTCGATCAAAGACATGAGCCTCTCAGCAGCAGCCTCCGTATTGGAATTCCCTTGGAGGGCCAGATTTATTCTCCGGCTGTGGAGCGCTTTCCAGGCTACATCGGTGGAGTCAGGAGAAAGGAGGCTTTGGCCGTTGACTGACCAAATGATGGTGCTGATCAGAATACTCAGGTAAAATCGAAGGGGAATGTTGTTCATCAGAGAGAATCAGGAAGGTAAATATGTCCTTTGATAACGGTAACGGCCTGACCCATGAGCAAAACGTGGGTACCTTCTAGTCGAATGTGTAATTCTCCCCCGCGTGGGCCGATTTGTTGGGCGAAGAAACTATTTTTTCCGAGCTCTTTGGCCCAATAGGGAGCCAGGGTGCAATGTGCCGATCCGGTCACCGGGTCTTCGGGCACGCCTGCCTGCGGCGCAAAAAACCGCGATACAAAGTCCACGCCTTCGTCATCGCCGGGTGCCGTGACGATGAGGCCGCGGGCCGGAACAGTGGCAATGGCTGCCATGTTGGGCTTAAGGGCACGTACATCGGCTTCTGATTCCACCCGCACAAGCACATCCATGGCTCGGCCTATCACCCTGCCCTCTACCCCGATGAGAGTGGGAAGGTCGAGCGGTTGAAAAAACATTGAGGTCGGAACAGCGGGAAAATCCATCTCATAGCCCTGATTGAGCTTTCGCACAATCAATTCTCCGCTTTTGGTATGAAAATGAAGCATGGGTTCATCTACCCCAAGCTCTTGAAAGAGGACGTGAGAGGTGGCAAGGGTGGCATGGCCGCAGAGATCCACCTCCTGATTGGGCGTAAACCACCGGAGGTCATATTCACCACTATGATCCCGGGCCACAAAAAAAGCGGTTTCGGACAAGCAATTTTCCTGGGCAATGGCTTGCAGGTATTCCTTCGGCAGCCAGGCATCGAGGGGGCATACGGCGGCTGGATTTCCTGAAAAAGGCACGGTGGAGAAAGCATCCACCTGATAAATTGGAATTTGCATATCAGAAGCGTAGTAAATCGGGGCAACGGGCTTAATGCAGGATCGGCTATGAGAAGAATCGCTCCAAATTGAGAATCTTTCGAAAAAATGGAGGGATGAAAAATAGGAATTTTAGGAGAATAATGAAGAAAAT
>JANQTF010000357.1 GCA_030731845.1 Bacteroidia bacterium | reverse complement strand
AAAAAATTCCGACAGTAGAAAGAATCGGCACCATGAATGCCATGATCACCTGGTACATCTGGAGATAGGAATCGAGCTTTTGTATATAGCTGTCCAGCGACTGCGTTAAATTCTGGGCGACATCTTCCCGCTGGACAAATACTTTCACTTTGTACCAGTACAACAGTCCATTGGCTGGAAAAAGCAGTGAAAAAAGAACCCACTCCGCCCAGTGAACGGGGAGTGCACGAAGGGTAAACCAGGCGAGGGTAACTGCTGCAAGCACAACGAGTAGAATAATTTCCGTCCAGATATTCCTGCGGATCTTTCCCATAGCTGTCTGACTTCTCGCGCCGAGCATTTGCCGGAGTGTCCCCCGATCAAATGGATCAGGGTCAGAATCAGCGTTCCAGAGTATTTTCAGTTCATCTAATTGCATGATCAGGCTTCTCGCATATGAGGTGAGAGAATATCTTTCAGTTTTGACTTGATCCGGCTGATCTTCACACCAACATAATTGCTGGTAATTCCGATAATCTCTGCGATTTCATCATAGCTATGGTCTTCAAGATATAGCATAATGATCGCTCGTTCTAAATCAGACAGCAAAGCAATCGCCTTGTACAGCAGTTGCTTGTTTTCTTCGACCTCCGGATTGGGTAGATCTGCCATTGCCTGGAAGGCAGTAGCGTCTAATTCGGAGGTTTGCGGGCGACGTGAAGACTTTCTAAAACCAGAAATGGCGGTATTGAGCGCTACTCTGTACATCCAGGTGCTGATTTTTGCATCTCCTTTGAAGGAACCGTAGGCCCGCCAGAGCTGTAGCAAAATCTCTTGAAACAGGTCTTCCCGGTCATCCGTAGTGTGACCATAGAGTCTGCACACCTTGTGGATGATCCGTTGGGGGGTAGAGATAATCTCAAGAAATGGCTCCTGGTTCTGTTTCACTGAAGTCAAAACTGAAAGTTCAAAAACATATGTCGATCACTCTTTGAAAACCTTACAGGCTCTTAGTTGTTTTTCAAAAAAAAGGTGAACTTTTCACTTTCACACTCAATAAATAATAAAATGGCCACAGTTACATTAGGCGGAACCCCTTTCCAACTCACGGGAGAACTTCCAACAACAGGTGTCGCTCCAGATTTTACGTATGTAAAATCTGACCTCTCAAATGGGAAATTGAGTGATATTCAGGCAAAAGCTAAGGTCTTAATTTCTGTTCCAAGTATGGGAACAAGCGTTTGCCAGAAAGAATCCAGAAAGTTTAATGAAGCCATTGGTGCTCGTGAAGGTGCTATGGGGCTTATTATTTCCAAGGATCTGCCATTCGCGACAAATAGCTTTTGCGAAATCGAAGGAATCGAGAATGTATCCTTCGGATCTGATTTCCGCTCTGGAGAATTCAGCAAGGCCTACAATGCCGAAATCGCCGACGGCCCTTTTGGTGGACTCCATCCACGTGCTGTCTGGGTGCTGGATAGCAATAACAACATCGTCCATTCAGAATTAGTAGCAGAAATTGGGGATGAGCCCGATTATGATGCCGCATTAAAGGCTGTGGACGGACTGCTATAATCACATCTCTCCCGACAACGTTTTCGGATAAAGATCAAGCCCGGCCAATTTTGAGCCGGGCTTTTTTGCATTTTTAGCCATTATTGATCTATTCTACTACTCATGATTTCTTTTGTCAATTACTTTCGATTCGTGGGGTTTTTGCTGGCCATGGCCAGCATCTCAGCCTGCGATAATACGGCACAGCTTACACATTCAGCCTCCTCTCCCGATGGCTCCGTCTCTGTAGACATGATGCTCGTAGATGGTGGAAAGCCTGCCTATACCGTTTCAAAAGATGGCAAAACCCTTGTCGATACCTCTATCTTGGGCTTTTCTTTTCAAGGACAGGAATACCTTGGAGAAAATATGACCATGACTTCTGGTGCGACCCTGGTCGTAAGCGATCCCTGGACGATGCCCTGGGGAGAACAACGCGAAGTGGAAAATACCTACACGCAACTCACCGTAGGATTTTCTGAAACAGGTGAATCCGGGAGAGCATTCGATGTGGTATTCAGGATCTACGATGATGGAATT
>JANQTF010000356.1 GCA_030731845.1 Bacteroidia bacterium | reverse complement strand
GCTGATGAGTGCTTCCGAGCCTTGCGGCAAGTGGGCCAGATTGGTTAGCTCCAGCGGCTCGAGGTGCTTGAGCTCTGGGCTCAGACGATTGATTAGGGCTTGCCCGAGTTGAGGATCAGGAGAGATTATTGAACGAGTATTTTGACGGTTTGCATCGCAGATGCCAGTTGGAAGCGAACCACATACACGCCGCGAGGCAGTGTCTGGGTGTTCATGGAATCAGTCTCACGCAGCTCGGGGATCCGGCGGAGCACCTGCCCATGAAAGTTGATCAGCTCGACCTGGCAAGGCAGAACTCCCAGGTTGGTCACCTGCCATTCTCCGCTACCTTCCTCAAACCAAACGCTGCCGAGTTGCTTCTTTGTTGCGAGCTCAGAAAACAAGCTGTTGGGGGCGCAAGCGCCGAAGACCAGGTCTTTGGTGGTGGCGGCATCAATGTCAAAAAACTGGCCTTTGTTGGTTTCGTCCACACATTGCCCTCCGATGGTCACATTCCTGAACTCCACATTTTGCACGAAGAAAGTGAGGTTTCCAGTGGTCGAGGCATTGGCAGTACCGCGTATTCTGCCGAGTTCTATTTGCGATTCCACCCTGATATTTTCTAGCAATAGATCTCCAAGGTAGCCCACATTGGCCGCAGGAACCTGCACAGCAGAGGGGATACCATTGTTGGAGGATCGGGGTTTGAGGTTGGTAATGGCGGCAATTTTGCCTTCCATTCGGATGTTGCGGAAGTGGGTAAGGAGGGGACCTCCATAGCCAAACGGCTTGTAGTCGAGGCCGACCTGTGCCATGATGAGGCCATTGTTATTGCCCAGGCCACTCCATTCGGGGTGGATGATGTCCACATTATCCATGAAAGAGCTACCGGAGTTGTAGGTATTGCTACCAGCCTCTCCGCCCCAGCCGTAGGTCATGATGGAGCCGTTGTGTCCGGCCCAGAGCACGCAGTCATGCACGTAAATGTCGAAATTGTAGAAATGATCATCGACACAGCGCAGAAAGCTGTGCTCGATTTCCGATCCTGATCCGACGCGGATGCCGTCATTGTTGGAATGCCAGCCCAGGTATTTGAAATTATCGACGTGAATGTTGTTGCCTACCACTCCATGGTTGGGAGATTCCATCATCATGATTCCTTCAAGGTCTCCCGAGCCCATTCGAGCTATTTCTCCATATTCTCTGCCAGAATGATTGGGGTTGCTTCGCCAGAGATATTGGCGTCCGGTAAGAATCCCCCGGCCATAGATACGCTGGTTGTCGTCTCCGAAATTTTTGCGGCCAATGATGCCTTCTACAAAGGCGCCGCCTGCAATATAGAGGTGTTGCCCATCCTGGAGGGTGAGCACGCCATCGGCATCGATGATGCCTCCGAGTTGGTAATCGTTGAGGTTATGATAGCCTGGCCTGAAGGCGATCACCGAAGCATTTTGCAACTGGGTAGGAGACACTGTGGGGCTATAATCCACAACTCCAGCACCGGAAGGGGCAATGGGTTCTGCCGGATCCACAAAAATGCACAGCATGTGCGTGATCCAAACTACGCCCTTGTTGGCCATAAATGGTGGCAGAGAGACGCGGTTGTCGGCGCTGTGAAAGTCCACCGAGAGATATTTCTGGTTGCCTTTGAGGGGGAAGGTGACCTCCATCCCGTTTTGGGTGGGATTGAGCTGATAACTTTTGGGGTGAATGGTCACGGTATCTGCCGTAGTGCCAAAGAGCTTTTCTACCCGGAAGGTGAGGCCCGGACTGCCAATGATGTTGTAGGAAACCTGGGTGAAGGAAAAGGTGCGACCTGCCAGCTCATTTGCCCGAAAATCTCCTTCATAGATCGCTTCAGACATGAGGACCTGGAGTTCTTGTTCAGGCCCATTGCCTTCGCGGACAAATACCTTGTATTTATCGGAGACCAGCGCTTCTCCCGCATTGGTGGGCCAGGTGTAGGAGATGAGAGATTGGGCAAAAACCGGGAGACAGCTTCCTGAGAGAATCAGGACAATCAGGCGGAGAAATGTTTGGGTTGTCATATTGTGAGGAATGGTAGAGGTCAGGAAATAGCGGTAAAATATGTTGCTGAAAAGGAAAGAGGGGAGATTGTGGCTGCCGGGCCACGCTAGCGGAAACGGGAGGAGGCATTTTGTCTCATGTTTGGCTAATCGCTCAGAAGTATAAAGGGCTGGAATGATCTTGCAGGTTTTACGAGCGGTCGCCAGGATTTCCGCGCCCTGTAGGCGTAGTTTTCAGAAGTCAACAAGCTCGAAAAAGTATTTCTCATAGATAGAGACCTTCGGCAAGATGAACAAGGAACGCCCTCAAAATGATTGTCTGCATCGGTTTTATCCTTTGCTCAATCGGATTCTGTACAAATAGACAAGGGCAAGATCCTTTTGAGAATGAATCAGATCAGGATTCCTCCATAATTTCTCCATTGTTCTGGACTTCACTATGGTCAAGAGCTGAAAGATCTCAACCTAACTACGAATCAAATGAGTAATCTTAGACTACTATGCTTCGCATTGCTACTCGTAACTGGAGAGGCCCTGTTTGGCCAGTTACGACAGGTAAGCGGCACTATTACTGGCGAGGATGAAAGTCCGCTGGTTGGTGTCACGGTTCTCCGAATCGGGACTAATCAGGGAACCCTCACCGGAGAGGACGGCAGATTTACCATTTCTGCTACTCCCGAGGACAGCCTCCGAATCTCCTACTATGGGTACACCACGCAATTTTTACTCGTGGGCTCTCAAAACAATGTCTCGATCAGCATGGCTCCAGAAACCAGAACTACCGAAGAGGTGGTGATCGTGGGCTTTGGGCAGCAGCAAAAAGAGAGCGTTGTTGGGGCTATTTCTACGGCGCGAGGACAAGATCTTGTGAGTGCATCGGGTGGTGCCTCCAATCTCACCAACGCGCTTGTGGGGCAAGTGCCAGGCCTTACCACGATTATCAATTCTGGAGAACCTGGAGCAGAAGATGCCACGCTCTTTATCAGGGGTCAATCTACCTGGAATGGGGGAGGGCCGCTGGTGTTGGTAGATGGGATCGAGCGCCCCTTTAATGACGTGGACCCCCGAGAGGTGGAAAGCATCTCTGTTCTCAAGGATGCCTCAGCCACGGCTGTGTTTGGGGTCAAAGGCGCCAATGGCGTAATCCTGATTACCACCAAAAGAGGCGAATCTGGCAAAGCCCAGATCAGTGTCACCGGCAACATGACCCTGAAGCAAGTGTCTAGAGTGCCAAAGGTGCTCGATTCCTATGATGCCTTAAGATTGAGAAATCAAGCTGTGGCTCATGAGGTTTCTGTAAATGAGCCATCCTGGGCTTTCTACACGCCTGTAGAAGAACTCGAACTTTACAGGAATGGAGGCTCTGATCTTTATCCCAATGTGGATTGGGCCGATTTGGTGACCAACCCCTATGCATGGGCGCAGCAAGCAGGTGTGACTCTTTCAGGAGGAACAGACTTCGTGAAGTATTTTGGATCCTTGTCTTATAACAATGAGACCGATATTTTCAATACAGAAGACATCGGGCAGGGATATGATCCCAACTTCTCGTATGAGCGATTCAATTTTCGTAGCAACTTTGATTTCAATGTCACCCCTACCACGAAAGTCAAGGCCAACTTGTCAGGGTGGTATGGTGAAAAGCAAATTCCTACCCTTGGAAAAGACGGCGGTGATGATGTGATCTGGAAAGGACTCTACGAAATGCCTCCGGATGTGTATCCCGTTCAGTTCTCCAATGGGTTCTATGGATACAACACCGAAGACAACCGCTACCCCAACCCCTATGTGGGGCTAAACCTCGATGGGATTGAGCGCACCTCTCGTACCCAAATCTTTACCGACCTCGTTGTTGATCAGGATCTGAAGTTTATCACAAAGGGATTGAGCTTCAATGGCAGGGTTTCCTTCGATAACTCTTTTCAGACCCTCGGGCCAGACTTCATTGAAAGTGGGGTAGTATTCATGAGTGTGCGGGCAGAGAATCCTGAAGACACGGTCTTCATCCTGCCAGGTGGAGCCGGAAACCTGAGAAACAATTACAATTACGTCAGAAGGCCTTATTCAGTAGATAGTGAAGGGCTGTCAAATGGGTCTATCAATCGGATCCTGACCTATCAGACCTCGCTTAACTACAAGCGGTCATTTGGCAAGCACAATGTGTCTGGCCTTGCCATGTTGCAGAGAAGAGAGGAAACACCTTATCGTTTTTCTGGGCTGGTAGATCAGTTTACCAGCAAGCGAGAAGACTTGATTGGAAGGGTGACCTATGGCTATGACAACCGCTATTTTGCGGAGATCAACAGCGCCTACAACGGGTCACAGAATTTTGTCGGAGCAAACCGTTTTGCTTTCTTCCCTTCTTTTGGGGCGGGGTGGGTGATCTCCAACGAGAAATTCTTTGAGCCGTTGAACAAAACGCTCAGCTACTTGAAACTACGCTACTCGTATGGTCGAGTGGGAAGTGACCAGGGAATCATCAGAGGGCAGTACTTGGGTGGCTACGGTAGCACAGGAGCTTTCTCGCAGTTTGGATATCCCAATATTCAGAATCTCTATCCGATCAGAATCGAGGAGACCATCGCCAATCCAGACATTCGCTGGGAGACAGCGACCAAACAGAACATCGGGATCGAGACCACCTGGTTAAGAGACTTACTCTCCGTAAACTTTGACTATTACTGGGAAGAGCGCGACGGCATCTTCATGTCGGCAGATCAGCGCAATATTCCAGATTTTTTTGGAGCAGATCCTGTGGCTGCCAACATTGGAAAAACCCGCACCTGGGGCTGGGAGTTTGAAGCCATTCTTCGCAAATACTTTAACAATGGCTTTAATTTCTTCACCAAGTTCAACTACAACTTTGCCAAAGACGAGGTGGTTTTCCGCGAAGACCCCGATTTGGCCCCTGATTATCAGAAACTGGCAGGCTACCAAATCAATCAAACCCGCACTCAACTTCACAATGGTTATGTCGGCAGCTGGGACGAAATGTACACCACTGTCTTGGGAGACAACAATGCTCAGCGACTCCCCGGTGATTACAGGATCATCGACTACAATGCCGATGGTGTGATTGACCCAGATGACGGAGTCCCATTTGGATTTCCAAGCCGGCCACAATTTCAAGGCAACCTGACTACGGGGTTTGGTTACAAGGACTTCTCCTTCCAAATACAGCTGGTAGGCGTTCACAACGTGTCCCGTGTTGTGGCCAGAGGTGAATACAGCCTTGGATACAGCATTGTGTTTCCCTATCACCTGGATGAATCCTGGACACCTTCCACTGCCCAAACAGCCGAATATCCTCATATTCGCTACCAGACTGGCTCGCCAAAAGGAAACTATTGGGTGAGAGACGCTTCCTATCTACGACTCCAGAGCATGGAGATTGCCTATGACCTCAAGCTCGATGTGTTCAGAAGTATCGGGATGCGGAGTGTGAGAATATTTGTCAATGGCAATAACATGTATCTCTGGACCAGGCTGGATGAGGACCGTGACGGAGGAAACTTCCAACGGGAGAACTACCCTAGAATCGCTCGCTATAACATGGGTGCAACCATCAATTTCTAATACTACTACGATGAAAAATTTGTCTTTCAAAGCTATTTCCAAGAGCCTGGCGGTGCTGGGAGTACTCTTGACCATTGGCTTAGGCGGCTGTGAATCATATCTTGATCTGCCCGAATCAGCTTTTTTGAATGATGACGATGTGTTTGGGACCTACGAAGATTTTCAAGGGTTTGAGGACAATATGTACAGACGCGTCATCCCGTATCTGACCTATTCGATCACCGCTTCTCTCAACTGGGGCGATGATGTGGTCAACAACCGCACATTTCCTCCTTCCGGAGCTGTGGACATCGGTGACTATTGGTATTTCTGGAACAACACCCTCCAAAACATTTTGGTTAAAAATGGTGATGACATTGGGGGAGTTTGGAATGGCTCCTGGTCAGGCATCCGGATTGCGAATCTCTGCCTCCAAAAGCTTGATGAAGGGTTTCCGCAGCAAGCCACTGCTGAGCAGAAAAACTTGCTTCGCGGGCAGGCCTTGTTTTTCCGCGCTTGGTTTCATCAGGAGCTGATCCGCTTTTACGGCGGAATGCCTTACGTTGACGTAGTGTTTTCTCCCCAGGATGAGTTGCGTCTTGATCGACTCTCATTCCAGGCCACTACCGATCGTATCGTGGATGATTATGACGCCGCAATCCCCTTGCTTCCTGAGAGCTGGGATATTGTGACCGGCTATGGCCGGGTGACCAAAGGAGCCGCTTATGCCTTCAAAGCAAAGGCGCTGCTATACGCTGGTAGCCCGTTGATGAACAACGAAGTAGGAAATGGATTTACCTTCAACCAGACCCACATGGAAGCGGCTGCCGAAGCTGCCTCTCAAGTGATCAATCTAGCGAATCAGGGAGTTTATCGCTTGCTGAGCTGGCCAGAGTACTCCGATAATTTCCACAAAAACAACGGAGATCTGCTCGGCTCAGACGAAATCATTTTTAGTCCGGTAGTGCCTCAGGCGGGCAAAGCCCGTATGTCCACCTTCCATGGCAGGGTGTTCAACAACTCCCGCTGGGAAGGCAACAACGTGATGGAAGCTCCCACTGCCAACTACGTGGAACTCTTTGAGATGGCCAATGGCCTACCCACTAGCGACCCAGCATCTGGCTATGATCCCAGTAATCCTTGGGTAAACCGCGATCCTCGATTCGATTATAACCTGCTGCTTGATGGGACCAAATGGGCAGATGGCGGCAACGAGAACACCAACTTTGTTCAGTTGTATCTCGGTGGAGGTGATCGGGGAACCGGAGGAAGCCTCACAGGCTACATGATCAAAAAATATTGGCCTAGAGGTGTGAACAGGCTCGACAACAATTGGAATAACTTTCGATTTGGACAAGCGCACATGAGACTCGCAGATGTATATCTCATCTATGCAGAAGCCGTGAATGAAGTATGGGGACCCACTACGCCTCCTCCTTTTTCTTCCCTCACTGCTGTAGATGCCATCAACATTGTCCGTAATAGAGCCGGAATGCCAAATGTGGACAGCAAATTCACCGGCTCTAAAGAGGTGTTTCGTGATCGGATCTGGAATGAGAGAGCGGTGGAGCTAGCCTTTGAAGGTAGTCGCTGGTTTGATATTCGTCGCTGGCATGTGGCTCACCTCAAAGAGTATAAGGAACTCTTCGGGCTGGAATTTGACAAGGATAAGACTTTCTTTAGGAGAACTCTTGTCATTAACCGTGTCTTCGACGAACGTCACTACTGGATTCCCATTGATAGGAATCAGTCACAGTTGTATGAAGGATTCAATCAAAATCCTGGTTGGTAACATCTGCTACTCAAGAAAACGAACATGAAATTTTATCATATTTTCACAACCCTTCTGCTGCTAGGGTTGGGCTGCTCGTTGCCTCAATTGGAACATGCGCAAAAACAAACGAAGAAAAAGGTGAGCATGGTCTCAGTCTCTGGGGTGGTCCAGACTGAAGATGGGCAAGCCGTTTCTGGTGCTACGGTCAATACTACTGAGGGCCTTGTGTCAGTTGTCACAGATCAGATGGGAGCTTTTTCTCTCAATGTGCCAAGTGGCAGCATGCTCTATCTCGAAGCCAAAGGGATGGAGTCACTTGTGATCAACTCAGGTGACTTAACATCCAATGCCACCATCAAAATGGTCAAGTCCCCCTTTCATCTAGCTCCGTCTGACGAAGTGAGTCTCCCCTTTGGTACTCTCCCCAAGCGAAGAATCGTGGGGGCTGTGACCTCCATTAAGCCCGAGGAAATTCTCGAATACGATACCCGCCAGAACATTCTCGGAATGCTCAATGGCAGGGTGCCGGGCTTGTTTGGAAACACCAATGTGAGAGGGCTAGACAATGCCTTGGTGGTGGTAGATGGGATTCCACGAGACATTCTCTCCAATTACAACTTCAATGCCCAAGAGATTGAAGAAATCACCGTGCTACGGGACATAACAGCTCGGATGCTATATGGTTCTCAAGCAGATCAAGGCGTGATCCTCGTTACTACCAAGCGTGGAAAGGCGAATACCAGAACCACCTCAGTAACTGCCGAGACAGGCATGAGCCAGCCTTTTGCACTGCCAGAATATCTGGGAGCAGCTGAGTACATGGAGTTCTACAACCTGGCTTTGGCCAATGATGGACTTAATCCTCTTTACACCGAAGAGGCCATCGCGGCTACCAGAGCAGGAACTGATCCGGTTTTGAATCCCGATCAGGATTTACTGTCTTCTACCTTCCTCAATCCTTCCCAGCCATTCTCTTCGGTGATCACCGAATTTGGTGGAGGAAACAACCTCGCACAGTATTATCTCAATCTCGGTTACAGAAACTCTGGATCTATGTTGGCACTTGGCCAGGGAGCTCAGCAAAAGACAGATCGACTCAATCTTAGAGGTAATATCGACTACCAGGTAAATCCCTTTATCAAGGCGAGCCTGGATGTAGTAGCTGCCTTTAATTTTGCTCAAAACCCGGTAGGAGATTACTGGAGTGATGTGGCTGGGGGAAATGCCGCACTTACCCGCCATCCCAATTCTTTTCCGTTGCTCATCGACACAAGCCTGGTTAATAACCCTGAGCTACTGGCCACTGCCAATGTGTTGGAAGGTGGCTATCTGGCAGGAGGGACTTCTCAGTTTACCAGCAACCCCTATGCAGATCTGGCACAAGGTGGCTATGTTAATACCAATGACCGCCTGGCACAACTCAATCTGGGGCTAGACTTTGATCTGGGAAATATTACCGAGGGTCTGACGCTGCGCACCTACCTTACTGGCAACATCACCAACCAATTTTCGACCTCGTTTATCAATCAGTATTCTGTATATCAACCAGGCGTAATCTTATCCTCAACTGGAGAAGATAGCTTGATTGTGACCAGAATTGGGCAAGACCTGCCTGCTGATGCAGAGGTGATTGGAAATACATCATTTGTGCGCCAGTTTGGATACTTTGCTCATCTGAACTATAGTCGAAGCTTTGGCAACGATCACCACATTGATGCAGTTGCAGTAGGCTATGCAGATCGGGTAGATGTAAATGGTGCTTCACAGTCGGTGAAGAATACGCACTCAGGCTTCCGGGCCAACTATAGTTTCCGAGATAAGTATATCGCTGAGCTAGGCGGTGCATACACAGGCTCTCCTGTGCTGGCACGCGGCAATCGCTTTGGCTTTGGTCCTTCTGCTGGTCTTGGTTGGATATTGAGTGAGGAAGCTTTTCTCAGCGAGAGCAAACTCATTCATTACCTGAAACTGAAGGCAAGTTGGGGCATTATCAATACTGATTTGGGTACTTCCGACTACTATCTCACCCAGACCAACTTCGCGCAAACCAATAACTTTAACTACGGAAACGGAACTTCTCAAAACCCAAGAATGATCATTCAAAACCTGGCCAACCCCGACCTGGGTTTTGCCAAGCGCCAGGAAGTGAGTGCTGGTTTTGAGGCAATGCTGGGAGATGCTGTTTGGTTGGAAGCCAACTACTACCTCAGCGATCTCTATGACCTGATCATTCAGCCATTTAACACTACACCAGCTTATCTTGGAGATCTTGTTCCCTACAAAAACTTTGGAAGACTTCGTGAGCAGGGTGTGGAAGCCGGGCTCAACGTAACCAAACAAATAGGTGGCCTGCGGGTGGATCTGGGAACCAACTTTGTGTATTCTGTTCCCAAAAACATGGAGTTAGATCAGCCTATTCCGCCAGAAGACTATCTGGACCCAGTAGGCCAGCCCAGCGATGCCTTGTTTGGTTGCCCAATCGGTGATGTCGGCAATGTCGAGGTGCATACCTTCGCCCCATTGTTGGTTGCCCATTTCGTGGACATTTTTGCCCAATCCAGTCGTTCCCCGAAATTCCATATTGATGACGGCATAGCCTCGATTTGCCAATAATTGGAAAACACGGAGGTAATTCCATTGATTCCATTGGCGCAAACCCACCCACGGGCCACCGTGTAC
>JANQTF010000355.1 GCA_030731845.1 Bacteroidia bacterium | reverse complement strand
CGGGAGTTAATCCTGGTTTCGGGCAAAAATGTAGCAGACATTCCGTTGCTCATTATTATGTATGTTGAACATTCAAATCGAATACAGGATGGAAGATCGGAATCGGAATTTCAGCTCGTTTGAAGAATTATCTGATGTTATTCAAAAAAGGAATGCGGGACATATTCTCGTCGGGTATCGCAATATTCCAGATTATGCCGGCATGGTCTTAGGCATAGGGATCATTTTCGATGTCAATCAATTAAAATATGAACTGGATCTGCAATGGATCTCCTTTGGCCTGGATTTATTCGGCGAAAATTTACTCGAAAACTACCTGTATCAGTTCGATGACCTTCAAGCGCTGTTAACATACCTTCAGTCAAAGTACCATACGTTGGTCTCTGATATCCCGATGGCATATCAGATTGACCCAGATCTATTCCCCAATCCGATCAAAGATTCTGACCAAAGGCCAATATTCGAAATGGCCTGGCAGAAATTTCAGGACAATTTTCAACAAGGAGTCTTTTTAGATGATTCTTTGCAGGTCGTATTTTCCACACAAGAGATGTCATAAGCCTGCAAAGGAGATCAGAATGTTGAAAAAATACGGAACTTAGAGCCTTCCCATAGGTTGAGCAATATGCCCTACGCCTGTGCAACCGGCCATGCCTCAGGTCTTCCCGCCCATCAACAATGGTGTTAGCACAGGGCGCGCTAACAATGCCGACAATC
Source organism: Bacteroidia bacterium (assembly GCA_030731845.1). Taxonomy (GTDB): domain Bacteria; phylum Bacteroidota; class Bacteroidia; order J057; family J057; genus JANQTF01. The sequence goes on along the minus strand of JANQTF010000355.1, from coordinate 1,382 downwards.
CTCCTCGCATGAAATTCACTTTTCTCTCCTGCCTGCTCCTCCTGCTCCTTTTCTCCTGTAATCGGGGCGAAATACCCCTGGAAATAGTAGAGGATCCACTCCCATACACGGTTAGTGGACGGGTAACCGACCTTATCGGAATCGGCATTGAGGGGGTGCAAGTGCTGTACAGCCCTACTGAATTTGTCTTGTCAGATGATCAGGGCTACTGGGCGATTGCCGATTTGTATGGGGAGCATACGCTGAGCTTGATGGCTGAGGGATACACCTTTCTGCCCTTGGCAGTTCAGGTAGATCGGTCGAGGGAGAATTTGTTCTTTAAAGGAACGCCCGTTGCGCGGGAGCATGAAACGAAAATATATACCTGGCTCAGCGAGCAACAGCTGGCCAATGGCCTTGTGGAAGGGGCGGAGAATGGAAATGTGGTTTCGCTATACGACAATGCATTGGCTTCCATGGTGTTTATGCTGAAAGGTGATTTCACAAAAGCTGAAAAGATCTTTGATTTTTTTAATGGTCGAATCAGCACGGAGCTCACGAGCGGGGTTGGCGGCTTTTCTCAATTGCGGGACGGGAACGGAAGGCCAAATAATCACCGATGGATGGGCGACAATGCATGGCTGCTCATCGCGCTGAATCATTACAAAGCCCTGACGAGCAGCACGAGATACGACAATCTGGCAAAAGAGCTCCGGGACTGGCTCCTGAGCTTGCAAGACGCTGACGGCGGACTCTTCGCCGGCTACGCCGCCGACAATAGCCTGATGAACTACAAAGTGACCGAGGGCAACATCGATGCCTTCAATGCCATTGACGGCTACACAGACTTTCACCGTCACCTGCTCGATTTTCTGGAAAATGACCGGTGGGACGCTGCCGACAAGAGCCTGGTAGCCTGGCCCACCAACCCAAAATATTTGTATGCCTTAGATCTTCATGCATGGAGTTACGCGATCTTTGAAGACTATCCGATTGCGACGCTGACGGCTGCAGAGCGCTTTGTAACTACCAAAACCGCGACAAACGGGGCGCAAATCACGGGGTATTGCTTTGATGAGGACAAGGACACCGTGTGGCCGGAAGGCACGGGGCAAATGGCACTTGCCTTTGGGATCGCAGGCATGAGCACCGAACGAGATTTTTATTTGAAGGAGATGGAGAAAATCCTCCTCCAGAGCCCAAGCCATGCAAATGCCGCAGGGTTCCCCTACGCGAGCAACCCCGGCACGACATACGGTGCAGATGTCCTGTGGACAGGAGCTGATACGAAGATTGCCCCCTCTGGAGGCGCGTGGTATATTTTCGCCAAATCGAATTTCAATCCCTTTGCTGTTGGCCGCAATAAAGAAATTCCTGTGGCAGATATGTTTTGGGTAGATTGA
>JANQTF010000354.1 GCA_030731845.1 Bacteroidia bacterium | reverse complement strand
AGCATGAAAACCAGAAGCAGAAGATGGGAACCTCGCATGTAGGATAAGGGTTAGCAGTCGGAAAATAGAATTCTCTGGGTAGTAAACACGTGACTGTTTATGAACTTGATTTCTCAAGTTAGAATTTACCCTAGAGTAAACCTGAAAATACAAGAATTTGAAGTAAGGAAAAAATGCGTCGCCCTCTGTCTGATTGGCAAAGAACGACGCATGAAACAGAATTAAATAAAAATTTGGTTAACGTAGAATGGTGATGGTTCCTCGTTTTTCAATCGGACGGCCTTGAATGTCAATAGCTTTGACATAAAAGACATAGACACCTTCTGGGACGGGGGTGCCTTGGGGGTCCACGCCATTCCAACGGAAATTCGGATTGTCGCTTTCAAAAACTTTCTGCCCCCAACGATTGAATAGCTGGAACTTCAGATCGTGCACGAGGCTCCAACCGAGGAATAGCTCGTCATTGTATCCGTCATCGTTTGGGGTGAAAGCAGAAGGTACATGGATGGCAATCAATTCTTTTACCTCGATGTATTCTCTGAAAAGAAACTCGCATCCATTTTCATCCACCACAGTCACCTCTACCTGATACATCCCTGGATATTGGTATTCGTGCGAAGGCGTAGGAGATTCGGAGCTCTGACCGTCGCCGAAATTCCAGCGATAGGCCTTGGGCCTCAAGCTTCCGCTCACAGAAAAATTGACCAAGGCAACCGGGATTTCCACAATCGTGCTGTTGGTCTCAATTCGCCCGCTTTGCTCATCAAAAATTGAGGTGAAAATAGGAATTCTCCTACCATAGCACCCAAAGTCAGACAGAGGCTCCACATAGTAGATGGTTGGAAACGTATTGGGAGGAGTCACATAACTATAGCTCTGCTGAAATGGAGTCGGGTCATTTTCATTGTAGTACCAATTTACCGTGACATTACTCGGGGCAGTAGCCATCAGGAATCCTGGCTCTCCAAAGCACACTGTATCTGGCAAGATGATCGGGTCGGCTGGCAGTGGGAAAATGGTGGCTTCTCGTTGCAGGAAATGCTCACAACCACGCTCTGAGGTGACCAATAAGGTGACGTCAAAGGTTCCTGATGTTTGGTAGATATGTAGAATCGTATCCGAGCCTATATCAAAGGAGCCATCTCCCCAATCCCAACGCAGGTCGCGGATCACATCTCCAAATAATGTAGTGTCTATTGTGGAGAGGTTGATCGCCGTGACTTCATCAAATACGCACTCATCCGTAACCTTAAATAATGGACTGGGCAGCGGATAAATATCCAGTGACTTTGTGATCGAGTCCAGACAACCATTTTCTGTCTCAGTCCTCAAAAATATTTGGAAGGTGCCAGCGTCTCCATACGCGAGCGCAGGAGTTTCTAGTCTGCTAATCTGGTTATTGTATCCCAGATCCCAGAAGTATTTCGTGATTTCCTTCCCATTGGCTACCGAAGATAAGTTGATGAACTCTGGTTGCTCTTTGGCACAAATCGCATCAACCCGGAAGTCTGCCACTGGCAAGGGATACACTTCTACAGATTGTAAACTATCATCTGTACATCCGTTTTCGTCGGTGATGGTGAGTCTCACCTGCTTAAACCCGGCAGAAGCATACAAGTGAGAAGGATCAGGCAGGTTGCCGTTGCTCCCGTCACCAAATTGCCAGCCAAAACTCAGGGTTCGACCTGTTCCTGCCGTAGCTTCTTCAAAAAACAGGATTTCTTCATTGTCACAGGCTTCCTCAAAGGTGAAGGAGGAAACCGGATTTTGGTACACCTTCACTTCTCTGCTCATGCTATCCTGACAGCCCTCGGCTGTGGTGGCCACGACCGTCACGGTGTAGGTACCATGCGAAGGAAACACGTGGTTGGGGCTTTGTGCGGTGGAGATGCTCCCGTCACCAAAGCGCCACGCATAGGTGGTAAGCGCCTGGGCTGCGTTTTGGAACAGCATTGGCGCGCCGTCGCACACATCATTGGCTGTGAAATTGACCACTGGCAGCGGATGCACCCGAACAGCGTAGGTGATTGAATCTTTACAGCCTTTGGTGTTTTCTACCACAAGCTCTGTCTGATACAGGCCCGGAGTGCCAAAGGTATGGAGGGGGCCTGAATCAGCGGATTGGGTTCCGTCGCCCAAATCCCAGCGATAGGCCACCACCGAATCGGTGATCGTGAAATCCTGATAGGTGGTAGGGTTTCCAAAACAGACCGTATCTGCCACAAAATCCACCTCGATTTTGGGATAGACTGTTGCCGTGATCGTGTCTTTGTTGATACAATACCCCTGCAAGTCAGTGGTAGTCAGAATAAAGTCTTTGGTAAATTGGCTGGTAGCCGCATTGGGAAGCGTGACGGTTGTATTTGGGGTGGTGGTGCTCCCCAAGCCGCCCGTGGGGCTCCATTGGAAGGTCATGCCGGGGCTTGAGCTTCCAGTCACCGGTACTGTCACGGTTTGTCCAGGGCAAAGAGATACATCCCCCACATCAGGCATCAAGGGCTTGTCCAGAATCTCCATGATGGCGGTATCTTGATACACAAAGGTTCCACAAAGCGCTGAATCCACATAGTAAATTTGGATAAACTCTGAGCCTTCGTTGATCTGATCATCAAAAATGTAAACCGGAAGGGTAACCGAGGTCTGCCCTGCCGGCATGATGATGCTATCCGGAAATGGCACATAGTCTATCCCCGGTGTGGCGGTTCCCGAAATTTGATAGTGAAAAACGGTGGTGTCAAGAAGGGGGGTGGGAAGGGTAAAGGTAAATTGACCATAATTCACACAGCCTTCCACGGCGATATTGGATCCGAGAACACTCGAATTGGTGGCTGCAAGTTGCAGGGAGGGAGAGCTACACCCAATTCCGCCAGCTTCCAGGAATACCCCTGAATCGAGAATGAAGTCACCGGCATCTGCAATGGCGATGGTGACCGTATAGGTGGAGCAAGGAATGACTGTGGCCTCTGCCAGCAAGGGTTTGGTCCAGGCGTTGTAGCTCACCGTTGTGCCCGACGCATTGTTGATATAGTACCCGCAGTTGGTACAGGGGCCAGTGGGTGGCGTACAAGCAGCTGAAGAACCGTTGTTGATGTTGTTGATGGTAACTGGCGTAGCTGTGCCAGGAATGACAGAAATATTGGTACCGGGTGCAGGACCATATCCCGGGCCACTGATCCAGAAAGCGAAAACGTCGTTGAAACTTGAGTTTACAAATACCGGATATTCCTCCGAGGCAAACACATACTTAATAGCAATGGTATCGCACAGGGCCACAATGTCAAAAGAGATGCGACAGGCATCGTTGGTCGAAAACCCAGGAGGCAACAAGGAATTGAGTGGCGTATAGCCGGGCATCCCGAGGCTCGTGCTGGCTTGGGAAATACAAGCAGCAAGCCCGGTTGGAGCTGCATCGTCGGCTTCGCCAGTAGAAAGCAGCACGCCCCGACCCAGCGCAAGGTTGGTGTTGGTAGCATCAAACTCCCGCATGGCGTTGGTCGTATCGCAAAACTGGTAGTTGAGATTGCTGATATAGACACCGTTTCCAAACAGCGTTTGGAGCATCTCGGTCTTGCTCAGGGTATCCGACAAAGTGAGCTGGGCCTTGGCCCAAGGCCCGGTCAATACCAAAAGCGAGAAAAGTAGAAGGAACTGTCTGGCTCGAATCATGTGGGGTAGCATTCTGGCAAAAGAAGAAAACTTTGATCGCGAAAATTACCATGATACCATGCGCTTCTCAAACTTGCTTGCAAAGAGATTCTAACAGCTTTACATATAGGGCTTGCTTGCAGGGCGTATCAAGAAATTGACGCAAGTTAGTTAAGGTAAAAGGGTACAATGAACGTTTTCGGCCAAGGGAAAAGGGGCAGGAATAGCGATCAAACAGGCGAATCATTGGACAGGAAAACGACCCTGAATGTTATGACCTCGGTGCTTATCTGACTGACTATCACATATCAATATATAAAAGTGAGTCAAGACCACAAACTTAACCTTGAGGAAACACGACATTTCAGGATCACTCCATTCATGATTCCTAAAAAAAACGATCCGAAAGCTTGAACAATTGTCTCACGCTGAAAATTCTTCTAAAATCTTCCCTATTCAAACGCTTCTTTCATCAGGGAATATCGGTCGCCTTTTTCGCTTGGGTGCAGCCTGAGCAAGCCAGCTCGGGTCAGCAAGATGAGTAGGCCCGAGGTTTTCCTTTTGTTGAGTTGTAGCAATTTTTGAGCAGAATCAAGGGTAATATCTACATGCTGCTCCAGGTGCGCGAGCAATTCTTTTTCCCGGTCTCCAAAAGAAATGCTGACCCCTTTTTCACGTTGACTCATCCGCAATACCTGGGTGAGTTCCCGACTTGCTTTGATGCTCATGTCCGATTGCCGCACATAGGCAAACCTGCGCCACTCGCCATCTTCCCCTTCCACAGCGAGGCGATAAGGCTTGTCTGAGCCTGCAAATACCTGATACACAAGCACCTTTCTGTTGGCCGTCACATGAACATCTTTTCTTTGATAGGGAAGAGAGGGGGTAATGTGCTGGGCCAGCCACTTTTCGAGCAGGTAGCCTTCTCCATCGGCGTCTTTGTTGCCATAGATGGTGCCATCGTCATCCACTCCGATCAGAATGATCCCACCATGACTGTTGGCAAATGCCACAAATTCTCGGGCGATTTTATCCGGGTGGCGCACTTTCCGCTTGAACTCAAGTCCTGCTCCTTCCCCCTTTGCCACCAACTGCTCCAATGCTTGCCGGTCCATGTGTGAAATTTGCAAAAGAGTTATCGAAAAGGAAAATCGTATTTCATGTTTTACCTGGAATTACCCCTTCAAGCAGCGCCCTCTGCCGAATGCCAATATCGAAAAATGCGGTCATGTTGGTGAAAACCGACACGACCGCTTCATGAGGGAGTTGCTCCAACCCTCTTACCCCAAATTCTTCACTTCACTCACGAGTGCCGCGAGGGTATCTTTGGCATCACCGAAGAGCATTCTGTTTTTCTCATGGAAAAACAGCGGATTATCGATGCCTGCATAGCCCGATCTCATTGACCGCTTCATCACGATGGTTTGCTTGGCCTGGAGAATATCGAGAATCGGCATGCCATAAATGGGCGAGCCTGGATCGTCTTTAGCTGCGGGGTTCACCACGTCATTGGCTCCGACCACGATGGCTACATCGGTGGTGGAGAGGGCGTTGTTGGCGTCGTCGAGGTCGAGGAGCTTGTCGTACGACACATCTGCCTCTGCGAGGAGCACGTTCATGTGGCCCGGCATGCGACCCGCTACCGGGTGGATGGCGTAGCGCACGCGCACACCACGACTTTCGAGGAGTTTTTCCAGCTCATGCGCTTCATTTTGGGCTTTGGCCACGGCCATTCCATATCCAGGAACCACAACCACCGACTCAGAATATCCGAGCAAAATGGCAGAATCACTCACGCTGATTTCCTTGATATTGCCTTCCACGGCTGCTGATCCGCCGCTGCTGCCGCCAAATCCGCCGATGATCACGTTCCACAAAGATCGGTTCATGGCTTCGCACATCAGCACGGTGAGGATGGTTCCTGAGGCTCCCACCAAAATTCCCCCGACGAGCATCACCTGACTGTCATACACAATGCCCGCGAGCGCTGCGGCCACACCCGTGAGGGCGTTGAGCAGGGAAATCACTACGGGCATATCGGCCCCGCCAATCGGCACCACGAAGGTGACACCATAGATGAGGGAAACCCCAAGAATGAGGTAGGCCCAGAAGAAAGGCTCTGTAGGAGCGTAGGCGCGAAACGCGATGCCTGCAAGAATGGCCACAAGCAGGGTCATGTTGACCACCGTTGGAGCGGGAATTTTGAGGGTATTGTCATTGATGAGGCCTTGGAGCTTGCCGTAGGCGAGCAAAGACCCTGTGAACGCCACCGCTCCCACAAACAAGGCAAACAGCGTGGTCATGTGAACGCCGATGCTCAGGTCTGTCATTCCTTGATAATGATCTAGCTCCACAATAGAAATGGCCACGGCACAACCGCCACCAAGGCCATTGAAGATCGAAACCATCTGCGGCATATCCGTCATGGCGACACGACGAGCCGAGACCAGGCCGATGATCCCACCGGCTAGCATGCCTGCAATGATCCACACATAATTGTTGTCGCCCCTTTCCATGGGCGCGATCATCGCCAGTACAATGGCAAGACCCATGCCGGCAGCGGCAAGCAGGTTGCCGCTACGGGCGGTTTTGGGACTGCTGAGCTGCTTCAGGCCTACGATAAAAAGCACCACAGCAATGAGATATCCGAGATTGATGAATTCTTCCATGATGAGAATGTTTTTTCCTGGTGGAAAAAGAAATCCCAATCTGCAGGAGCACTGCGATTGGGGAGGGGAGGGGTTACTTTTTCTTTTTGAACATTTCGAGCATGCGGTTGGTCACAGCGTGACCTCCCACGACATTGATCATGCCGAGCGCTGTGCCGATGCAGCCCAATGACAAGGCCAGATAATCATCAGAAGAGGAGGACCTCACCAAAATGATGGCTCCGATGATCACCACGCCCGAAATCGCGTTGGCGCCCGACATAAGCGGCGTGTGGAGTACCGTAGGTACTTTGCCAATGAGTTCAAACCCCAGGAAAACGGCCAAAACGAGGACATAAATCATCGTCATGTTGGCCTGCAAAAATTCTGTAATAGCAAGCATGAGTAGGGTATTCTTGTTGTCAGAAAAAAACCTGAGTGGTTACGGGTCAGGCCGTTTGGGGCACCTTGCCCAGGAAGGTGGAAGACACAATGTCATTGCTGAAATCGACCTTGTCCTTGCCGTCTTTGAAGACATACTGGACAAAGCTCCACACATTGTTGGAATAAAGCAGACTCGCGTCGCGAGACATCCCTGCCGCGAGGAGGGAGTTGCCGATGATGCTCACATCATGGTGGACCACCGTTTGGTCGTTTTGAGTGAGGGCGCAGTTGCCACCGGTGGCGGCAGCGAGATCTATGATCACAGATCCTTTTCTCATGGCCTCGACTGTGCGCTGCTCAATGAGGATCGGGGCCTTTCGGCCAGGAATATTGGCAGTGGTGATGATGACATCACTCTTCGAAGCATGCTCATGAATCAGGTCTCGCTGTTTGCGCTGATATTCTTCGGTTTGGGTAATGGCATAGCCGCCCGCTGCCTGATCTTCCTGTGCCCCTGCTACTTCGATAAATTTTGCCCCAAGGCTTTCTACTTCTTCTTTGACAGCAGCCCGCACATCAAACACTTCTACCTTGGCGCCGAGCCTGCGGCTCGTGGCAATGGCCTGAAGACCAGCTACTCCCGCGCCAAGAATGAGCACTTTTGCAGGTGGAATGGTGCCTGCAGCTGTCATCAGCATGGGAAAATATCCCGGCAACTGCGCTGCCGCCACCAACACCGCCCGATATCCAGCAAGGGAGGCGGTGGAGGATAGCACATCCATCGACTGGGCAATGGAGGTACGAGGGATCATATCCATGCTGAATGCCCACAAATTGCTGGCTTCAAATGCCGATTTCACCTCTGGATTGCTCCGCGGAGAAAACATCGAAATGAGAATCGTACCAGCCTTGAGTTCCTTCATCAGAGCTGATGAAATCGGCTCATGGGATACAATGACTTCGGCTTCCGTGAGGATCTTTCCTGAGCTAACGATCTCAGCGCCAGCGTCGATAAAGTCCTGATCCGAATAGAAGGCCCGATCTCCTGCACCAGATTGCACCATGACCACATGGCCCGCGGCAATCATCTTTTTGACCGTTGCCGGGGCGCTAGCAACTCTCGGATCGTCTTGTTCTGTGAGAATCCCGAATATCATGGGAGAGTGATTTTGCAAGTGAATAATTGTCCTGAATGATCAGCGAATGACGCTGCATTGTGCTAGAAGGCCTTTGAAGTTATAAGAAAATACCAGCTTTTGAACTGTTCTTATCTCATGAATGGGGTTGAGATGCAGGATTATTCCTCTCAGTGCTATTCTTAGCCGATTTTTTTTCTCAATGTCTCTATTTTCTCTCCGATTCCGATGAGCAGGCCTTGCTGCTCTTCCAGAAAAATCGTCTGCTCCTTGATCAACTGATCAAACTCAGCAAAATTCTCGTCAATTTTCAGACGGATGTGATTCACATAGGCTTTGAGCTTTTCTTCGAGCACAGATCGTAGCTGCTGCCTTCCTTTTGAAATCTCGTCTGAAAATCCCTTGATGATTTTTCCGCGCTTGGTCAAAATGGTGCCGCCAGCAAACAGGACGCCAAGGGTGGAAATGATGCCGCCGGTAATGTCCAACGCCGGCAAAGACGTGGCCACGGCCAACACCACCCCAATCACAGCCATGCCACTACCCGCTGCCAAATTCGGAGAAAATGTGGAGGCTTCCGGGAATACTTCCCTGCCCACAAAGGTTTCGGTGCGCTGAAGAAATTCACCAAAATTTTCCTTCAATTCTCTCAGCACCATCCGCCGCCGCTCCGAGATGTCGCCAAACACGTCCTGCTGAGGCTTCTGCATGGCATTGCTCGATTTGATCTTCAAGTCGATGATCTCCGCCATTTGCCGGATCGAGTCGGCGATATCTTCGATCCCGTCCTGGATTCGATCCTCAAAGCTGGTTCTGAGCTTGTCCTCCAGGTCTTTGGTGAACACCTCCATCGAAGCTTGGGGAGAAGATTGTTTGTTGAAAATGGAGCGCAGGCTCTTACCCGTTAATTTCAACACGCCCAACTCTTCGGCCAACGTGGCCTTGCCAGTGCCGGTGATGCGGTCATAGTCGTCGATCATGCGATCGATCAGCTGCTCCACTTGCTTGTGCGATCGGTCTTGCTGCTCTTTGAGTGTGTGAGACACCTCGCGCCTGAATTCTTTGTCATTGATGAGCTGTGTGCTCAGAAGCTGGAGCGGGGTAGAAAGTTTTCCTTGATAGTTGGCGGCGCTGTTCAGGCTGCTCTTCATTTTCAGGGCAAAGGCATCAAGGCTCGTGATGTTGTCTCGGATATAGGCACGCAGCGGTTCAAATCCGCTGGTATCAGTTTTGCCTTCCAGCTCCATTTTGGCGGACAGGGCAAATACATGAGGATCGGCGATTCCCTGCTTGATGGCATGTTTGCGAAGCCCTTCCACATTGATTGCCAGATCTTCTGGCGACATGAGGTCGGATTGCTGAAGCACAAAAATGATTTTCTTGTGCCAATCGCTGTGGATGAATTGGAAAAATTCCCAGGCAGATTGGCGGTAGGGGTTCTTCGCCTCAAACACAAACACCACCAGATCGGACCGGGGCACAAATCGCTCCGTGATCTCCTGATGATGCTCCGAAATGGTGTTGGTTCCGGGGGTGTCCACGATCGAGATTTGCTTGAGAATCTCTACCGGCAACAAGATTTTTTTGAAATAGGGATTGATCTCGATCGTCTCGGCGCTGCTGCCATACATCACTTGCTGAATGGTATCCGTGCAAGGATCTGGGGCCACGGCCACGATTTCTTCCCCCGTGGCAAGCAGGGCATTGATGAAGGAGCTTTTGCCAACTTTTACTTCGCCTGCAATGACAAATAAGAACGGCTCATGTACTGTCTCCCGAAAATCACTCAGGGATTGCGCCAATTCTTGCTGCCGGAGGTTCACGGCGAGGTCGTGTAACTCTTTGATGACCTCGGTCATCCGAATGCGATATGGCTGAAGATCGGTGCCAAATATGCGGGAGAGTAGTGTCATAGTGGAGGGTAAAAGGCTCGCCGGCTGCCAAAAGTGATCATTCCAACTGTTAAATCTGAGGTAGAGTGACTAGCCTGCTGCTGAATTTCGTAAAATCAAAGGAAGGAACAAGTATTTTCCCTTTTTATGACGTCTGCTACAAAGAGGTTGTCACAAAAAAACAGCGACCCTCCTTGAAAAGGTCGCTGCTGCGTAATGTTGAGCCGTGAACGTGTCATTCCGGAAATCGCGGCCCAAACGGCTTTCAAATAAACCCAATACCCACTGAAAAACTGGAGGATTCGAACCCGCATCGCGAGTAAATCAACTCCAGCCCTTGCTCTGAAAAACTGGAGGA
>JANQTF010000353.1 GCA_030731845.1 Bacteroidia bacterium | reverse complement strand
TCAGGCCTTCTTGTATGAATGCTCCGGTGCCGAGCAACGCGTAGGAATTATTCGCATCTTCCTGATTGTGATAAGCGCGGAGATAATAATCTCTCCCTTTGATTTCTGCCTTTTGGACAAACTGCTGAATGTTTCGCAGGGGATACACCGTGGTATGCCGAATGATGGCATCGCCTTCAAAAAAATTGACCTGATAGGTGGCCTCTACGTCTTTGGATGGGCGATAATAAACCGTACCCCCAAGCTTCACTGCGGTTGTGCTATAATCCAGAATATCCCTTTCGGCAATCCCCGTACGATTCACGGTTATGATAGAATCAACACCAGCAAGCACCGGCACCTGCACTTCATCCCCAAATCTGCTTACAGCATCGAAGTTGGGAGAAGAAGCGGGAATGGACAAAAATTGTGCTGCAAAAGGGGCTTTGGTAGCGGTGATATGATAGCTCATGTCATCTACTCCCCAATCAGTGAGGGTGAGGTAGCTGGCATTGAATTTAAAAGCCAGTTTGTCGCTCACCACATGTGCATATCTGATCGAGGCATCGAGAAAAGGATTAGAGCCTGTTGCTTGTTGAGAGGTAACTCCGCCCTTGACCTGGGCACTCAAGCCAGGATAAAGGAAGGGATCTTTGGAGGAAATGGACATTAATCCATTGAAAGCGTTGGGCCCGTAGAGTGCAGACCCAGGTCCAGGAATAATTTCAATGGACCTGACATCTAATTCACCAGGCCCAGCGACATTCCCAATAGCATAGCCAAGGCCGGGGCCCGTGAGCTCCATGCCATCTGCAAACTGGAGAAAGCGCCAGTTTTGTGCATCCGCAAACCCACGGGTATTGATGGAGGGGAACAAATAGCTTCCAGCATTGAGCTGAACCCCTTTGGCAAAAGAAAGACCTGTATAGGCATCTGCGCCGGGCATAGATTGCCACTCCACGAGATTGATTTTTTCTACCCCTGAAGGAGAAGCCAGAAGGCTTTCTTCTACTCGTGAGGCGGAAATGACCACCTCATTGAGGAGGTCGATCACGGGAGTCAGGATAACTTCTATAAGATCCTGAGGAGCTGCCCATAATACGATTTCCACAGATTCGAATCCTGCACTTGAAACAAGCAGGGTGCAGGGATAGGTAGCGGCACTTGTCAAAGAAAACTGCCCATCAAAATCTGTGATGGTTCCCTCAGGAAAATTTTTAATCCGGATCTGGGCTCCGATAACTGTTTCGCCTTCCTGGGCGTCGAGCACGGTTCCTTCTATGGTGACTTGCCCAAAAGAGGGCATGGAGATGAGCGTAAAAAAGCAGAGCAGAAAAACAAAGGCTGTTGAGGTGCGATTCATTATTGCAAAACAAAAGTGATAGGCAAGGTGTAACGAACAGGAACGGTGACCCCATCTTGTGAGCCGGGCCTCCAGGAAGGCATGTTATTAACCAACCTGAGTGCTTCTTCATCACACCCAAATCCGATACCGCGAGCCAGTCGCACATTGCTGAGGCTTCCATCAGTATTTACCACAAACTGAACATAGACTTTTCCTTCTATTTCATTTTCGCGGGCTTGAGACGGGTAGCGAGTCTCTCTTTTGAGATAAGACTTGAGAGAGGCTGCTCCTCCCGGAAACTGTGGCATTACTTCAGCCAGATCTAATGGTTTATTGACTGTGGGCGCAGCGGGAGTCGCGGCAACGGGTTCAGGCTTGGGACTCACCACAGGCACTGAGGCCGGAGCTGTGACAGACTGGGCAACAGGCGCTGTGATGACTTCTGGTTCTTTCACAGCCACCGGAGCAGCAGGCGCAGAATCAATGACTGGCTTTGAGGCGATAGGCGCAGGGGCAATGGTAATCCTCTTGAGAACAGAAGTCCCACCGCCTGCTGATCCTCGTGAGAGAATTTTGATATTATACACCCCTGCTTCAGGAAAGGAGAAAGACATGGTTTGTGTCATCGGGCGTAGCCTTCCGTCCCCAAAGTCGATTTGATAGGAGGTGGATGGATCAAAATTGGCGATTCTAAAGGTGAGGGGTTCTCCGGCGGCCATATTCCCGCGTACCTGAAGTGCCGCGGCTGGAACCGTTTGAATATTTGTGGGGGTCGTTGGTTCAAAGGAGGGCGCAGGAGCGGAGAATGCTGATGGAGCATACTCAGGCGCAGGAGACTCCACCACGTCTTCGGGCAAAGCCACAAATTCATCCTCAGGAAAAAAAGGTGCGTCCTCTTCCGTGAGAATGACCTCCTCTTGCTCAGGAAAACCTCCTTGTGCGAGAGTGGCCGTGACCGCAGGTTCTTGATCGGACCATGTGGGGTATTTTAGATAAATCCAGGCAAGTGCCCCAATTATCAAGGCAAACAGCATCGGTAGTAGCAACTTCCTCATCGCAATGATGGCAGGTTTATCTAATTTTTGGTCGTGAATACTGGCTTTCAGTTGAGACTGACACCAGTTGATTTCCTCCTCTATTTCGTCTTGCCTCAGCTCGTAGTCTGGAAAATGATGACCAAGTGCCAATTGAAATTCCTGGATGGCTTGTTTCCATTGATAAAGGCGCTGTGCAACCTTGGCTTGCGATATGTGCTTTTGAACGGCCAGGGCTTTGTTACAATTGGAGATCACATCATCAAACTCCTCAATCTCCCAAGGACAGGATGGGTAATACAAGCGCTTGGCTTTCTGAAAAGTAGCTTTGGCAAGCTCCCAATCCTTAGCCACGTAAGCAGCATTGCCTTGCTCAACCAGGGTTTCAAGACTGGTTTGGTCATGAATAAGCGCTAGCTTACGCTCCAGGTCCTTTTTGAGTGCCAGATACTCGGGCTGATGCAGGTCGATAGCCGCACTAAGGTGTAGCTCCGCCTCCTCCCAACGCTTATCTTCAAATGCCTCATTGGCACTGTGGTAATGAAATAGAAATTGAGCCAACTTCGGTGACTCCTCTTCTATTTGGTTGATTAGCTGGGACAAATCTCCGCGGAGTCGTGTTACCCCTTGGTTGCGCTTGAGAGAGACCAGATTGCGCATAATATTTCTATCCCCTGCCGACAACCACCCCTGGAGTTCTACCAAGGTATCCTCTGGAGTCTTTGCAGAAAGAGAATCTCTGAAATGACGAATAGTCTTAGACATGACTGCGGGTGATTGGTGAAATTAGAGCAATTCCTAACGCAAATTCAATACAATCGGGCCATACTAATATGACCGAAAACGACATATATTCCTTTGTAGCGAAGGTAACACTTCGCATTTACCCATAGATATAACGCTTGTTCAATCATCAATATCAGTGGATGAATGGTTTCGTTTTTGGTATAAATGGCGTGGTTGACAATAGGTTTAAACCCAACCAAAAAAAGCAGAAATGCGCCAAAATAAACTACGAAAATCGGAGTAAGGCTTGTGCCGAAATCGATCCTAATCAACTCACTAACAATAATTTATAGATATACTATTTTTCCTGCGACAGTAAATCTACTTAACAAGAAACTAATCTTGATTTTGACATAATCCCTATTTCAGAACATTCTAATCCAAGATATTTCTCCAGGGTTTTCCGCCAAAAACTGATTCTTTATCCCCAAATCTTACAAAAAATGACAAACCGAGCAAAAATATATCCTATTCAACATATAAAAGACACATAACTAAAGCAACTGCTTCTCCCCCCCTATCCCACACAAGTGCTTTCGCTCTTTTATAATTACCAGAGAAGGCAGCCCCATTTAAAATATGGCCTGCCTTCTCTCAATCGTAACTGCCCAGCTCAGTGTTAATGAGGCAATCGATCTCGAACAACACCATAGGAAAATGTCCCCAGCAACATGGCTCCGAGGATTACCAGATAAGAGGGCAAACCCGTACCCAGAAGCGGAAACAACATGCTTGGACAAATGCCGGCAAAGGCCCAGCCCAGCCCAAATAGCGTTCCGCCAGCCAGATACCTGACCACCGAAGGCTGCTTAGGTGCCTCCCCGACCAGTTGTCCATCTGCATTTTTGACCCCAAGCTTTCTCAGGAGCGCCACAAGGAGTACACCAAACACGACCGCAGAACCGATAATACCGAACATGTGAATCGACTGAAATTGAAACATTTCCTGAATTCTAAACCAGGATACTGCTTCTGCCTTGGTGATGGTGAGTCCAAACACAAGACCTACGATCAAAAAACTGAGATATTTCATGTGATTTTTTGTTAGAAACGGTGGAAGAAAACCCTTAGGAGAGTTACCCAAAAAAAGCAGGGAGAATGAAGTGAGCAGCGATCAACCCGCCTCCAAAGAACCCCACCACGGCAAGAAGAGAGGGCCATTGCAGATGAGAGAGTCCAGTGATCGCATGGCCAGAGGTGCAGCCTCCAGCCCAGCGTGCACCAAAGCCCAGCGCAAAACCTCCGACAATCCACACTACCCAAGCTTGCCAGGAAGTCCAGGCAGCAGCACCAAACAAGGCCTCTGGTCCAAGTTTATCGTATCCGTTAGTAATGCCCATTTGTCCAAAGGATTCGCGAGCTCCCTCGCTCAGGGCGATCTCCTGTCCACTTGGGAGTACCCAAATCGCAATCACACCACCGATCACCGTGCCTCCTACGAAAAGCAGGTTCCAGATGTCTCGTTTCCAATCATATCGAAACATAGGAGCCAGCTTGCCAGCTCCACCAATGTTGCAAATCGTGCCCAACGAACCAGAAACGCCAAAGGTTCGCCCAAGCATCAGCAAGGTAATCATCACGGAAGCCACTACAGGCCCGGCAACCCACCATGGCCATGGCTGAGAAAAAAAACTAATCATGATAAAAAAATTGGGGTAAAGGGAGCCCAAGCCGGGCTAAGGGGTAGCGCCAGGCTTGGGAGTAACTGATGTGTTATTTATCTGCGTGGAGCTCCTTCAAGCCATTCATCAAAAGTGATTTGAACATAGTAGGTGCCTCCAATCTGAGGTCCTCCATACACCGTAGTATAGGCTTGTCTGAATAAATTGGCAGCCCCAACTTTCAGCAGGCATTTCACAGGAGAAAGGCGGTAGGTGAGCGCGGCATCTAGCACTTGATACTCATTGATCTTGCCTTGTCCATTGGGAGACTGGAAGGTATAGCTGTCTTGCCAGCGATACCGAAGCTGAAACCCAAGGCCATAGGCCACATCCCGATTTCCAACATTCACCTTTACCATATTTTTGGGGGTGTTGAAATCAGGAAAATAGTTAGGGTTGGTGGTCTGTGCTTTTGCTGCGTCGTACTCGGTATAGGTATAGTTTGCACCAACGCGGAAGCCGCCTGGCAATTCACCATCGAGGGATACACCTGCTCCGGTCGAAGTTACCGTCTCAGAGATGTTGGTCAGCAGCAAGAATGGCACCTGGGCCTGTGGGCTAATAGTCACCACATTAGCGGTGAAGTTGTCGTAGCGGTTGTGATAGACCTGCACATCGCCATAGAGCTTCCCAACAATGAGGGCCCTGTATCCAATCTCAAAGGTGGTGATCTGCTCCTGTTTCAGATACTGAAGATTGGCAGGCTGGAGCAGACTTGGGTCTGTGCCTCCAGACGACTGAAAATCCAAAAATGACCCGAAAGTCACCAGGTTCTGGTAGATATCTGCCCCTGAGTAAATGACTTCGTCAGCTGCCCGATAAGAGAAGTTTTCGACGTTGGCCTGAATATTTCCCAGATAAATGAGGGGGCCAGCATTGAAGGCAACGTAGGTATCCTGATTCGCAGGGTTGCGGAAACCCGTCTGAGCCGATGCCCGGAATGCATGCTCTTTCTCTCTGCCCAGTAACCACACCAAAGAACCCCTTGGGGTGAAACGCCCGTCGAAAGCCTGGTTTTTATCATAACGAATCGATCCTCTGATCAGAAGGCGGTCGTCCATCAGGCTCTTGGTGGCCTGGGCAAAAGCACCATACTCCACTACATCAATGGGGCCTCCAAATCCGAGAGGGCCATCGTTGTACACGTGCCCTTTGGAATTGAGCAGGTAGCGCCTCGCACTGCCCCCAATCTGGATATCGACAAAGTCAATCTCTTTAGACAGGTCGTAAATCGCATCGGCATGCACAAATGAAGCCTCGTACTCTACCGCCGAGCCTCCATTGATATCAATGGGAACTGCACGGGTGAGGGACAACAATGTTTCATAGCGCGCATCACCTGGCTGAACGAGATCGCGGTCGGCAAAGAGCCTGGAGGCGGCATGGTCTCCGGCCACAATGCCTGGTACTTCTCCTCTCAGGGCTGCGCCATAGTCCTGGCTCCAGTTAGCCGTGGATTTGATCCCTTCTTGAACAATAGCGCCAGCAGCCAGCATCGAATAAGCTTCTCCAGCATCATCGTTGGCAAAATAGGTGCGAATCAAAAAGTTGTCGCCCGTCAGCTGAAACTTATGGAAGGTACTTTTGTAGTTTTCGAAGGGGTAAAAATTTTCATAGCGAATGATGGCATCGCTCTGTGTAGTGCGAAAATCATAAGAAGCCTCCACCGTTGGCGTAAGGCGATAATGAAGAGAGGCTTGTACAAACAGCTTTTGGGCCGCACCACTAATGATCTCGCCTTCCTGGATTCCGGTTCGGTTTACAGGAATAAATGTGCTGTCATTGAGCCGAACATTTGCCACCACTTCGTCTCCATATCGATTCACAGAATTAAAATTGGGAGAAGATGCAGGGGTAGCCAAGAGCTGATCCTTGAAGGGAATATCAGCATTGGTGATAAGATAGCTATTGTCATCCGCGGCCCACTCCTGTGCGTCGAGATACTGAAGATTCACTTTGATGGCCCATTTGTCGTCAAATGCCTTGGCATATCGGAACCCGACTTCATAAAATGGGTTTCCAAGCTCAGCAGTCTGCTGCATCACGCCCTGACGCACATAGGCACTCATACCGGGATAGTCAAATGGATTTCTACTCGTAGTCGAAAGAATCCCGTTGAAGGCATTGGCACCATAAAGAGCCGAACCAGCTCCCGGCACAACCTCAATCCCGGCGATATCGAGCTCTGTACCCCGAAGCGCGGTTCCAACCGCATAATTTACCCCAGGCCCACTGATATCCATCCCATCCACAAACTGGAC
Source organism: Bacteroidia bacterium (assembly GCA_030731845.1). Taxonomy (GTDB): domain Bacteria; phylum Bacteroidota; class Bacteroidia; order J057; family J057; genus JANQTF01. The sequence continues at coordinate 25,193 of JANQTF010000353.1, read as the reverse complement.
AAAGCGCCAGTTTTGAACGTTGCCAAATGCCCGGGTATTCACAGATTGGTAATTCAGGCTAGAGGTATTGACCACCACACCTTCCATCTGCGCTAGTGCCCCATAAATCTCTGGATTGGGGTGGTAACGAAAGTCCAAAAAGTTCATCTGGCTAATGGAAACCGGCGCTTCAAGGATGGATTCCTCTACCCGGGAGGCTGATACCACCACCGCTTTGCCGGGGCCGGTATTGGGCAGGAGGGAGACCTCCACATACATAGAAGAGTCTGCCACAAACACATACACATCCTGAAATCCGACGGATTGAATATGGACTCTGATTGGCAACTCTTGCTCCACCGACAAGTGAAACTCACCATCAAGATCAGTGATGGTTCCCTGATCAGTGTCATTGATCAGGACTCTCGCTCCAATGACCGTCTCACTGGTTTGGGTGTCGAGCACACGCCCATGAATCACGAGCTGGGCGTGAAGCCGGGCAATAGGAGGAACAAGGCAAAGGAAAAGAATAAAAAACCTGTACATTATGTTGGGGTAGTCTGATAGGATCAGGTAGGCATGGGACACGAGATCATGCCCAACCTAGATGAAAAAAAACAATCTTGAAGAACGAGTCTATGCAGGAAAGACTGAAGCTGCCTCTATAGGGAGTTAGGGAATAATAAACTTGATCGGAAGGGTGTAGTACACAGGAACTGGGGCACCTTGCTGCGCACCGGGTTTCCAGCGGGGCATGGATTTAGCAATTCTGAGGGCTTCTTCATCACATCCATATCCAAGTCCGCGTAGCACCCGGAACCCAGTGAGGCGACCATCGGCCTCTACCACAAATCTCAGGTACACGGTTCCTTCCACTTCTCGCTCTTTGGCCAGGGGAGGGTATTGAAGCTTGGATTGCAGGTAGCTAAACATAGCCGATTCACCTCCCGGAAAAGCCGGCATTTGCTCCGCCATATCGAGGGGGCCTGTTATGGGAGCTGGCTTGGCAACGGGTTTCTGAGTTGGTTCTGCGGGTTTTGCTGGAGCTACAGTTGCGGGTGCTGGCGTGGGAGGAATCGCGACATACACGGTCTCTGGCTTGACAGACACAACGGGGGCGGCTGGCAATTCCTCAGCAACAACCTCAGTGGTAGATGCGGATTCTGATCCGGGAAATGAGGTCCCCGGATCAATGGTCACCACCCGAGCCGATTTGTTCTTTTGACCGTCTGGAGAAGTAGCCAACAAGACCATCTGGAAGGTGCCTGCTGCCGGATAGCTGTATTGCTGCCCATTCGTTACCGGGATTTTGATGCCATTGCCAAAGTCCATGGTGTACTTCACTGTGGGATCAAAGCCAGAAATGAAAACATTGATTGCTGACTGGGCCTTTAATTCACCACCAATGGTGAAAAAAGCATCAGGTAAGCTCAGGTTGGGGTCTATCCCTCGTAAAGAAATCGGCTCCTCTTCTTCGAAGAAAGAAGGGACATCGGCTGATGGCAAATCCCCTTCCTCAACGGCATCACTGGGAGCTGCAATCAAAGGATCAGTCAAGTCTCCTTCGCGGGAGGCAATTCCCTCCGTGAGACTGGAATCGCGCATCAAAAAGCGCTCCTGCTGATCAAAAAATAACCATACGATGGTCAACAGAACACCCAGCAGCAAGACAGGAAGCAAATAGCGGCGCATAACAACCATCGCCGGACGATCTGAAGCCTGATCCTGTTGAACTGCATTCAATTGCGATTGGCTCCATCGTATTTCTTCCTGAATCTCCTCAATCCTAAACTCACTATCTGGAAAGTGACTGCTGAGCGACATCTGCAATTCCTGAATGGCAACCTTCCATTGAGACTGCTGTTGTGCCACTTTGGCTTGAGCCAGATGCCGCTGCACTGCCAGTGCCTTCTTGGAATTAGCAATCACCTGGTCAAATTCTTCTATTTGCCACTGACAACCCGGGTAGTAAAGCCTTTTCGCCTGTTGGAAGGCATCCATTGATGTCTGCCATTCCTTTTTCAGGTACGCATCACTCCCTTTTTCTACCAGGTTTTCGAGGTTAACCTGATTGGCGATCAGTGTTAGCTTGCGCTCCAAATCCATTTTCAACGCCAGGTACTCAGGTTGGTGCAAGGCTATGGCAGCTACAAGGTGTTCGCGAGCCTCTTCCCAACGCTTTTCCTGAAAAGCCTCATTACCACTATGATAGTGAAACAAAAACTGGGTTAACCGGGGAGATTCTTTCTCAACCTGGGCAATAAATTGGGATAAATCTACCCGAAGGCGTTGCACGCTTTGGTTTCGCTTGATCGAGCCAAGGCTCCTCATGATGTTCCTATCTCCGGCTGATAGCCATCCCTGGAGTTCGGCGAAGGTGTCTTCAGGCGTCTTAACAGAGAGAGCATCTCTGAATTGACGAATTGTTTTGGACATGACTGGTTTGGTTTTCGGGGTGGGGCACTTAGCGCAGAATCAAAAAAGGAGTTGATTTTGCGCCTAAAACAAAAGTCCTCTTAGGCAACATTCATTCCCTATATACGAATGCATGACCTCACCAACAGCGCAAAACCTTACATCAGCTCAACCCTCAATAATCAAGGCTGAACAGTTCCGTTTTTGGTACAAATGGGAATATTATTTCTGGAATATTTTATAAAACATATAACTAATTTTTTGTGACAAATCACAATGCTATACGATCAGACACCTAATCAAATATTTGATTATCAATTCATTACCTTTAAAAATACTCGATTAGCAATATCGAATGGAACTTCGTTTGATATAGTGCAAACGAGACATAAATCAATGATTTTGACATTTTAAAGGCCTCACTATTTGACCATTTACGACCAAACCTTACATACACTATTCCCTTTTCACAGATCCCCTGACAGGCGATTTCCCCCACGGAGACTGGGGGCCGTAGTTGGCAAAGGCGAGGAATGAATGTCCACCTGTTTCATGGTGCTGCCTACAGCAGCTCTCACGGCTACACTTTCATTATGCAGGCGATCCATTGATGTCACAAGGTAATAACAAGAGGCGCCAAGAGGGCGCTGATCAATGAAAAAAGGCTGAGAAGACAAGCCTAAAAGTCTGTCCATTCGGGTCAGATCCTCCGCTTCACTTGATCGGAATCGATAGATCGCATAGAGACTCGCTGTATCACCATCGGCGGCAGCGGTGGGAGGATTCCATGAAAGCAGAACATTTGAGAGGTTTCGCCTTGCCTCCAGCTCCGTGACCGCAAGCGGGGGCAGGGGATCTTTCCATGGCATGGGAGGCGCAAAGGCCGGAAAACGGTGAAAGTTGTTTCGCAGCATATCCTCCAGTCCATGTGGGTTGGACTCGAAGGAATGCGCGCTATAAAACACGCCTCCCTGTATTCTTTCCTGCATTTCCCGCCTCAAGGTAAGTTGCAGCGGAAGCTGAGAGGGATTGACCCAATATCGCGAAATATTCTCCTCTAGCTTGAAAGCCGCATGACCTACATATACGTGCCGCCCAAAAGAATTGGCCGCCCACCAGGGCAGCAGCTCATTGAAGTTTGCCAAAGGATGTGAAGTACTCCAATATAGCTGAGGAGCCACATAGTCTATCCAACCCTTAACCAACCAAAACCGCACATCGGCGTGGAGCATATCGTAGGCCGTATGGCTGCTGCTTGTGGCTGATCCACGGGGATCATCTTTCTTATTGCGCCAAATTCCAACCGGACTCACCCCAAATTTTACCCAGGGTTTTACAGACCGAATAGAATCGCTGAGATCACGGATAAAAAGATCAAGGGTGTGCCTGCGCCAATCGTGAATGTCATCGAAGCCCGCTCCGTAGGTCCGAAAGGTATTCAGGTCGCCTACAAAAGGATTTCCAGGCTCTTCATAAGGGTAGAAGTAATCGTCAAAATGAACACCGTCAATGTCATAATTTTTCACAACCTCCATCACGATCTGTATGAGATAGTCTCTCACTTCAGGTAAACCGGGATTAAAATAGGTGCGCTCGCCATAATCGAAGCACCATTCGGGATGGCGCAAAGCCGCGTTGCTCTGATCCACCGAACTAAATCGCTTGTGTGAAATGGCCCGGAAGGGATTCATCCAGGCATGAAACTCCATGTTGGCTGCATGGGTTTCCTCGACCATAAAGGCCAGCGGATCGTAATAAGGAGAGGGGGGAACGCCCTGTTTTCCAGTAACAAACTCTGACCAGGGAGCAAACCGACTTGGATAAAACGCATCGCCACTCGGGCGAATTTGCACCAAGAGGGCATTCATGCCATTGGTTTTCTGCCTCTGCACCAGGGCTTGGTACTCCTCTTTCTGCTGCGGGGAAGGCAATCCTTTATCAGACGGCCAGTCGATATTATGAAAGGTGGCCACCCAAACCGCCCTAAACTCATACTTGGGAGGCGTTGGTGGCGGATCGGTGGCGCAAGCCATAAGCGGAAAAAACAGCAACAGCGCCAATTGAGATGGCCGGCGAGAGAAGAAATACATGAGCACGAAAAGGAAATTCATTCTGGAGTGATAGCAAGCGAAGAAGAGACCGATACCTTCCAACAGCTTGCAAAGCAGGTGCCTCAAATTAGGGATTTCCAACTGAACTTGTGCGGCGATATATCTAAATTGCAGCGAATTCGTTTGAAGTCTTAGACAAAGCAGGGCTTCGCCACAAAAAACAGATATCGAGTGACCTAAGAGGCACCTTGCACGTTTCAAAAAAACATGTCCTTATCAATATGAAATCACTTCACCTCGGTCTTCTCCTCGGATTATTGCTCGGCACTATGCTGCCAGCGTTTGCACAGTTATCAGTGCCTTCTTTTTCTTTTACAGACCTCAGCGGGGCTACCTACAACTCTGCCAAACTCAACCAAAGCAAGTCTGCCCTGATTATTTATTTTGACCCTTGGTGTGAGCATTGCAACCAACAGGCAGAATGGATCGCAGCACGCCCGGATGCGTTTAAGAACGTACAAATCCTGTTTGTGACCTTCGAACCAGAAAAAACACCGATTCAGGAATTCAAGAACAAGTATTTCTCAGCTGCGGGTTGGTCCAATGTCGTTTTTCTACAAGACCTTGATTTTCAGTTCGAAACATACTTTGGATATACAGACGATCCCCTCTATATCTACTGCTACAAACCCGGTGGAGGTAAAGGAAAATATTTTGGCGAAGAACAAAGAGCCGAAGTATTGATTAATTTTTTATAACTTGCTGATATACTGACAACTGCCCCATGAGTCTGAAAGCAACACTTAATGATGATTTAAAGGAAGCGATGAAGGCCAAAGATCAGGTCGCACTGCGTACCATACGTGCGATCAAGTCTGCCATCATGCTTGCCGAAACCTCCGAAGGCCATATCGGAGAAGCTCTTTCTGAAGCTGAGGAACTGAAAATCCTCACCAAACAAGCCAAGCAGCGCAAAGACTCTGCTGAGCAATTCAAAGCCAATGGCCGCGATGATCTTGCCCAAACCGAGGAGGAAGAACTACAGATTCTCGAGCGATATCTCCCCAAAGCCATGACCCAAGAAGAGCTTCAAGCAGCCATTTCTTCCCTCATCGCCGAGCTCGGAGTTACTTCCATCAAGGATATGGGAAAAGTGATGGGCCAGGCCAGTCAACGATTTGCCGGAAAAGCCGATGGCAAAGTCATCTCAGAGATTGTGAAACAACAACTCGCCTAATCAGCGATTTTCTCATAGCATCATGGACAATACACTTGTGCTCAATCCACTCGACCTCATTCTCGCCGGTGTGATCATTTTTGGAATGTATAGGGGGGCCACCAAAGGGTTTCTCCCGATGAGCAATCGGGTCATGACCATCCTGATTTCCATCATCGCTGCCCTCAACCTGCGCTACCTCGCCCAAAGTCTCTATCTCGATTATCTCAATGTGCAGATGGAGGCACAAGTGATCGCACTCCTGAGTTTTGTCACTGCCTTTGTGATTGTGTACATCGTCGTTTCCTCTATTCTTGGCATGCTCACCAATGGCCTCAGCAAGATGAACATCAAGATCGACAATGCGCTCGGAGCTATTTTTGGCGGGATGGTTGCTACCCTTGGGCTGAGTATTGCACTCATTCTGCTCGGAAATTTTAGCTTCCCAACTACCGAGAACAAAAGTGGATCGGTGCTCTACCAACCCGTGCGAAACTTCTCTGGTTACGCCCTCAACATTGGGCAGGATGCCCTCAAGAAGGCCAACATGCAGATCAATCGCATTGGAATCGGTCAACCACAGGGCACGCCCGAGCCCACCATCGAACAGCTTCCAGCCAATAAGCCCGGGGTGGTAAGATAAGACAAGCACCCTATTCTCCCTCAGAGAATCACTGAGAAAATGGCTTCGCATTTCCTCCCTGCTTACTGCAAAGTTTTGCACTCCTTTCGCTCCTGCACATGATTTTGGTGGTTGACAACTACGATTCCTTTACCTTTAATTTAGTGGAGCTGATCCGAAGGGAGTCTGAGGTCGTACTGATCAAAAATGATGCATTTTTGGGTGAGATATCGCGTTTTGATCACATACGCGGCATCCTCATCTCGCCGGGGCCTGGCAAGCCTTCGGATAGTGGGATCTCGGCTGAGGCGATCAGGTGGGGGATCACATCCGGAATTCCCGTACTGGGGATTTGTCTGGGACACCAATTGATGGGAGAAATGTTTGGGGCAAAAATTATTCATGGCCTGAGGCCTATGCATGGTAAAACCTCTCCCATCCATCATCACCAAAAAGGCATTTTTCGTGGCATTGAGACACCAATGACTGTGATGCGGTATCACTCCCTCATTATTGACAAAGTGAATTTCCCAACAGACCTCGAAATTACCGCCTATACAACCGACGGGGAAATCATGGGAATCAGACACAAATTCCATAGTTTAGCAGGCGTTCAATTCCATCCTGAATCCATCCTCACCCCAAAAGGGTCCATCATGATTCACAACTGGATAGAATCGCTACCACCGGCCAAAGCAGAAGGAGTATGACCCCGGAAATAAAAACAGAACAAGGATATCAATATGTGGAGGCAGGCGAAGGACCGGTTCTCTTGCTTCTTCACGGATTGTTTGGAGCATTGAGCAACTTTATGGATGTGTTTGAGGCCTTTAGCCCACACTATCGTGTCGTGATTCCCCTGCTGCCCATTTATGAAAAAACGCATGCTGATGCATCGGTAGATGGTCTCACAAATTATCTGGAAGAGTTTGTGAAAATAAAAGGCCTGGAGAAAGCTGCCCTGCTCGGCAATAGCCTCGGTGGTCATGTGGCCCTCGTCTATTGCCTGCGAAATCCCGAAAAAGTCACCTCTATGGTCCTCACAGGGAGTTCTGGCCTATTTGAGTCAGGAATGGGAAGCGGATTCCCCAAAAGGGGATCTTACGAATATATCCGTGAGCGAGTAGCCTATACCTTTTATTCGCCAGACACAGCAACCAAAGAACTCGTAGATGAAGTATTTGAAATTGTAGGCAATAACTTCAAAACCTTACGAATCCTCAAAATCGCCCGATCCGCCCAACGCCACAACATGCGCAACGAAATTCCCCAAATAAACGTTCCAACGTTGTTGATTTGGGGACTTAACGATAATATTACCCCCACACATGTGGCTCACGAGTTCAATCGGCTTCTGCCAAACTCAGAGCTCCATTTTATAGATCGCTGTGGGCACGCACCTATGATGGAACAACATGTCGAGTTTAATCGTATCGTAGCCCAATTCTTACAAAAACACCAGGAAGTTAACCCCGCCTCATGATCGTTTCTGAACTTATCTCTGATTACGTCCCTTCCGTCACCTCGGGTGACTCGGCTACCCGGGCACTTAATTGGATGAATGAGTTTAAACTCAGCCAACTTCCTGTGGTAGATGACAGGAAGTTTCAGGGGTTGATCACAGAAAACGACCTCCTTGATGCCGACAACCTCGAAGCGTCTGTCGGTGAGATCAAGTTCAGCGGCTGGGATTCTGCCTTCATTTATGAAGGAAACCATGTCTATGATGCCCTCGACCTCATGTTCAACCTCAAGTTGGAGGTACTTCCCGTCTTAGACGAGGAAAGCATGTATCTGGGGGTGATTACCTTCCGTGAATTGGCTCCCTATCTGGGGCGCCTCTTTGCCGTGCATCAGCCCGGGGGCATCCTGGTCCTCGAAATTCCGAAAAACGGCTACTCCCTCTCCGAAATTGGTCGCATCACCGAATCGGGTGATGCCAAGGTGCTCTCCCTCTATCTGTGGGCACATCCCGAAGGCCATGTAGTGTGGGTCACCCTCAAGCTCAATGTAGAAGACTTGAGCCGGGTAGTGGCAGCTTTTGAGCGCTTTGATTATACTGTCGTGCGCATTTATCACAAAGTGGAGCCCCTCGATGACTATCGTCGAAATATTGACGCTTTGATGAATTACCTCAATATGTAATCCGCTACGCCCCATGCGAAAGGCCTCTCTGCTAGCCTTGCTCCTCGGGATGCTCATATTTGTTCTCCCAGCCCAGGACCAGGTAGTGATTGGCACCATCGCCATCCAGGGTGCGGAAAAGACCCGCCATCAGGTGATTCTCAATGAGATGACCCTCCTAACAGGTGATACCGTACTCCTATCAGAAGTGCCGGCAGCTCTGGAAAGGTCTCGAAACAATATCTACAACCTCGGGCTGTTTAATGAAGTGACGATCCAGGAGATTCGTCTCAAGGAAATGTTGCACCTGATCATCGAGGTCAAGGAACGGGTATATATCATCGGAGCTCCTTATCTACAGGTGGAAGAGCGAAATAGTTATGACCTTGTCAATGCCCTGCTCAACCTGGATTTTCATCGACTCGTGTATGGCGCCTCCCTTCAGTGGCGAAATATGACGGGAAGAAACGAAACCCTCACATTTTTTGGCCAACTGGGATTCTCTCAGCGATTCAGCATCGACTTCAACCGCCCTACCCTCTCCCGAAACAGGCTTGATTATCGAACGGGGATCCGATACGTGAATCAGCATGAAGTCATTATCGGCACAGAGCAGGGAAAAGCCCAATGGAGAAGGGTAGAAAGTGAACCACTGGAAACATCCTGGCAAGTGTATGCCGGAGCCAAACAAAGGCTTGGCTTATACAAAACCCTCTATGCCGAGTTGCGATACGATCGTTATCATTATTCAGACAGCCTCTATAGCTTCTCTTTAGAGGGGGGGCCACCCCTTAGCATCACACAGGCCAACGGCATAGAACGCTTTCCCAGCTTCACCCTTCAATTTTACGAAGACCAGCGAGACTACAAAGCTTTCCCCTTATCTGGCTGGAAGTATCAGATATTTGGGCGAATAGCCGGAGGCCCTTCAGCGCTGGCCAGCACCAATTTTGGCAAGCTGGGCGCTACCTGGGCCCATCATCTGCCCATAGGCGGCAGGCGACTCAACTTTGCCTATGGCTTGCAGCAAATTGTGAGCATCGGTGACAGAATCCCTTTTTTTACCAAAAGTTTTTTAGGCATTAACCGAAGCGAATTTTCTGGCGTAAGCACCAACTTACGGGGCTATGAGCCATTTGCCCTCGCTACAACCTACATGAGTGTGGTAAAAACTGAATGGAAATATGCCCTATATCCCAGGCAAATTCTGCATTTTGATGAAATCCCTTACCCAAGATTCCAGGATCTGCAATTCGGGCTGTATCTTTCCGCGTTTCTAGATGGTGCATACCTGAGAGATGACGCATTCAACCGAGCCGACCAATACCTCAAGAACCAGCTCCTCTACAGCTATGGACTGGGGCTGAACATGATCGGCTTTTACGACATCCTGCTTCGGGTAGAATATTCCCGTAATCACCTTCAACAAGCTGGCCTCTACCTTCACGCTGACCTGCAGATCAAATGAACATCGCGATTTTTGGAAGAATAACTGACAACACAAACCTGCAGGTGCTTCGCGACTTTTTCGCATACCTCAGGGAACGAGGCATTCACTTCACCCTCTACCAGAAGTATGCCCGGCAGCTTTTTGACCGCATCCCCGAGTCGCTCGACCCGGCAACCACAGCCGTGTTTACCAAGAAGGAAGAGCTCGACGATTGTAAGTTTCTATACTGCTTTGGAGGAGACGGAACCGTACTAGAAGCAGTGCGCTTCACTGGCAGATCAGGAAAACCGATCCTTGGGGTCAATTTTGGCCGATTGGGCTATCTCACCAGCATCAACCAATATGAGCTGATGCAGGCCACAGATGAGCTCATGCGAGACATGTATCGCATTGACCAACGCTCGCTGTTGTCAGTAGTAAGTGACCCTCCGGGCCTTTTTGGCGAAAATCCCCATGGGATCAACGACCTGACCATCCACAAGGCCAATAGCAATGAGATGATCACGGTTCACACTTACATCAACGGGGAATTTTTGAACTCCTATTGGGGAGATGGGCTCATCGTGGCTACCCCAACAGGATCCACAGCTTATAGCCTGAGTTGTGGCGGCCCCATCATTTTCCCCAGCTCTGCCACCTTTGTTATCACACCGGTTGCCCCACATTCCCTCACTGTGAGGCCGGTAGTTATACCAGACGACTGGGTTGTTTCGTTTGAAATAGAAAGCCGCTCCGGGGTAGCCATGGTCGCCCTTGACACACGCACAGAACTTGTGAAAGCCAAGACCTCTATCGCCATCAAGCGGGCTAATTTCAAGATAAGGCTCCTGCGAATGTCCACGACCAAACATGTGGACAACCTTCGCAGAAGCCTTATGTGGGGACATGATAATCGAAATTAGGGTTTTTCCCTTGCTCATACCTCTATATTCATGGAGAGATCTTGTAAGCAGAGGGACAAAAATGACTTTCGATTCATCGAAATAAATCATTGATTTGACCTTACTTTCACATCTGAATACGACCGCTATCGAGCATTTCCTTTACCGATCATTACTTATCGTTGGTTTTGTGGCTGGGCTATACTTAATTTCACCCTGCACCGTTACATTACCATTGTCGTTGGATTCTCCTGTTAATTGCCAAATTCGTTGATTCATGAAGGTTCTAAAAATCAGCTTGGTTCTGGGTCTAGTCATGTGGACTGCCATTGAGGCGCAAGCACAATTTAGATACGGCTATTTTAAAATAGGCATCTCCACTGGTCCTACCAATTATTTGGGAGACCTGGATGATGACTTCACTTTTAAGTACACTAAGCCCGGATTCGGAATCCAGGGTTCCTATCGGTTCAACCCCTTCATGACTGCTCGTCTTGGATTTTTTCAGGGATGGATGGGAGCTACGGATGCCACCTCCACCAACGCCGTCCGTGAAAGAAGAAATCTGAGCTTCAGATCTCCTATTACCGAAGGTAGTTTCACCGTGGCTTTCGATTTCCTTCCTACCGACAGGCAGTACAATTACCGCCCCCGTTATACCCCCTACGTGTTTGGCGGCGTGGCGCTGTTTTCTTTCAACCCACAAGCCCAACTCAATGGCCTTTGGTATGACCTACAGCCCCTCGGGACTGAAGGACAATTTCTGCCCGATCCCAATGGCTCCCTACCAGAACCCTACAGACTCACACAGCTATCTATCCCCATGGGAGCAGGTGTGCGGTTTTCTCTCTCCAAAAAGTTTGACCTTGAGATTGAAACTGGTTTCAGAAAAACATTCACCGACTATCTCGATGACGTGAGCCACCGCTATCCTGATCTTGAAGCTCTCCGGGCTCAAAATCCTGTGGCTGCTCTCCTCTCAGATAGGATCGATCTCGCTCAATTCCCTGACGGTGGCGCCGATACCAACGGTATTCGCGGTGATCAGACACAGCAAGACTGGTATATCTACACCAATGTGCGGGTGAGTTTCATCCTCGATTGGGTGAAATGCCCACAGTTTAGATAAGCATCGATTCAAAAAATAGTACCTGAGCTGCGTCAATTGGCGCAGCTTATTTTTTTTGCCCCAGTCCATGCAACCAATTTCACCCACTTTCTCTCTATGATATCGTTGGGATAACAAGATTGCTTTTTTGTTGCCTAAGGACTTTGATTACCTTTGTTAACCTTTGGCGAACTATTACCTGTTCGATTTGTAAGGAGAATGGTCCAAGGACCCTTAGCCCATGTCGTTGAAAGAACAAATCCAACCAGACAAGCTACCCAAACACATCGCCATCATCATGGATGGAAATGGTCGATGGGCAAACAAGCGAGGCAACCTCCGGGTATTTGGTCACCGTTCTGCTATCAAGGCAGTGCGTGACGTCACCGAGGGTGCAGCAGAACTTGGCATTGAATACCTTACACTCTATGCCTTTTCTACAGAAAACTGGAACAGGCCAAAAAAAGAAGTGAGCGCGTTGATGACTTTGTTGGTGGAAACCATCGGAAAGGAGACCACCACTTTGATGAAAAACGACATTCGGCTCAACGCCATCGGTCACCTGGAAAGGCTGCCCGGAAATTGCGAGCAGGTCCTTAGCGATGCTATGGACAAGACCAAAGGCAATAAGCGAATGACCCTCACACTGGCTCTGAGCTATGGCGGAAGGGCAGACATCATAGAGGCAACCCGAAAATTGGCCCAAATGGCCAAAGAAGGGAAGCTTGATCCAGCAGAAATGAACGAAGAGATTTTCTCTTCCGCTCTCAGTACAGCCTCCATCCCCGACCCGGAACTTATGATTCGCACGTCGGGGGAATATAGAATCAGTAACTTCCTCTTATGGGAACTCGCTTATTCAGAACTTTTTATCACAGAGACTCTCTGGCCTGACTACAGAAGAGAGAATCTATATGAAGCAATCATTGATTACCAGAAACGAGAACGCCGATTCGGAAAAATCAGCGAGCAAATTCAGTCCTGATCGTATGAAACGAATTTTGTTAAGTTGGCTCACCTGCATGTCGCTCATATCTTCCTTTGCCCAGGTAGAGCTGAACTATGACAACCCCAAAACCTATTTGTTGGCGGGGCTTGAAGTAGAAGGCGCAGATTACAGCGACAGAGAGGCCATCATCGCTCGAAGTGGCCTTGCCGTAGGCGAACCCGTCACCATCCCCGGAATGCAGATTTCGGATGTGGTGAAACGACTGTGGGAAGAAAATCTCTTCTCCGAAGTATCGCTTCGCATTGACAATGTGGTAGGCGACAAGGTGTTTCTTGTCATTGAAGTCAAAGAAAGACCACGTATCTCTCAGTTCAACTTCGTAGGGATCAACAAAACACAGGCGGATGACCTGCGCGAACAGATCAATTTTATTCGGGGAACCATCCTCACCGAGTCTAAAAAGCAATCTGCTTCCAGGGTCATCAGAAACTACTACATCGAAAAAGGATTTTACAATACCAGCGTTGATATCGTTGAAGAATCCGACAAAATTATCCAAAATGGCGTAGTCGTCAATATCAACGTTGACAAAGGCCCCCGGGTAAAAATTGCTGAGCTTCGCGTCGTGGGTAATGAGGCCTTTACGGATAACAAGGTCCGAAGTAAGCTGAAAAAGACCAAGCAAAAAACCTGGTGGAGATTTTGGAATCGTTCCAAATACATCCCCAAAATCTACGAAGAGAACAAATCCGAAATCATTACCTTCTACAATGACAATGGCTATCGCGATGTAGCCATTGTGGCCGACACCATCTATTCTATTAGTGATGAAGAGGTGATCGTGGAAATGAAAATCGACGAAGGCCCTAAGTATTATCATGGCGATATCTCCTGGTCTGGCAACTACAAATACAACTCTGAGATTCTTCAATCAGTATTAGGAATCAACAAAGGAGATCTTTACAGCGGCTCTAAGATCGACAAGCGCCTCTTTGGCGATCCCAACGGATCTGATGTGAGTTCCTTGTATCTCGATGATGGCTACTTATTTTTTGATGTTCAACCTGTAGAAGTCGCAATCGTAGGCGATTCTATCGACATCGAACTCCGTATCCAGGAAGGTCCACAGGCCAATGTCCGGAAGGTGCCCATTGTAGGAAACACCAAGACCAGTGATTTTGTGGTGCGTCGTGAGCTTCGTGTCTCTCCGGGTCGCAAATTTAGCCGTGCAGAAATCATCCGTTCACAACGAGAGATTCTGGCCCTCAACTATTTTGACCAGGAAAAACTCGGCATCAACCCAGTCCCAAACCCCAACGATGGTACGGTGGACATCACCTTCACCGTAGAAGAGCGCCCTTCTGATCAGCTACAGCTGCAAGGTGGCTGGGGTGGGCAGTACCGCGACCCAACCACAGGCGCCGTATTGGCCGGAGGGTTTGTAGGAACTGTGCAGTTGGCCTTCAACAACTTCTCTTCCCGCCGCATCTTCGAACCAGGATCATGGAGGCCCGTGCCTTCTGGCGATGGACAGCGCGTGAGCCTTGCCATTCAGATGAATGGGGTTGGATACAAAAACTTTGCTTTCTCTTTCCTTGAGCCTTGGCTTGGCGGAAAGCGCCCCAACTCACTTGGTGTGAATGCCAACTATCAAGTGATTCAAAACGTGGCATCCACCTATCGCTTCAACCTGCTCAACACCTCCCTCGACTATGGGCGAAGGATGAAGTTTCCCGATGACTTTTTCACCTCGAGAACTTCGCTGGTGTACAAGTATTATGATATCCGCCAGCCTGGGGTAGCTTTCCAGGCATTCCAGGGAATTGATCAGGCTAATATCCACATCATTTCGCTGCGCCAGTCCTTCGATCGCAGTAGTGTGGACGCTCCAATCTACCCAAGAAGCGGATCTACCATGTCGCTCTCGGTGGAGGCCACCCCACCCTACTCCCTCTTTGGCCCCGAAAAAGACTATTCTGACCTGGGACCAGAAGACAAATATCGCCTCCTGGAGTTTCACAAATGGCGCTTCAATAGCAATTGGTTCTTCCGCATTGCAGGAGACATGGTGTTGAGTACCAAAATCGAAGCAGGCTTTGTAGGTTCCTACAACGCTAATCTGGGCATCTCTCCCTTTGAGCGCTACTACCTCGGTGGTACAGGCCTCATTGGCTTTGGCCTGGCACAGCTCGATGGTCGCGAGATTATCCCGCTGCGTGGATATGAAAACAACTCTCTCACCAACGCCCAAAACGGATACCCAATCTACAACCGTGTGGTGATGGAGCTTCGCTATCCGATCTCCCTCAATCAGTCGGCGCCGGTATGGGTGCAAGGATTTTTGGAAGCAGGCAACGGATTCTCGAACTTCAGGGAGTATAATCCTTTCAAACTCAGAAGAGCTGCAGGTGCAGGTTTGCGGGTAATGCTACCGATGGTAGGGCTCCTCGGATTCGACTGGGCCTATGGATTTGATGAGGTTGAAGGAAGCAGCACCATCAGTGGAGGGCAGTTTCACTTCGTGATTGGACAGCAATTCTAATCCTCGTGTCTGATTGCTGAACATCTGTGTGGATTTATTTATCTTCCAGACGGATATGAGCACATCAATTGCGTATTTCAAAGGGAGAAATGGACAAACATCCCATTTCTCCCTTTCTCACTGAAATGAATCACATGATGAAAAAGATTTTCGTAACAATGACCCTACTCGTAGCTGGGTTGAGTTTTGCCCTGGCTCAAAAGACAGGATATGTGGACACCGATTATATCCTGAATCAGATTCCGGAATACAAAACGGCACAGGATGAGGTGGAGCGTATTTCTCAGCAGTGGCAAAAAGAGCTCGAGAAAAAATATCAGGACATCGAGCGTCTCTATGCCGAGTATCAGGCACAGGAAGTGCTTTTGCCCGAAGATGTGAAACAACGCAAGCAAGAAGAGATTTTTGCTGCTGAACGAGAAGCAAAAGAATACCGCGAGCAAAAGTTTGGCTACGACGGGGAGCTTTTTGCCCTGCAAGAAGCCAAGGTGCGGCCTATTCAAGACAAGGTATTCTCAGCAGTAGAAAAAATTGCCCAGCGCAAACGGTTAGATTTCATTTTTGACAAAGCAGGTGGCGTGACATGGCTGTACACCAACGCCCTCTACGATGCCAGCGATGAGGTACTCACAGAATTAGGCTACGGAAAAGAAGCAGGAGACAACTAGTGTTTTGGCCCACCCCATATCGTCAGTGTTGACTTCGCCACAGATGAGGCACCCTCTTGGTGACCGATTCTACAAATGGCGTCCCAACACTGACGATTTTTATGGAAAATAAGGGCTTCATATCTCTTTTTTAAGATTCACACGTTACAGAAAGCGAACCTTTTTGGTAAAATAAGGCTTGGATAAAGCAGGAAGCGATTCACCTTTCCTAATTATCCAAAAAAGCACTTATCTTTGCCGGACCTTAGACAGAAAACATGCAAAAGCAATTATCAAAGATTTTTCTGGTCATGTTGCTCGCGTTGTGCGCAGTGCTACCTGCCCAGGCTCAGAAGATCGGTTTTGCCGATCTGGAGTTGATCCTGGCATATATGCCAGAGGCACAGGCTATCGAGCGAGAGCTCAATACCTATACCCAACAGCTCCAAAAAAACATCCGCGCCAAACAGGAATACGCGGAGACAAAACTCGAAGAGTTTCAGCAACGTGCACAGGAAGCTGGCGAAAGCCTCCCCGAAACAGAATTGCAGGCCATGGAAACTGAGTTGCAAAAGCTCCAGCAGGAAATCTATAAATCTCAGCAGGATGCAGAGCAAAAGCTTATGGTCAAAAGAATGGACCGACTCGGCCCGCTCCTCGACAAAGTTCAGGCCGCCATTGATGCCCTCGCCAAAGAAGGTGGATACACCTATATCTTTAATGCAACTTCTGGGGGTACCAGCATTGTGCTTCACGCAGGTGATCAATACAATGTAACAAAGGAGCTCATGAAGCGCCTTAATATCGCCATCCCTGAGGGCATGGAATAGCCCTACCCTTCTCAACACACACTCTTTTTTTGACTCAAGAGAAATACGCCCCGCATTTCTCCCCAACTTTTGAATAACATGAGACTAGCATCCCTGATATTACTTTCAATCCTGACATTCGCTGGCCAGTCTTTCGCACAAACGATTAAGATAGGCTACGCTGATATCCAGGCCGTTTTGTCCCGTATGCCGGAGACCAAAACCATGCAGCAAACCCTGCAATCCTACGAGCAAAAACTCGCTGAAAAGCTGCAATCAAAACAGCAATATGCCCAAACCAAGCTCCAGGAATACATGGAACTTCGCGAAGGTGGTGCTGATCAGGCCACCCTCGCTCCTCTTGAAGCCGAGCTTCAAAAACTCGATCAGGAAATTTCTGCCGAAAATACTGATGCAGAAACCAAATTGATGACCCGTCGCCAAGATTTGCTTCAGCCCATCATCGACAAGCTGCAAGCTGGCATCGACGCCATCGCCGCTGAAGATGGATACTCCTTCATCATGAGTAAAGTGGACGGCACTGGCTCTTCTTTGGTCCTCTACGGACCAGAAGAGTATGATGTGACCCTCAAACTCATGAAAAAACTAAATATCCCGACGGAGTAATTCACTCCTTTTTGGATGATATAAAAAAAACCATCTCGCTTAAACGAGATGGTTTTTTTTTCGGGTTACCCGAACTTATTCGACCACATATTCAATCCCAAATAATTCGCCGAATAAGGCTTTCAATTTCTTTTTCACTTCCTCCATCGAAACCTGATGCCCCAGCTCCTTCTGCAAGGAGGTCACCCCTTTGTCCGCGATACCGCAAGGCACAATGTGGTCAAACAAACCAAGATCCGTATTCACGTTGAAAGCAAATCCGTGCATGGTGATCCATCGGCTACATTTCACCCCAAAGGCACAAATCTTCCTGGCAGAGGGCGTTTCTACCCCCAGCCAAACGCCTGTTGCCCCTTCGATGCGACCGCCATCGAGACCATACTCAGCTAGGAGCCGAATCATGACTTCCTCCATCGTGCGGAGATACCAGCCGAGATCGGGTTTGAATTTTTCAAGGTCAAAAATCGGATAGCCAGTGATCTGCCCCGGGCCATGGTAGGTGATGTCCCCCCCACGATTAATTTTAAAATAGGAAATTCCTTTCTCACGCCTTGTAGCCTCGTCAATGAGCAAGTGCGTTTCCTCTCCACTTTTCCCGAGGGTATAGACATGCGGATGCTCACAAAACAACAAGTAGTGTTGAGTAGCGATCTTATTCGCAGCAACCTTGCTGGCGGATTGCTTTAGGCCAACATTCACCCGTAGGAGAGACTCTTGCAGATCCCAAGCTTCCTGATAGGCTATGAGGCCAAGATCCTGAAAGTGGACAGGCTGTGCAGATGAAGGGAAGACAGACATATCAGGAAACTCCGTTTTCAAGAGCAGTTACTTTTTTCACCTCAGGCAGCATGGACATCATCACCTTTTCAACGCCATCTTTCATGGTTTGCATGGCATAAGGACAGCGATGGCAGGCCCCGTGCATACTCAGATTGAGAACCCCGTCTTGATAAGATTCAAATAGAATATCACCCCCATCTTCCTGGGCAGCTGGCCGAATGTGCTTATCCAATACCTGGGTCACGATGCTGGCAATTGTCTCATCGGAGCGGGGATGAGTTAATTGGCTGGCTCCCACAAAGAGAATGGGCTCGTCAGCCTCAAGGTGTTGCTGCACCATGAGTTTAAGCTCCAGCGCAATTTCTTTCCAGGAGGGGCCCTGCCCCTCTTTCTTCACGATGGTAACTGCATTCTGATTGAGTAGAATGCGATCTATGTACCGAAGCATCAGTAACTTGCGTGCAAGTGGCGAGTCGGCAGCATCCGCATAAGAGCGAAACTCGTAGGGCTCCTCAGACAAAATCCCATTCTCCAGAACAAACTTCATGGCATTGGGATTGGGGACTCCCTCAATATGTAAAATAGCAGTACGGCTCATCTTCTGGATCATCAAATGGTATTGGTCAAAATGATGGGGCACAAAGGTAGGCAAATCCCTCGCAAAGAAGAATCCATCATGGCTCTTCGCCGATTTCTGCATTCATCAGGGCGTTTTGAAGCTCGCTGAGGGTATGCTGCTGTTTTTTTTCTTTCGCTTTTTCTATTCCGATCTGATACATGGCGATAGCCTCCTTGTCTAAGCCCATTAATCGGAGGCACCTGCCAAGCTGATAATAGGCACCAAGATAATCTGGATGGAAGGAAAGAAGCCGTTCAAAATAATTTTTTGCTTCAGAAAGAGCCCCCATCTGCAAATATTCGTATGCAATGGAGTACAATGTGAAAGAATCTTGCGCACTTTGTTCCAAAAATAAGAACAACTGCTTGAGTCGTTGGTTTTCCATACTGCGGGGAAAAGGTTATCTTTGCAGGAAAAAATAAATGTAACGCATGCTGAAAATCTTGGTTTGTATCAGTCATGTTCCCGATACTACTACAAAAATCCAATTTGAGGGCGACGGGAGCAAGCTCAATAAAACTGGCGTAACCTTCATCATCAATCCATATTGCGAATATGGACTTTCTCGTGCCATTGGGTTTCAGGAAGAAGGAAAAAAGGTAGCCATCACGGCTCTTTGTGTAGGCGGTCCTGAAGTGGAGCCCACCCTGCGCCGGGCACTAGCCATCGGGGCAGACGATGCCGTGAGAATCAACGCAGATGCTACTGACGCAGGTTTTGTAGCCAAGCAAATTGCCAACTACTGCAATGGCAAAGAGTTTGACGTTATTTTCACCGGCAAAGAATCTATCGACTTCAACGGGTCTCTCGTTCCAGGAATGCTTGCTGAATACCTTGAGTCTAGCTTTGTGTCCTATGCTACCCACATGGACATCGCCGACCCAGAAAGCATGACAGCCCAGGTGAAAAGAGAAGTAGATGGGGGAGAAGAAGTGATGGAAGTACCACTGCCTGCTGTTATTTCTTGCCAAAAAGGGATTGCCGAGTGGCGCATTCCCAACATGAGAGGCATCATGGGCGCGCGCAAAAAACCTCTTTCTGTTGTTAGTCCCAATGAATCTCTTGAGCTCGTTGCTACCGTCCAGTTCTCTTATCCACCTGCGAAGGGCAACTGTCAGTATTTTCAGCCAGAAGATGTCAGCAAGCTCGTGGATAGCTTGACAAACAAGGGACTTGTCTAAGGAAATGGATCGGCGCTTGCTTGTTGCTCGCCCCGACTCTTTAGGCAAATTCCACTCATTCTACATCCAAGACTCAGCCAATTAATATTATGCCTGTTCTTCTATTCGCAGAAGCTTCTGAGGGAGTATTTAAGAAACCCATTTTTGAAGCTGCGACATTTGCATACGATCTAGCTCAAAAGCTCGGCACCGACCTTCAGGCCGTTACGGTAGGCCCTGTGGATGCAGCGGCTGCCACAGGACTTGGTGCCTATGGCGTGAGCAAGGTTCATCAGGTGCTTGGCGATAGCTTCGTCAACGCTGCTTTTGCCTCTGCGGTGGCCAAGGTCGCCGAATCCATTGATGCCAAAGCCGTGGTCATGGCCCAGACCTACAATGGCAGAGCGATTGCCCCACGGGTTGCCGTTAAGCTTTCTGCTGCTGCCCTATCTGGACTTATCACAGTTCCTGATCCCGCAGCCGGGTTTGATACCACGCGGATGGCCTACTCAGGCAAAGGAGTGGAAGAGCTCAAGGTGAATGCCGATCAGATGGTGATCACCGTAAAAACCAACGGCTACAAAGTCGAAGAGCACCCCGTAGCCACCACCCTGGTAGAGGTGAGCAACTTTTCCAGCAATGATGTCGATGCGGTAGCGCTTGAATTGATCAAAGCCGCCGAAGGCATTTCCCTCACAGAAGCTGAGACAGTCGTATCTGCCGGGCGTGGCATGAAAGGCCCCGAAAACTGGGCCATGATCGAAGAGCTTGCCTCTTTGCTCGGTGCCGCAACTGCCTGCTCTAAGCCTGTTTCAGACATGGATTGGAGACCGCACCACGAGCACGTTGGCCAAACTGGGATCCAAATCTCGCCTACCCTTTATATCGCCATTGGTATCAGTGGGGCTATTCAACACCTTGCTGGGGTAAGCTCCTCCAAAAATATTGTCGTGATCAACAAAGACCCCGAAGCCCCTTTCTTCAAGATTGCCGACTTTGGCATCGTAGGGGATTTGTTCGACGTAGTGCCTCAATTGATCGCCTCCCTGAAATCAAGAGTAGGCTAATCTCTCATTCATGCGGGAAGTCTCCGATGAGAGACTTCCCGCATTGTCTATAACTCCTCGTATCGCATTTTTGCAATGCGCGAATTTCTGCTAATTTTGCGCCTGTCGAATCCGCGCTATCCCTTACATCCGTTAGCATTCCGCCAGACTGATGAGGGGTTGACGGATCAAACTAGATTCCAGTGAAGAAGATTCCGCTAGAGATTATTGGGCTTTCATCCAGCCATTCACAAATTGGACACTATGCCCTTGTCCTTGGGGAAACCAATGGCAATCGTCGCTTGCCTATCATTATTGGTGGGGCAGAAGCGCAAGCCATTGCGCTAGAGCTGGAAAGCATCAAAACCAATCGGCCAATGACTCACGACCTCATTTTTAACCTTGCCAGGCACTTTGACCTGGACCTGGTTGAGGTAGTGATCAATGACCTTCAGGAAGGAATTTTCTATGCACGTCTGATCATAGAAGCAGACGGCGAACTCCACGAGATCGATAGTCGCCCCAGTGATGCAGTAGCCATTGGCGTGCGGTTCAAAGTGCCGATCTATTGCTCTGAGCACGTGTTGGAAGAGGCCGGAATTGTCATCGAAGAGGAAGGCAATCCCGAGAACGCCGAAAGCGCAGAATTTTCTCTCGCAGAAATCGAAAAATCAGATCCCATTGAAGAAGATGATCTGGAAGAAGTAGAACTCGTGGAAGAAGCTCCCAAGCCGAAACGGGCACGGAGGCCTTCTTCCAAAGAAAAAATTAACAAGCTCCAAAAACAACTTGACGAGGCGCTTGCCGGAGAAGACTACGAAAAAGCAGCTCGCATTCGCGATGAAATTCTCAAGCTCGAAGACGAGACCAAGTCAAACTGATTGGTAGCAGGGTTTTTGTCCTATAAAACGAAGAGGGTGTGATTCTGTAGAATCACACCCTCTTTTTTTGGCTTCAACCCGCCTTGATTACCTCAATTTGAAGGTCATTTTAACCCGAACCTTTTGGTTGGAAGAACCTGGAACTGGATCGAATTTCCATTTCTTGATAGCATCTTCTCCTAATTTGGCCAGTGCAGGTTTGTTGTTGGGCAGAGCCTTCGCATACACTACCGAACCATTCGGGGCAATGATAAATTCAAACGACAAGATGCCTTCTTCCTGGGCATTATAGTTAGGATAAGGGATCGCAACAACGCCGCGACCGTCGAGACCACCACCACCACCTTCCCCGAAGGAGTACATTCCATTAGGGTCGAGTATGGTTGTGTTAGGCGTTCCGCTATTTCCTACTGCCCCAGGATCAGCATTACCCTGATTGGCACCGCCACCAGCGTTCATGCTAAAGTTAGGATCAAGTTCCTGACTTTGATTGGGTGTGGGAGCAGGCGTGGTTGTTTGTGGGGTTGCAGGTTTCGACTGTGTAGGCTGTGTCGGGGTGGGTGTAGGTTTTGGGGTGGGTTTGGCAGGCGTAGAAGGGGTTGATACCGGCTTGGGGGCAGGCGTAGTCACCTGCGGGGGAGGCGTAGCCGCCGGAGGCACAGGATTGGGCTGTGATTGGGGCTGGGCCTGCGCAGGAGGCGTAGGCTTAGGATCGGCCACAGAGCGGTCCAGGGTATTCACCTTTTGGCTTCCTTGCTTGTTGTCGCCAAAGTCTATGGCCCCGACAAATTTATACTCTTTACCGGGCGGACGATCTGGCGTGCGGTATGCAGTGAAGAAAAAAGTGACAAGGGCAAGCAACAACATGATCAATGTCGTGGCAATGGCACTGATCCGAATGTTCTTTTGCTCAAGACGAAGTATTTCTACAGGAATGAGAGACATAGCTAATTGAGGCTGATAGTTGCTCTGAAGAGGGGCAATCCAAGACGATTCCACACCATTAAGCATCAAAAAACAGAATAAATCTGTCTTTTTCAACGAAAAGTTTCATCCAGAGATGCGAAATATCGCCAAATTACTTGTCATTTCTTCTCCCATGTCTGAAGAGACCGGAAAATTTCTTCCTGAATCTGCCGGGTGCCATCCTCATTATACCAACGCTGAAGTTGTTCTACCAATTCGGAGTGGGATACTTGTGGATTCTCTTTGTGTGCCAACACAATATCCTGCAAAGCCGAAGGCCTTGGACCCCAGGTTCCTATTTGCTCCCCAGAATTGTTGTCAATCGCAACAAGCTTGGGAATGGCCTTGCTATCACCTGTGAGGAAATGAGAGAATAATTCCGGGTCTTCATCACGGTAGAATACTTCCAGCGTAATTTTCCCCCCAGAGGATAAGCCGATGGCTTGCAGCACAGGCAAGATTTGCGCAGCATCGCCACACCACGCCTCGGTAAATACGCGCCATGTATAAGATTTCTGAAGGTTGGGAAGAAATTGATCCCACATCTCCAGAAGCTTGACTGTTTTGCCAAGGCGCTTCATGCGATGAGCGTTGAGTCGGGTGAAATTGGACAGGAACTCATCCTGCGTGGGGCCAGATGTCAATCCGTCGGCTACCAACTGATTCACCTGAAGCAGATAGTCTTGGTAGGAAAGTCCTTTAGGCCAATTTATGGGGCTCTTCATATCTTAAAATTGAACAACATATATTTCCAACGAAGATATCCTTTGCCTAGTTGAGGCAAACATGACCAATGTCATCCTCAAGACAGATATTCCCCCCCCCAACAGAAGCCAGTTCATTTCCCGTGTGATCTTCCTTTCCGGAACGCTACTCGCCCAGATTTTTCAATGCCTGAGGTAAGGTGGGAAACTCAAACTCAAATCCCGCTTCGAGCAGCCGCTGCGGCAGCACCCAACGACTTTTGAGAAGGAGCTCCGTTTCTGTGCCAATCATAGCGGCACCCACCTCCAGCAGCCATGCCGGCACAGGCAAGGCAAGAGGAACCCCCATTGCTTGTCGGAGCACCGACATCATCTCCGCATTCGGCTGAGGATCGGGTGCAGCAAGGTTGAAGGCACCCTCCAGCTCCTTGTGAGCCATCAAAAATGCCACTGCTTTGACCACATCCTCCATGTGAATCCAGGACATCATTTGCTTTCCAGTCCCTTGAGCACCTCCCATTCCCGCCTTGACAAGATTCATCAGGCGCGGAAGGGCACCATCTTTTTCGGAGAATACAATTGCTGTGCGTAGGGCCACCTTCCTGACCCCGGGAACCATGGCCTCGAAAAAGCTGTCCTCCCAGGCTCTCGCAACGTTTACCGACATTCCCGTTCCCAGATCCCCATCGCGCTCCGTCATGGCGCGGTCTTCGCTATGGCGGTAAATGGTAGCCGTGCTGGAGTTGATCCATACTTCCGGCGGGCGCTGACATGCCGCTATGGCCTCTCCCAGCACCCTCGTACTTTCTACTCTCGAATCGAAAATCTCCTTTACATTGGCCTCTGTGTATCGACAATTCACCGACTTACCCGCCAAGTTGATCACCGCTGAGGCACCCTCCAGATATTTGGACCAATCTCCGATCGTTTTTCCATCCCAGCCAATAAATTCGATTCCATTCTCTGGTCTTTTTGGAGATCGCGTCAGGACGAAAACCTTATGACCTGCACGCACAAAATATGTAGAAAGGGCTTTTCCCATAAATCCAGTGCCTCCGGGAAGAATAATGTGAGCCATTGTTCAAGTCTTTCCCCTCTCAAACGCCTTTCGATTTCAAATGTTTCAATTATTATTGAAAGTTTTTCCTTCCCTCTCACCAGACAAAACAGGATTCGATTTTCTATTTTCAGGAATGAATCAGAGGAATTTTCCGACGGGATTGGGCTCATATTTCTCGGGGCAAGGCTAGAAGCTATTTTTCCTTACCCGTCCAGTCCGTACCCCCATAGCCGTCTGGTAAAGGGAAAGTACCCTCATCCCAGCCTTCTTCCAGAGGGAGAAGGAGTAGGAAAAAAGAGCTACAGGCGGTCGAGCACGGTCCGACCCCAGCAGGGGTCGCACCTAAACAGGCAGGAGCAAGCGCCCGACCTCCCTTTGTGCGACCCTTCCAGGGTCGGGGGAAACGGGTGGTGCTGGCTCCGTTTGCTACAAACATGCGACCTCGCTGAGGTCGGGGAACAAGAGCAGCCAAGCAACATCTCGCCTCTCAACCTCCAATCGACCCCAGCGGGGGTCGAACATTTGTAGCATCGGAGAGCCCCCAACAAAAGCCGACC